>JAPLOE010000280.1 GCA_026692705.1 Planctomycetota bacterium
TCGCGGAACCACCTCAGCCGCGCCGCGCTAGCGCGCGGCTTGGGGGATCCTTCTCCGGGGACGCACTAAGCGTCCCCGGAGCTTTTTCTGGCCGCAGGAGAAACAAGGCAGCGGCCAGAAAAAGACAGGCTTACCTTCCGCGACCCGCCGGCTGGCAAGGCCACGAACCTCTCGAACGCGATCGAGATGACCTACGTCCCCTGATCGCATGAGCGTGTCAGCGAATAGCTGACTTCGCTCCACTTTCGAGGCCGGTCGCAGTTCGCTGCGGCCGGCCTCGATGCTTTCTGCGGCGATTCAGACAGAAGACGACGGCGAGAAGCGGACGGCCGCTGATTCAGGAGCGGCGCCGGGGGCGGCGCTCGGCGGGAGCGTTCCAGGGATCGTCGGGCCACGAGTGGCGCGGGTAGCGGCGGCGCAGCTCGTTGGCGACGAGCGGGTAGGTCGTGTCCCAGAAACTGCGCAAATCCTCGGTGATTTGCTGCGGTCGGTGGTTGGGCGCGAGCAGGTGCATGAGGACGCCGACGCGGCCACCGGCGACACGCGGAGTCTCGGCGAGGCCGAAGAGTTCCTGGATGCGCGCGGCGAGCACGGGCGCCTTGCCCGGTTCGTAGACGAGGCGGATCTCGCTGCCCGAGGGCACGCGCAGGCGCTCGGGAGCTTCGCGTTCGATGGCCTGGAGCTGGCGGTGATCGAAGCGTGCGCGAGCGAAGTCGAGCCACGGAGCGCGGCGCAGCTCGTCGAACGTGCGGCGGCCTTCGCAGAGGTCGGGGAGCAACTCACGCAACGAATCGCGCGTAAGCTCGGGCAGCGCGAGGTCAGGCATCCACTGGCGCAGGCACGTCACGCGGCGCACGAAGTTCCACAGCTCGTCGTCTTCGGGCGGCAGCACGCGCTCGAGGCGCGTCGAGGCGGCGAGAGCGAGCGCGCGCGCGCCCTCGGCGGGCTCGGGCACACCGGCCTGCGATTCCTCGAGCACGAGGTCGTCGAACTCGGTGCGCTTGAGCGCGAAAACGCGCTCCTTCTCATCGTCGAAGATCGCCACGGTGCTGGTGCGCAGGCGCTCGCGATCGAGCCACGCCTCGTCGACGGCGGAGGCGATGCGCACGAGCGCCTCGGCGCGTTCGCCGCGCGCGCCCGCGTCGAGATCGAGGCACAGGAACAGCGGCGAATCCGCGACGGAACTCTCCTCGGCGAGCGCGACACCGCGGCCGCCGGCCATCACGCCGCGGCGTCCCTTGGGCTCGCGTCGGCGAGCGAGGCGATCGGGAAAGGCCGCGAGTAGCGCGCGGGCGAGTGACTTGGCGCTGCCGGGCTGGTCGTTGGGCTGCACGAGCCACACGAGCTGGTCGCGCGCGCGCAGCACGAAGCTCGCGCCGCCGCGGTCGAGCTCGCCGAGGTCACTGTCGGGTGAACCGGTGTCCTCGAACTGCTCGAGCGCGAGCACGCGGTCGAGCAGGTCCGAGTCGCCGACGTGGCGCGCGAGCCGGCGGCCGGGCGTGCGGCGCACGGGATCGCGCTCGGAGAGCAACGCGGCGGCGAGCGCAGCGCGCGACGTGCAGCCGAGGCGTTCGGCCTCGAGCATCAAGCGCGCGAGCCGCGGGTGCGCGGGAATCTCGGCCATGCGCTGGCCGAGTGGCGTGAGCCCGTTGGGCCCGAGTGCGCCGAGGCGACGCAGCAGCGCGAGCGCACGTTCGAGCGAAGCGGCCTGCGGCGGCTCGAACCACGCGAATTCCGCGAGATCCCGCTCGCCCCAGGCCAGCAGCTCGAGAGCGGCCCCGGCGAGGTCGACGCGGCGGATCTCGGGATCGTCCTCGGGCGCGAGCGAACGTTGCTCGCCTTCGCTCCACAGCCGCAGGCACACGCCCGGTGCGGTGCGGCCCGCTCGGCCGGCGCGCTGGTCGGCGGAAGCGCGCGAGATGCGCTCGAGCACGAGGCGGTCGAGACCGACGGAAGGATCGAAGCGCATCACGCGCGCGAGGCCGGAGTCGACGACAGCCGTGACGCCATCGATCGTGACCGAGGTCTGCGCGACGTTCGTGGCGAGCACGATCTTGCGCGACGAACGGCGCTGCAGCACCGCGTCCTGCTGCTCGGGCGGCAGGTCGCCGTAGAGCTCGTGGATCTCGGCGCCGCGGCGCGACGCGATCTCACGCAGCTCGTCTTTCGTGCGCCGGATCTCGCCGACGCCCGGAAGGAACGCGAGCACGTCGCCGCGTGTGAGCTCGAGCGCGCGCGCGATCGCGCCGGTGACTTGCCGTTGCAGCGGGACGCGCTCGTCGTAGCCCAGATAGCTCGTTTCCACCGGGAAAAGCCGGCCTTCGCTCTCCACGAGCGGCGCATCCCCGAGGAAACGCACGAGCGCCTCGGGCACGAGCGTGGCCGACATCGCGACGATGCGCAGGTCGGGCCGCGCCTCGCGCTGCAGCTTGCGCACCATCGCGAGCGAGAGGTCGGTGTCGAGGCTGCGCTCGTGGATCTCGTCGAACAGCACGCAAGTGACGCCCTCGAGAAACGGATCCTCCTGCAGGCGCCTAACGAGGATGCCTTCGGTGACGACGAGGATGCGCGTCGCGCGCGAGGCCTTGCGGTCGAAGCGCACGTTCCAGCCGACTTCGCCGCCGACGTCCGAGCCGCGCTCGAAGGCGATGCGGCGCGCGGCGGCGCGGGCGGCGAGCCGGCGCGGCTCGAGCATCACGATCTGGCCCGCACCCGCGAGTCCGGCGTCGAGCAGCGCTCCAGGCACGCGCGTGGTCTTGCCGGCGCCGGTCGGTGCGCGCAGGACGACGCTCGCGTGCGAACGCAGCGCCGCCAGGAGCTCGGGCAGCACGGCGTCGATCGGGAGCGGAGGCAAGGCGGCCATCCGTGCATCTTCCCTTCGCCCCGCCGGACCTCAAGGGTTCGCCGCGCGCGCCGCCGTCGTGTAGCTTTTCCGCACGTGAATTCCCGCTCCCAAGGCTGGTGGCTCGTCCTGCTCGTGCTCGCTGCGGCGACCGTGCTGCGCTTGCGCGGACTCGAGCGCGAGCTGCCGCACCTGCCGGAGCCGGATTCGTACATGGTGATGCAGGCGCAGATCCTGCGCGAAGGGCGCGAGCCGGACCTCAAGCAGTCGGAGAAGGGGTACTACGCCTATCCGCTGCTGCTCGCGCAGGGACTCGCGTTGCTGCCGGAAGCGAAGGCGGAAGCGTCGGCGCCGCTGGAGGAGCATCTGGCGGCGGCCTCGGCGGATGCGGTGCGTTCGCGCACGCTGGTCGCGTGGTTGTCGTTGCTGTTCATCCCGGCGACGTGGCTGCTCGCGCGACGCTTCACGACGCCGCTCGGTGCGCTGATCGCGGCCGCGTTCGCGGCGACGTCGCTGCTGCATCTCGAGTTCAGCCAGCAGGCGCGCCACCACGCGCCGCACGCGAGCTTCGCCTTGCTCACCGTGCTCGCCGCGTTGCAGTTGCGCGAGCGGCCGGACTGGGTGCGGTATCTCGTCGCAGCGGGACTCGCGTTGCTCGCGCTCGGAATGTTGCACAGCGGCTGGTTCGCCTTGCTGCCGATCCTCGCGGCGCATGCGCTGCGCGAAAAGCGCGAGGAACGGGCCAATTCCGTCGCGATCCTGCTGCCGATCGCGGCCTGCGTGCTCGCGTGGACGACGCTGTATCCGCACGAGGCGGAGAACATGAATCCCGAAGCGTCGTGGGCGGCCGGTGGGCACACGTTCCACTGGCGCGACCTCGACCTGAGCGGCTTCGCTGTGGCAACGCGGCTTCTGTGGGACTACGACCCGGGCCTTTCGGTCGCGGCATTTCTCGGACTCGTGTTCACGCTCGTGGGTGCGCGAGCGAAGTGGCGCGGGCTCGACGCGGGCGCGAAACGTCAGCTGCTCGTCGCGCTGGCATACGCGGTGCCTTACGGACTCGCGCTCTGCGTCTACAAGGAAACGTGCGACCGCATGCTGCTGCCGCTCGTGCCGTTCCTCGCGACGCTCGGCGGCATCGGCGTCGTCGCGCTCGCGCTGAAGATGCCGCAAGCGTTGCGCGCCGGCGTGCTCGGGCTCGCGCTGGCAGTGCCGACGCTCGGAGCGGTGCGGTACGCCGCCGTGCGCGACGCGGACGACACGTTCGAGCAGGCGGCGCAGTGGATCGAGGAGCACTCGACCGGCCGCGCGATGCTCTGCGCGCGCTTCGCGCTGCCGCTGGCGAGCGATGCGAAAGCGCTCGAGCTCGTCCGAACGGACCACGCGACCCGCCAGAAGCGTTGGGTGCGCTACCAGCTCGACCGACTCGACGCGAACGGGGCGGCGCTTCCGGGCGCGCGCGACCTCATCCCGATGCCGGGCCGCCTGTTCGTTGGGCAGGATCCGGCGAAGGCGCAGGCGCGGCTCGAGAAGTTCGTCGCGGACGAGGCTCCAGAATGGGTGCTGATCGAGGTGAGCAAGTACACGCGCATCAACCCGCTGATGATGCAGCTGCGCGACTGGGCCACGGCGCACGGCACGCTGTCGGCGACGTTCCACGGCGAGCCCGAGGGCCGCGCTATGGAGCCGGCGCTCGACTACCAGGACGTCGCGCACCTGTTCTGGCGGCTTCTGAGCGCGGATGCGTTCGGGCCGACGCTCGAGCTCTACCACATCACGCGCTGAAGGCGCACAATCGGGGCGATGCTCTCCCTCGCTCTCGCCGCCTGCTGCCTCTTCGCCCAGGAAGGCGAGGACACGCCGCCGCCCGCGCGCATGGGTGTGCCGGTGAGGACGATCACGAAGGCCGTTTCCGCGAGTGGATTGAGCTTCGATGCGGACGGTGCGCTCTGGGCATGTGACACGGACGGACGCGGGATCCAGTGGCATGGCGACAAGCCCAGCAGGAGGGATCTGTCGGTGCTGCTGCCGCTCCCTTCGGACGTCGCCGCGAGCGGTGACTCCCTGTTCGTGACGCGAATGGAGGGCGTGACCGAGATGCCGCGCGGTCGTTTCCTCACGTTCAGCGACGGACTTGAAGCCGAGGTCACGTTCGGCACCTGGGGCCGAGACGTCGGTCAAGTGCGTTGCCCGGGTGGGCTCGCGGTGACGGACGAGTTCATCTACGTCGCCGACACCGGCAACGACCGCGTGCAGCGTTTCGCGCGCACGGACGGCGCGGCGATCGCGAGCGGCAAGTACGGGCACGGGCAGGCAGAGTTCCTGCGGCCGACCGACGTCGCGGTCGATGACTCCGGCTTCGTGTACGTGAGCGACACCGGAAACCACCGCGTGGTGAAGCTCGACCGCGACCTGAAGTTCGTGAAGAGCTGGGGCGACTTCGGGCCGCATCCGGGTTTCTTCTCGCAACCGGCGGGGCTCGCGTGGGACGAGAGTTCGTTGTACGTCGTCGACACCGACAACCATCGTGTGCAGGTGTTCGATGCGGAAGGCAATCGCCAGCACGAATGGGGCCTGCACGCGCTCCTGCCGCGCGAAGGCGACGGCAAGCTGCACTATCCGCACGGCATCGCGGTGCGCAATGGCATCGCGGCGGTGAGCGAGCCCTACGAGGACCGCGTGCAGCTCTTCCGGCGCACGCAGGTCGGCGAGGACATTCCGGTCGCGATGCGCATGGAGCGCGTCGTTTCGGCGCATTTTGGTGGCCACGTGTCGATCGGCGGCGATCTGGCGGCGCTGTGCGAGCCGACGGCGCCGAGTTTCGTGCTGTACGACGTCAAGCACGAGTCGTCGACGTGGGAGCCGGTGCTGGTGGGCCGCTCGAGCATGTGGGGCAAGCGCGCGGGGCAGATGCTCGCGCCGAACGACGTCGAGATCGACTGGGATCGGCGCAGGCTCTTCGTCGCGGACGTCGACGCGCGGCGGCTGTCGGTG
>JAPLOE010000281.1 GCA_026692705.1 Planctomycetota bacterium
TTGTGCGGGTCCTCGTGGCAGCTCGTGCAGCGCTGCTCGAGCCCGCCGTAGCGCAGCGCATCCGGAGGAAGCACCGGCGCTGTGGCGTGTTCGTGGCATTCGGAGCAGGAGAGCTCGAGGTGCGCGCCCTCCATCTCGAAACCGAGGAAGGCGTGATCGAAAGCCTGCACGTCTTCGAAACCCGCGAGCGCGAAGCTGCGCGCGTTGACGATCGAGTAGCTCTCGCCATGGTGCTCGCTGTGGCACAACGCGCACTGCGCGGCGCGCTCGGCGCCGAGCTTGCCGTGCAGGCCGTCGCCGGCGTCGATCTGCGACTCGATGCGCTCGTGGCAGGCGTTGCAGCTCTCGGTCATGCTCGAGAACCAGCCGCCGTGGCATTCCGAGCAGCTCGAACTGCTCGCGAGCTCGTCCTCGCGGCCGTGCACGGTCGTCAACGGGCCGGGCGACGTGCGCCGGAGGTCGACGATGCCGACGAGCGCGACTGCCGCCATCGACAGCGCCGCGATCCAGAAACCCGCGGATGCGAGCTTCATCCGCCGCTGCTCCCGATCGAGGACGAACCGTACGCGAGCACGTAAAGCACGTGCAGCACGATCAGCAGCACCACGAGCACCGCGGTCCAGCGGTGCAGGTAGCGCCAGCTCTCGACCACCGCGCGCAGGTCCTCGTAGTGCGCGGCCGCGAGTGACGTGCGCCAGGCCTCGCGCGCGAGGTCGAGCGTCTCGTGGATCCGCGGCTGGGGCACGTTGGCGCGTTGTCCATCCGCAGCGAGCCGGCCCAACGCGCTCTCGAGCTCACGCCGTCCCTTGACGACGGCCACGACGCGCGCGACGAACGAACTGCGCCACTGCGTCGCGTCGATGCGCGCCGCGAGCTCGCGCCGCACGCCCTCGACGAAACTCCAGTGCGAGCGATCCCACTGCTCGGCGAGGCGACCCAAGCGCAGGCGCAGTTCCTCGACCGCAAGCTCTCGACCGTTCGCCGCGCGCGGAACCCACGCGTAGAAGTACCGGCCGATCGCGCCCGTCACGAGCAGCAGGGCGAGGCCCCACAACGCATGCCCGCCGACAGTGTCGCGCGGCGCCATCGCTGCGTGCAGCAGTGCACACAGGAAAGCGAGCACTCCTGTCACGACGTGCACGGTCATCCAGCCGCGCAGCGAACCCCAGCGGAACCCAGGCAGGAACTTGCGGCGCGCGAGGTACAGCAGGTTCGCGACGATGAAACCGCAGGCGCCGAGCGCGAACAGCAACCCGAGGTTGCGGCCCGGGCGGAGGAGTTCGTGCTTGAGCTGTTCCGGCCGCAGCGATGCAGGCAGGAAGTAGTAGTCCGCGTGCCACAACGCGAACACCAGGCCGAGCAGCGAGAGCACGAATGCACCCGCGAGCGCTGGCACGATTCCCGGCCCTGTCTCCACGATCGGCGCTGGCGCCGGGCGTTGCGCAGGATCGAACGACACGCCGACGCGCGAGAGCAGCTCGAACGGCGTCGTGCCGCCGGCCATGACGAGCACATCGTCGTTGCCAAGCGTGACGCTGCGCGCCTCGGCGCCGTCGCGGACCTCGAGCTCGACGGAACCCTCGCGCACCTCTCGCAGGTCGCTTGCCATCAGCAGCGAGAGGCGGCTCTTGCCCACACGTTCGCGCAGGCGTTGTTCGTTGCGCGCACGCAACCGGAAGAAGGACTCGCGGCGATAGGAGAGCGTGACTTCGTTCCCGGGTTGCTCCGCGAGCGCGAGGGCCGCCTCCACGGCGCTGTCGCCGCCGCCGACGACGAGCACGCGCCGCTGCTGGAAACCGTGGGCATCGAGCAGGCTGTACGCGACCTTGGAGAGCTCCTCGCCCTTCACGCCCAGTCGCCGCGGCGTGCCGCGCCGTCCGATCGCGAGGCACACCTGCTTCGCGCGGTAGCTCGCGCGGTCGGTGCGCACGACGAGGCTCTCGCCATCGCGCTCGACGCCGACGAACGTCTCGCCGAGGCGCAGCGGGAGCTCCTGCTCAACCACGATGCGCTGCCAGAGTTCGACGAGCTCTTCCTTCGTGTACTCGCGCTGGTCGAGCTTCCCATGCAGCGGCAGCTCGACCGGCTGCATCACCACAAGCTTCTTGCGCGGGTATTTCGCGACCGTTCCGCCCGGCGCGAGCTCCTGATCGAGCGCCAGGAAACGCAGGCCGTGCCGTTTCGCTTCGAGCGCGCACGAGAGCCCCGCCGGCCCGACGCCGACGATGCACAGGTCGAGCTCGTCGCGCTCACCCGTCCTTCCGCGCCGCGCAACTTCCGCCGCGACCGCGGTGCCGTGCTCGATCGCCGTCTTGATCAGCGCGTGCGCCGTCACTTCGCCGGCAAGAAACAGCCCCGGCGTCCCGAGCGCCTCCAGCGACTCGCTGACGTTCGGCACGTCCGTGCGCGTCGCGAGCGCCGCGATTCCGACGGCGATCGCTCCGACGGGGCACTCGCGTTCGCACTCGCGGTGCCCGACGCAACGCGCTCCGTTCACCACCATGGCCTGACCGTGGACGAGCGCGATCACGCCTTCTTCAGGACATGCACGCACGCAGGTTCCGCACCCCAGGCAACGCGACAGGTCGACGACGGGCTCCTGCAGCACGGCCTCGCGCGCGCCGCTCGAGAGCGCCTGCTCCCGTTCGTGCACGCGCGCAGCCATGCGAGCGAGTTGCGTGCGCCGCGCGGCGGCCATCGCGAGCGCGAGGCCGAGCGCGAGCACGAGACCTGCGAGAAGGACCCAGCTCATGCGTCGTGGGCGACGCTGCCGCGGCGGTGGGAGCTAGTCGACCTTCTGCGCCACGGGCTTGGTTTCGGCCTCGGGCGCGCGCGGCTCTTCCGCCGCCACCTTGGCCGTCGCCTGCGCCTTCGCGCGGCGCTTGGGCGTCGCGGCCTGTTCCTGCGGCCGTTGCTGGCCCGGACGCGCCGCCGTGCCCGACTGCGCGAGCTGCCCACGCAGCGCCGCGGTCTCCACGTATTCCTTCGAGGCCGCGATGCACGCATCGACGCGCTGCGCGAGCTCGTCGGACTGCTCGTCGAGCAGCGCGATCTCCTCGGACAGCGCCGCGACGGAGTCGGCGTTGAAGTCGTGCTCCAGGAACGTCGCGTGGTCCGTTAGATCCGCGTTGAACGCCTCACAGGCGATGTGCGCTTCGGTCGCGCTGCGCTGCACGGCCTCGCAACGCTGGCGCGTCGCCGCCATGCGCGTCTGGCTTTGCCGGCGCAGGCGCGTGCTTCCGATGGTCTCGGATTCTTCGGTCCACGCGAGGAAAACTGCGCGTGCGGTGTCTTCGAGCTCCGGCAGCGCGAGCTCGAGCTTCTCGGCCTGCTTGCGGGAATCCTCGATCTGCTTCACGAGCCGCGCGTGCGCCGCGAGCGGATCGCCATCGAACTCCGGCGCCACGAGCTCGCGCAGCGTGCCCAGCGCGACGTCAGCACGCTCGCGGGCGAGCACCGACTCGGCCTGCACGCGCTCGACGCACGTGAGCAACTGATCGACACGCGCGAGGCCGTCGTCCTTGCTGCTCGAGAAGCCCGACAAGCTCGAACACCCGGTCACGAGCGCCGCCGCGGGCAGGCCCAGGACCAACGAAACGAACAGACTGCGATGCAGCACGTCTCCTCCTTCTTCCCTTCGTCCCCCCGGTGCCGCACCACGAACATCGCGGGGCACCGTGGGCGCGGACTTCGGCCAACGCCCCGCGCGCACTTGAACGAAGAAGGAAATTGCAAAAGGCGGACGGCCCGCGCACCGCGAAGGGTGCGACGGGCCGTCCGGTCGGGGCAGGCGGGGATCAGGCCGGCCGGAACGGCAGGTAGTCGGGGAACCACATCGCCGCGCGGACACGCTCCTCGAGGCCGTCGAGCAGGTTCGCGCGCGCGTGGCCCTGCTGCACGGCGCGGCGCACGACGGAGCAGGCGACTTCCGCCGAGATCTCGCGGATGCGCGTGAGCTTGGGGAACAGCGAACCTTCGGCGAGGTCCGACGACTCGACGGAGCGTGCGAGCGCGTGCGCGGCGTCGAGGAACATCTCGTCGGTGATGCGCTCGAGCTTGCCGACCCATGCGCCGAGGCCGACGCCGGGGAAGATGAAGCTGTTGTTGCACTGGCCGATGCGGAAGCGCTTGCCGCCGAGCTCGACGGGGTCGAACGGGCTGCCGGTCGCCACCAGCGCGCGGCCGTCGGTCCAGCGCAGCGCGTCGTTCGGCGTGACCTCGCACTTCGAGGTCGGGTTCGACAGCGGGAAGATCACCGGGCGCGCGTTGACGCGGCCCATGGCGCGCACTGCGGGCTCGTCGAAGAAGCCCGGCGTCGCCGAGGTGCCGACGAGCAGCGTGGGCCGCGCGTTCTCGATCGCCTCGAGCAGGTTGACGTTGCTCGCGTCCTTCACTTTCCAGCGCGCCACCTCGTCGCGGTTGCGCGCGAATTCGCGCTTGAAGCCCTCGAGGTGCGGCCGGTCGGACACGACGAGGCCGTGGCTGTCGACCATGTAGACGCGCTCGTGGGCGTCGCGCACGCTCACGCCCTCGTCGACCAGCGCCGCGACGAACAGCGACGCGATGCCCTGGGCCGAAGCTCCCGCGCCACCGAGCAAGAGCCGCTGGTCGGAGAGCTTGCCGCCGATCACGCGCAGGCTCGCGAGCAGGCCCGCTACCGTGACGGCCGCCGTGCCCTGGATGTCGTCATTGAACGAGCAAGTGCGGTGGCGGAAGCGCTCGAGCTGGTGCAGCGCGTTTTCCTTGAGGAAATCCTCCCACTGCAGCACGGCGCCGGGCCACACGCGCATCACGGCGTCGACGAACTCGTCGATGAAGGCCTGATAGCCGTCCCCGCGCACGCGCTTGTGGCGCAGGCCGAGGTAGAGCGGGTCGGCGAGCCGTTCGTCGTTGTCCGTGCCGACGTCGAGCATGATCGGCACCGTTGTCTCCGGCGGCAGGCCCGCGCACAGCGTGTACAGCGAGAGCTTGCCGATCGGGATGCCCATGCCGCCGATGCCCTGGTCGCCGAGACCGAGGATGCGCTCGCCGTCGGTGACGACGATCACGCTGGCGTTCTTGACGTGGTAATTGCGCAGCACGTCGACGATGTGCCCGCGCTGGTCCCAGCCGACGAAGATGCCGCGGCCCTGCCGGTAGATGTGGCTGAAGCGCTGGCACGCCTCGCCGACCGTCGGCGTGTAGACGATCGGCATCAGCTCGTCGATGTGCTCGTGCAGCAGCCGGAAGAACAGCACTTCGTTGCGGTCCTGCAGCGTCGCGAGGTGCACGTACTTGCCCAGCGGCGACTTCGACTCGCGGTTGTTCTCCCACGCGCGCTCGAGCTGCTCGGGCATCGTGCTCTCGTGCGTCGGCAGCAGGCCGTGCAGGCCCAGTGCCGCGCGCTCCTGCGGCGTGAAGCCGGTGCCCTTGTTCGTCAGCGGGTCGAGCAGCAGGTCGCGGGACCGCTTGCGCACGGCGAGATAGGGCGTGCCGGTCGCCGGGTCGATCTGGGGATGGAAGTCCATCGAGCTGTCCTGATTCCTGCTGTGAGGCGCGCTAGGGGTAAGTTGGCGGGTGCTCATGGCGCTACCCTTCATCAAGGCCCGCACCGACACCAGAGGACTGCGCCGGAGTTCGGGGGCGGCTGCGCACTAGGTCGCAGAAATCGCGGCGTCTCACGGTGCGGAACGAGGCACGAGCCAGTCTGCCAGCGCGAGATCTTCCGCGCCCGAGCTTTTCCCGTGGTGCGCAAGACGTCGCACCAGATCCGCACGGACCGCATCGCGATCCTCCGCGCTCCGCAGCGGCTCGAGCAGCTCCTCGAGCTCGTGGCAGTCCGCGCAATGCCGCTCGTAGAGCTGCTGCGCAGTCGCCGGCACGGCCGCTTCCGCCTGCGCAGGCGCGCGAAGCGTCGCCGCGAACAACGCGCAAGCTGCCGCGAAGCCCACGGCAACGATCCAGGACACGGTGCGGACGTCTTGATGCCTCATGGGTCAGACCATGTCGAATCGCTCGGTGTGGACGTAGCGCGCCTCGAATCCGGCCGCGGGCAACGTGTGCTCGAGCGCGTCCATCATCGGCGCCGGACCGCACACGAAGGCGTGAACGCGCGCGAGATCCGGCGGCAGGTGGCGCAGCAGCAGCTTGGCATCGACGAATCCGCGTTCGACGTTTGCCTCGGAATCACCCTCCTCGAAAACGAGCACCGTCTGCAATGCGAGACGGTCCTTCAGCCGTTCCAGCTCGGGCAGGAATGGCGCTCGCTCCCGATTGCGAGCCGCGTAGAAGAGCCACACCGGCCGCCGATCGCCACGGTCCGCCAGCGTGCGCAGCATCGAGAGCAACGGCGTGACGCCGATTCCCCCCGCGACGAGCACGAAGGCCTGCGCGGGGCACGCATCGGGCGTGAAATTGCCGAAGGGCCCGTCGAGCGTGACCAACTCGCCGGGTTGCAGATTGGGCACTCGCTGGCGTGACCAGTCGCCGAGTGCCTTGATCGCGAGCTCGATTTCCGTGCGCTCGGCCGAGGAGACGATCGAGATCGGGTGGTCGCGTCCGCCGGGGCCGCGCGTCGAGATCCACAGGAACTGTCCAGGCGCGAAGCGCATTCGCTCGCCGTCGACGGGCTCGAGCACCAGCGTGCGCACGTCGCCCTCTTCCGCGCGATTCTCGCGGATGCGCCACGGATGGCGGGCGGAACGCGCGGGGCGGACGAAGCGGTAGTAGAGCAGGACTGCGAGCGCGCCACCGGCCTGCACGGCCAGCGCGATCCTCACCGCGGTGCGAGTCGAGTGTCCTTTCGACAGCAGGACGTGGCCCACCAGAACGGCGAGCAATCCGAGCGCGAGCCAGCGGTGGAGCGTGCGCCACGCCTCGTAGCTCAGGGGCAGCCTCCGCCGCGCGAGCGACAGCACGATCAGGAGCGCGAGCAGGCCGAACGCCGCGACACCGGTCGTCAGCAACGCGGAACCGCGCCCCGGAATCAGGCTCTCCAGCGGCAGTTCCGTCGCCACGAGCCCGAACACGTGCAGCGCGCAGAACACGACCGCGGCGAGTCCCATGTGGCGGTGGAACAGCATCAACGCGTCGCTTCCGAACGGTTCGTGCAGCGGATGCAGCCGCGCGACGAGCGCGAACTCGAGCGCCAGCACTCCGAAGGCGACGAATCCCGCCGCGAGCGCGAACTCCGCGACCCACGGCCGAGGCGCTGCACCTGCTGCAGGCCACGCCGCTGCGCCGAGCGCGAGCAGCGCGAGCCCCGCATAGGCGATCAGCGTCGCGGCGGCTCTCAAGCTGTGCACCTCGGATCGATCTGGGGCCGACCTAGCTCTGGCGATTTGCGCGGCCGACGGCGCGCGCTCGCAGCGCGACCGGCAAGGCTCCGACGAGCGCGACCCCGAGGGCCCCGAGCCAGCCCAGCAGCCCGATCGAGTGCAGCTGCAGGAGCTCCGCGAGCGCGGGAACCTCGATCGGAAGGATCGCGGCGACGAGCACGACCCCCGACACGAGCAGCGCGCTGCGGCGCCGCAGGCCCGTGAGCGCAAACGTGACGGCGATGTTCGCGAGCGCGAGCGTCGCCAGAGCCATCGCGCGCGCCGCCGCGGTTCCGCCCGGGCCTTCGTGCGCGAGCTCGAAGCCCGCGAGGATGCCGAGCGTGAGCAGCAGGCTCGACAGCACGATCACGGCCCAGTCCGCGCGCGCGAAGAACGTTCCCGACGCGCGTTTGGCCGCCTTTTGCAGCTTCACCGCCGGCGCGAGCTCCTGGAACACGAACAGCGCCGTCGGATGGATCATCAACTCGAGCCCGACGACGTGCACCGGCAAGTACGCGATCTCGTGCCCACTCAGCGGCAGCATCGCGGCCGTCAGCACGAGCGGCATGTGGATCAGGAGCAGGTACTGGAAGCCCAGCTGCAGGTTGCGGAACAGCTGACGCCCTTCGCGGATCGCGTGCACGATCTCGCCGAAGTCGTCCTGCGCGAGCACGATCGACGCGACCTCGCGCGCGCTGCGCGTGCCGCGCGCGCCCATCGCGATGCCGACGTCCGCCGCCTGCAGCGCCGGCACGTCGTTGACGCCGTCGCCCGTGACCGCCACGACGTGCCCGGAGTGCTGCAGGGCCTTCACGAGCGCCAGTTTCTGGCTCGGAATCGCGCGCGCGATCACGTCGACGCGCTCGAGCTCTCCCGGCGCTTCGCGCACGATGCGATCGAGGTCCTCGCCGCTGATCACGCGCGGTTCGCCGCCGCCGAGCCCCGCGTCCGTCGCGATCGCCTTGGCCGTCGACGGATGGTCGCCCGTGACCATGATCGTGCGAATGCCCGCGTCCGCGCATTCCGCGAGCGCTTCCCGCACTCCGGCGCGCAGCGGATCTTCGAAGGCGATCACGCCGAGCAGCCGATAGCCGCGGTCGGGCTCGCCACCGGCCCACGCGCCGTCGCCTTCGCGCCCCAGTTCGCGTGCAGCGCACGCGATCACCTTGTGGCCGCCTTCGGCGAGCGTGAGCGTCTCTCGTTCGAGCCGCGCCCGCTCCTCGTCCGTGCAAGCGCACAGGCGCGCGATCGCTTCCGGCGCGCCCTTCGAGGCCGCGACCACGCGACCGTCGATCACCGCGACCGCCGTCTCGCGCTTGCGATCCTCCGTGAACGGAAAACGCGCGAGCTGGCGGCCACGCTCGAGGCCCGTCGAGCCCGCGATCACCGCACGGTCGAGCGGATCGTCGCCGCCCTCGAGCGAAGCCCGCAGCGCGCACTCGCGCACTTCACGTTCCGTCGCCGTGCCGAGCGCGACGACGTGCGTCAGCTCGAGCTTGCCCTCGGTCAGCGTGCCCGTCTTGTCCGAGCAGATCGTCGTGACGCGGCCGATGTTCTCGACCGTGACCGCGCGGCGCACGAGCGCACCCCGCTGCGACAGGCGCAACGCGCCGACGCCGAGGAACACCGACAAAACGACGGGGAATTCTTCGGGCAATGCCGCGACGGCGAGCGTGAGCGCACTGACGAGCGCATCGAGCACTCCGTAGCCCTGCCGCCAGCGCGTGAACGCCAGCAGGCCGCACAGCACGACCGCGAACGCGACCAACGCGCGCACGAGCCCGTTCACCGCGACTTGCAGCGGCGTGCGCTCGGTCGTGCCCGAGAGCGCCGAACGCACGATGCCGCCGTAGAGCGTCTCCTCGCCGACCCACGCGATGCGCACGCGCGCTTCACCGGCCAGTACGCGCGTTCCCGCGAAGCCCCATTGTTCGCCTTCGAGCTGCAACGGTCCGTCGGCGTTGTGCAGCTCCGCGACGCGCTTGTGCACCGGGAACGATTCGCCGGTCAGCGCGCTTTCGTCGACTTGGCAAGCGCGGCTCTCGACCACGAGTCCGTCGGCCGGAAACGGCTCACCGGTCTTCACGAGCGCGAGGTCGCCTGGCACGAGCTCGGCACTCGGCACCTCGACGACCACGCCATCGCGCTCGACACGCGCGTGCGTCGCGAGCAGCTTCTGCAGGCCTTCCGTCGAAGCCTGCGCGCGCCGGTGCAGGAACGCGTCCATCCCCGCGAGCGGCACGACCGAAGCGAGCAGCACAAGCGCCTCGGTCGTCTCGCCGAGGAACGCGTACAGGATGCTCGTGCCGACGAGGAAGCCGAGCATCGGATCCTTCGCCGTCTCGAGCGCGAGGTCGAGCCACGTGTGCCGCGGCGCCTCGAGAATGTCGTTCGAGCCGAAGCGCGAGCGCCGCTCGAGCACTTCGCCGGACGTGAGGCCGCGCGATCCGAGCTCTCGGATCCGCTCGAGGGGGACTTCGTGGCGCATGCGAGGCCGACAGCGTAGTCCCGGGCGCCCCTCGCTCCACGGGTCCTTCTCCGCAGTACGCGCGCTCTGGCGCCGGAAGCCCCGCCGCGCGAGCATGGCGCCATGGCCGAGTCCGACCCGCCGCCGCAGCACCGCCGCCGCCCGCGCTACCGCGGCACGCACCCGCGCCGTTTCGAGGAGAAGTACAAGGAACTCGACGCCGAGCGCTACCCAGAACTTGTGGAGCACGTGAAGAGCCGCGGCCAGACGCCCGCGGGCCAGCACGTGCCGATCCTCGTCGAGGAGACGCTCGAGGTGCTCGCGCCCGCGCCGGGCGAGCGCGGCGTCGACTGCACCTTCGGTTTCGGCGGCCACTCGGCGCGTTTTCTCGAGCGCCTGCGCCCCGGCGGCCAGCTGCTCGCGCTCGACGTCGACCCGCTGCAGCTCCCGCGCACCGAAGCGCGCCTGCGCGCGCTCGGCCACGGCGAGGATGCGCTGCTCGTGCGGCGCACCAACTTCGCGGCGCTCGCGAGCACGCTCCACGAGGTCGGCTGGTCCGACGGCGTCGATTTCCTGTTCGCGGACCTCGGCGTCTCGTCGATGCAGATCGACGACCCGGCGCGCGGCTTCACGTTCAAGCTCGACGGGCCCCTCGACATGCGCATGAACCCCGCGCGTGGGCTGTCGGCGGCGCAATGGCTGGAGCGGGCCGACGAGGCGCGGCTCGTGCGCGCGCTGCAGGACGATTCCGACGAACCGCACGCGGAACGCATCGCGCGAGCCCTGCTTGCCGCGCGCGGAACGCTGCGGACGACGCTCGAGCTCGCCCAGGCCGTTCGCCGCGCGCTCCCGCCGCGCCTCGAGGCCGAGGAGGCGGAGCGCAGCGTCCGCCGCGTGTTCCAGGCCCTGCGGATCGAGGTCAACGACGAGTTCGGCGTGCTCGATTCGCTCCTGCGGCAGGTGCCGGGCGCGCTGCGGCCGGGGGGGCGCGTGGCGCTGCTCACCTTCCACTCGGGCGAGGACCGGCGCGTGAAGCGCGCCTTCGAGCAGGGCCTCGCTTCAGGTGAGTTCGAGGAAATCTCCGACGCCGTCCTGCGACCCTCCCCCGAGGAACGCCGCGCCAACCCGCGCTCCGCACCGGCCAAGCTGCGCTGGGCCCGCCGCACTCGCCAGAACGACTGATTTCAACTCGAATTCCGCCGTGGACGATTGCAATCCGGCGAGTGGACACTACTCTGCTCGCGCTCGCCGTTGATTCTGTAGCCCTCCCCTCAAGAAACTCTTTTTCCAAGTCGAACAGGACGGAATCCCATGGCACGTTCCCCCGAGGAAATGATCGATGCGCTCGAGAAGAAGATCGAGCAGATCAAGCGCAAGGCCGAAGAGCGCAAGCTCAAGAAGAACCCGGCGATCAAGCACATCAAGGCGGCCCTCAAGGCGCTCGACAACGCGACCGGCAACTGCAATGACAGCGCCATTCGCAAGGAACTGACCGAAGCGCGCTCGATGGTCGCGGCCTGCCTCGTGATGGCCGGCGCCCCGGCCAGCGCCACCCGCGGTGGCGAAGTCTCGCGCCGTTCGTCGTCGTCGTCCTCGGTCAACGCCAACGTGCGCCCCGACCAGCTGCTCGAATACGTGATGAAGAACCCCGGCCAGCGCGGCGAACTGATCGCCAAGGCGCTCGGCACCGACACCAAGTCGATGCGCGCCCCGATGAAGACCCTGATCGAGGCCCGCCGCGTGCGGACCTCCGGTCAGGCGCGCGCGACGGCGTACTATCCGGTCTGAGCGACACTCAGGCCGGTCTGAGCGACGCTCGAACTGGGTCTGAGCGACGCTCAGGCCTGGTCTGAGCACTCTCCGATTCAACAGGCGCGGGGCGGGGGACTGGTGAGTCCTCCGCCCCGCGTCGGTTTTTCGGGACTCAGACCTTCGCGCGGCCCGCGCGGACCAGCACGAAGCCCGCAAACACGAGCAGGCCGAGCGAGAGCAGCAACTCGTAGCCCTCGGGAGCTTCCGAGTTCGCCGCCACCGATCCCGAGGCCTTGCGGTAGTACTCGAAGCCCGCGACCAGCACGCCCGCGAGGCCTTCACCCGCCACGAGTCCCGAGGCGCACAGGATGCCGGCCGAAGCGCCGCTCTCCTTGCCCTTGCCGGCTTCGGGGCCGTCGACGATGCGGCGCACGATGCCTCCGACGAACACCGACGCCATCGTCGAGAGCGGCAGGTAGATGCCGAGCGCGAACGGCAGCGCGGGCAGGCCCGCGAGGATGCCGACGCCACCGAGCGCGACGCCCGAGAGCAGCAGGTCCCAGGGCAGCGAGCCGCCGAGCACCGCCTCGACCACCGTCTTCATCAGGTTGGCCTGCGGCGCCGCGATCGTGCCGTCGGAGAAGCCGTTGCTCGATTCGCCCAGCGCGATCACGACCAGCGCGATCACCCAGCAGGCGACGCTCGCGGCGATCAGCTGGCCCGCCTGCTGCAGCGCGGGCGTGCCCTTCACGAGCCAGCCGGTCTTGAGGTCCTGGCTGATGTCGCCGGCCTTCGAGGCCGCGACGCACACGACCGTTCCGACGGTGAGCACGGCGCCCATGCCTGCGGTGCCGGTCCAGCCGAGCGCAAGGAAGATCGCGGCCGTGCTCGCGATCGTGATCAGCGCCATCGCCGAAACCGGGTTCGACGACACACCGATCAGGCCGACGAGGCGTGACGAGACCGGCACGAACAGGAAGCCGAAGAGCGCGACTCCCAGCGCCGCGACCGTGCGCGCGCCGAGCCCCAGATCCCCGGCAAACAGCCACGGAACCGTCGAGAGCACGACCACCAGCGTGACGAGCCCGACCACGATCACCCAGCTCGGC
>JAPLOE010000282.1 GCA_026692705.1 Planctomycetota bacterium
CGCCGCCGCTCGTCGCCGCGGCCGCGGCGTGGGAGCTCGACGGCACGTTCGAGGGCAAGACGGCGAAGGCGATCGAGCGCGCGCGGCTGCGGACGGTGCTCGACCTCGCGCTGGCGATCGTGCGCGACCTGATCCGGGCGCGCGCCGGCCTGTCGCACGCGGAGCTCGCGCACGGCGACCTCGCGGCGCGCGCTGGGGAGTTTCAGGTAGCGCGCAGCGACGCGACGCTCGGCGCCGCGCTCGACACGCTGCTGGCGCTGCGCCGCGACGTCGAGAGCAACATCGACCCGCCGCTCCTGCTCGACCGTGCGTTCCTCGCGCTGGCGCCCGCTCCCCGGCCACAAGCGGCGCTTCGCTAGACCGCCCCCGGCGCCGTGGCTACGATCCGCGCGCCATGCAAGAGACCAAGGAGCGGCTTCGGCAGATCGCGCTCGCCGATGGGCGCTACTCGCCGGAGGCCTACTACTTCCTGTTCGAGGCGCTCGAGTCGGCGGTGCGGCTCGCCGGCAAGGAAGGCCTGCAGGGCACCTCGCGCCACGTGACCGGACAGGAAGTGCTCGCGGGCCTGCGCGAGGAGGCGCTCGCGCGCTTCGGACCGCTCGCCGAGCACGTTTGGAAGAGCTGGGGCATCGCGGAGTCGATCGACTGGGGACACGTGGTGTTCCTGCTGGTCGACCAGGGCCTGCTCAAGCGGCAGGACGAGGACTCGATCGAGGACTTCCGCGCCGGGTTCGACTTCCACGCGGCCTTCGTCGAGGCCTATCCGACGCGGCTGGGCGCGGCGCTGCGCGCGCGCAAGCGCGGCGAGGGGAGCTAGACCATGCTCGACAAGCTGAGCAAGACGCGCCGCAACCTCGCGCTGCTGGCGCTGGCCGTGGCGGTGCTGTGGTTCGCGTGGACCGTGCGCACGGCGCTCAACCCGCTGATGCTCGGGCTCTTGTTCGCGTACATCCTGCACCCGATGGTGCTCAAGCTCGAGCGCCGCGGCTGGTCGCGCCGCAAGGCCGTCAACATCATCTTCGGCGCCTTCGGAGTGATCGTGATCCTGCTCACGTTCGCGATCGTGATGCAGGCGCGCGCGCTGTGGCGCGACGTGACGGCGGAGGACGGAGCGCTCGACCGCGTGCGCACGCAGCTGAAGGAGATCGTCGCGAGCGCCGAAGAGCGTGCGACGCAGCTCGGCCTCGACCTGCAGGCGCTGCAGGGCATTCCGGTCGAAGGACGCGACGAAGAGAGCCAGGGCGACGAGGCGCTCGATCCGGGCGACACGACGCCGGCGCCGGAAGGCGAGACCGCCGCGGGCGGGGCAACGCCGCCGCAGCGGCCGGCCAACGAACCGGCCAACGAGTCGAGCGAGACGCCGCAGGGACCGCCGAGCGCGAGCGATGCAACCAAGCGCACGCTCGTCGACGAGCTGTTCGATCGCGCGAAGGAGTGGGCCTTCTCGAAGGAGGGCTCGGACGCCGCGCAGGCGAGCCTGCAGGCGGCGGGCGGAGTCTGGCACACGCTGGAAGTGGCCTTCGGGTCGCTCGTCACCGTGCTCTCGCTCGTGTTCCTCGTGCCGCTCTACACGTGGTTCCTGCTGTTCGAGCTCGAGCGCATCTCGTCCTTCGTCGTCGGCTACATCCCGCGCGACCAGCGCACGCTGTGGTCGCGCATCGGCGGCCAGATGGCCGGCATGCTCGGTGCCTTCTTCCGCGGGCGATTGCTCGTGTGCCTGCTCAAGGGCCTGCTGCTCACCGTGACGATGGCCGCCCTCGGCGTCCCGTACTCGTTGCTCGTCGGGATGCTCGGCGGCTTCCTGTCGCTGATTCCGGTCGTCGGCCCCGGTGTCGGTTACCTGCTCGCGTTCCTGCTCGCGTTGCTCGTGCACGACCCGCTCGGCGCGAGCTGGCGCTGCGCGGTCGTGTTCGCGGTGGGGGAGCTCGGTGAGGGTTACGTGCTGATGCCCAAGGTGCTCGGCGAGCAGCTCGGCCTGCCGCCCGTCGTCGTGCTCGCGTCGTTGATGATCTTCGGCTCGGCACTGGGCATGTTCGGCCTCCTGCTCGCGCTGCCGCTCACCGCCGCCAGCGTGATCCTCGCGAAGGAGCTGCTGCTCCCCGCGCTCAAGCAGTGGGCCGAGGACCGCAACGCGCGCGCCGACGGATCCTGACGAAGTCCTGACAGTCGCTCGAGTTCCTTCATGAAGCGACGCACAAGCAAGCAGGCGGCGATTGTCGCGCTGGTCCTCGGAGCCGTGTTGTTCCTGTTCTGGCGCAGCTCGTGCAGCAGGCACGAAGGAACGCTGCGAGAACGAACCGCGGAGGCTCCACTCGACTCCCCGCACAGGGCGAGCGCGGAGGAAGCGTCCTTCCAGAGCTCACGTGTGAACGTGACGCCAGCGCCAGAGAGCGGCGAGCCTGCGGCACTACCGGACATCTCGAACCTGGTCGTGCGTGTTCTGGACGAACAGGATCGGGTGCTGGAAACGGCCGCGCTGCGCCCCGCGCCGGGCTCCGAGACAACTCGCACGCAGCCGACGCGCAAGGAGCTGGGAACCTTTGAGCTCGGGCCCGAGCTCGCGCGGGAGGGAACGCGTTGGATCGCGTCGGCGCCGGGTTTCGTGGCGCGCGAGTTCGTGCTCGAGCGCACGGAAGGAACTCTCGACGTGCGCCTGCAAGCCGGGTTCGTGCTCGAGGGTCGGGTGGCGTGGTCGGACGGCTCGCCCGCGGGTCCGCTCGTGCGAGTGGTCGCGTTCACGGCAGGTCGACCACCGCGTTCGGGTGAGTTGCTCGGCGGCGCACCTTCGGGAGACGGCTGGGCGCAGACGCAGGTGCGCGAAGACGGTACGTACTCGCTCGTCGTCCCGCGAGGCATGAGCCAGCTCGACCTGACGGCGGCGGGCGATGGCGGCATGTGCGCGCCCCGGACGCGAGTCGAGGCGCGCGATGGTGTGGTCGACCTTTCACTCGTTCCCGTCTGGGCGGTGCGGGTCACGGTGCGGGACGCCGACGGGGGGCCGGTGAAGACCGATGCTGGCCTGTTCGGTTTCGGTCCAGCCTGTACGGCCCCCGAGGGCTTCAGTTCGGTGATCCCTGGTTGCCTCGAGGCCGAGTTGCTCGCGGGAAGGAGCGCGCGAGTCGACGCGCCGACGCCGCTGGAGTGCCTGTTTGTGCTGAAGTCGTCGGATCCCGCCGCAACACGGCACACGGAGTTCGTCGACGGCGTCGAATTCGGTCTGGGCATCCCGGGCTACGCGACGCTCAAGGAAGTGTTGCGTGTTCCGCTTGCGCGAACGCCCGTGGCCGAGGTCCTGTTTCCGATTCAGCGCACCGCCAACGGCTGGGGCAGTCTTGCCGTGGAAATCCCGGCGATGCGGCCGCTCGAAGGGCTTCTTGGTGAGCGCGCTCTTGCTTCGCTTTCCTTGCGCCGCCTTCCGATCTCGCGCGACGCGCCGTTCAGCGCCTTGGTCGAAGGTGCAGTGACTCGATTGGACGGCGTTCCGGCGGGCCGCTACAGCCTCACTTTCACGGCCAGAGATGGCTACGCGCAGTGGCCGGGTCCGACGGAACCTCTGCTCGAGATCCAGATCGAGCCCGAGGTCGAGCTCTCGGTCCGCTTCGATCAAGTCGAGTTCGGCGAGCTCGATATCGACGTCCTCGACGCGGAAGGGAATCCCTACGCCGGCAGTCTGGGGATCCAGGTCGATTGCTCGAAGTTCTCGCGGCCCGTGGTCTTCTTCGCGTCCTTCGAGCGCGCTCCGTACCGGATCACGATGCTGCGGCCGGGGACCTACTCGTTGCGCGCGGCAATGGCGGCAGGGCGGAACTTCATCGAAGGAAGCGCGGTGGAGGCCGTCGTTCGGAGCGGCGAACGTGCCGTGACCGGGCTCATGCTTCCGCCGCGTTGATCGGTCGAGGCACGCGTGGAAAAAGAGCGCGCCCGCCGGCCTCGCGAAGGAGGCGGACGGGCGCGGAGAAACGGGGAGCTTGAGGCTCAGTTCTTGAGTGACTTGCCGAGCAGCTCGACGAGATCGCGCAGGGTCGACTCCGAGAGGCGGCGGTCGGCCTTGAGGGCGCTGTTGAGCTGGTCGAGTGCGTCGCGCAGGCGGTCCTCGCCACCTTGGGCGACCACGAGGCGCGGCGAGTTGTCGGGCTGGATCGTCGACTTGTACTCGTCGAAGTCCGCGGTCGATTGACCGACGCGCGACAGGCCCTGGCGGATCGCTTCCTGCAGCTGCAGGTCCTCGACGAAGTCACCTTGCGGGAACTCCTGGCCGCGGGCGTCCTGCACGCGGCGGCGGATCTCGGCGCGCACGAGCTGGCGCACTCGTCGGGCGAGAGCGGCGTCTTGAGCGCGCCATAGAACTCGTCGAAGCCGGGGTACAACGAGGTGTCCTTGCGGTCGTTGTCCGCGAGCTTGCTGAACAGCTCCTTCGACTCAGCCCAGTGGCGGTCGACGTACTCGCGCGGCTTCTGGTCGTCGCGCAGCTTGAGCATCGCCTCGATGCGCCACGCCTCGAGCCGGCTCGCCGCGACCGCGAGGTCAGGCATCACGCCGCCGGAGCTGATCAGGTTGCCGTCCTTGTCGACCTCGCGGTGGATCGAACGGTCCGTCGGCAGGTAGTAGCGCGCGATCGTCAGCTTGACGCGCGGGGCGAAGTCGAACTCGCCGTCGCCGTCCCAGTCCTTGGAGATCTTCTCCCAGTTGTCCCAGCGACCGTTCTGGTTCTCGTCCTTGTACTGGTCGTCGCGGTAGGGCGGGAGCTGGATCAGGCTCTGCACGGAACCCTTGCCGTAGCTGCGCTCGCCGATCACGACCGCGCGGCGGTAGTCCTGCAGCGCGCCCGACACGATCTCCGCGGCCGAGGCCGTGAAGCGGTTGACGAGCACGAGGATCGGCATGTCCGGCGGAATCACCGGATCCTGCCGCGTGTAGAGCTTCTCGGTCTCGCGCAGCGGGCTCTTGGTCGACACTACGAGCGTGCCCTTGGGCAGGAACAGGCCGGCGACGTTGACGGCTTCCTCGAGCAGGCCGCCGGAGTTGTTGCGCAGGTCGAGCACGAGCGCCTGCATGCCGCCGTCGAGCATCTCGATCAGCGGCTTGCGCAGTTCCTGGCTCGCGACCGAGCTGAACTCCTGCAGCACGACCATGCCGACCTTGCCCGGCAGCATCTGGTGCTGCTCGGCGGGGATCGTGATCGAGCCGCGCTCGACCTCGACCGCCATCTCCTCGGTCGGGCGGTCGATCAGCGCCGGGTCCATGCCGCGGCGCCAGACGTACACGCGCACCTTGGTGCCCGGGCGGCCCTTGAGCTTCTTGATCACTTCGTCGGTCGGCTTGCCGAGCGTCGGCCACTCGTCGATGCGCACGATCTTGTCCTCGCTCATCAGGCCGGCCTTGTAGGCGGGGCCGGAGTAGATCGGGCGCGTGATCGTGAACAGGCCGTCCTGACGGTCCTCGCCGACGTAGGCGCCGATGCCGCCGTAACCGGCCGCGAGTTCCTGCTCGAAGCGCTCGTAGGCCTTCGGAGCGAGGTAGCTCGAGTGCTCGTCGAGGCTCTGCAGCATGCCCTGCATCGCGGCGTCGAGCAGCTGGTCGCGCGTGACCTTCTCGCCGTCGGGGTGCGCACGCTGGATCATCGAGATCAGGTTCTTGACGCGGTCGAGGTCGTCGGCGGTGGTCGCCGCCGGTTCCTTCTGGCCGTCCTCGAGCCGGTGCAGCTCGGCCAGGTTCTTGAGCTTGCGTTCGCCGACCTCGCGCGTGCGTTCGCGCTCGAGGTAGGCCTGCGCGAGCCGGCCGCGCTCGTCGGGAACGATCGCGAGGCCGCGCAGCGTGTCGTACAGCTTGCCGGTGACCTCGGCGCCGCTGCGCGCGAGCGCGAGCGCACCCAGCGCGCGCAACTCGGCATCGCCGGAGTCGAGGAACTCGCCCATGACGCCGCGCGCCTTGCGCACGTCGTCGCCCATGCCGACGCGACCGGCAGCGTAAGCGGCCTCGAGGCGCACGTCGGGCGCGCGCACGGCGTCGGAAGCGACCGCGAGCAGGCGATCGATCAGCGCGCGGCGCACGTCGGCCTCCAGCGTGCGGAAGCTCGAGTCGGCGGCGAGCCCGCAGGCGGCGCGCGCGAGCGCGTCGTCGGTCGAGGTGAAGAGCGGCGTCAGGCGCTCGGCGAGCTTCGACTTGACCTCGGTCGGGTCGCCGCCTTCGAGGCGCGAGGCGACCAGCAGCAGCGACTGGCGCGGCGTGAGGTCGGTGCGCGCGAGCGCCTTCTCGAGCTCGCTGTCGAGCGTCTCGGCGCCCAGCTCCCGCGCGGCGTCGCGCAGGCGCGCGGCGGAACGCCAGAGCGTGTCGACCGGGCCGTCGCCGGCGCGGCCGAGCTCGGACGCGAGCAACGCACCGAGGTCCGCACCTTGCAGGCGGGCCGCGGCCAGTGCGAAGGCGGTGGGGGAACTCGGGCTCGCGAACGGCCGGGCGGCGGCGGGCGCGACGAGAAGGGCGATCAACGGGAGGGCGGTCAGCACGTGGCGCATCGGGTCTCCGAGAAGGCGACAGGCTCGAAGGGAGCGGGATCGACCCGTCGGGGGTCCGATCCCAAGCCGCTTCGGCGCTCTGAGCCGTTACTCTAGGCCGCACCCCCGCGCCGTCGCGCGCAGGGAACGAAAAACATACCGACCGGCGCCCGCCCTCCAAGCGCGCGCGCCTTCGCTCCATGCCCACCGACCCGCGCGAGCTCTCCCACGTCCGAAGCGGCCCCGGCGGCCCCGAATCGACCATGGTCGACGTCGGCGGCAAGCCCGTGAGCGAACGTTCGGCGCTGGCGCGCGCGCGCGTCCGTTTCCCCGCCGGAATTCTCGCGCGCGTGCTCGCCGGGGGTGGTCCGAAGGGGCCGGTGACGGAAGTCGCGCGCGTCGCGGGCATCCAGGCCGCCAAGCGCACGTCGGAGTGGATCCCGATGTGCCACGTGCTGCCGCTCGACCACGTCGCGATCGAGTTCGAGGCCGTCGAGGAGGATCTGCTCGAGGTGCGTTGCCGCGTGGCGTGCACGGCGCGCACCGGCGTCGAGATGGAGGCGATGGTGGGGGCGAGCGCGGCGGCGCTGGCGGTCTACGACATGACCAAGGCGCTCTCCCACGGGATCGCGATCGAGCGGGTCGAGCTGGTCGAGAAGCTCGGCGGCAAGAGCGGAACCTGGCGCCGCGACACCTGAAACATGGTTCGGGTATGGCTCGCGGGCACGCGAAAGCGCGCGCGGAGCGCTTCGTCGGGCCTGTGGGGGGGCGAACCGGGGCTCCCCAGTCGCTAGGATGCGCGCTCGTCTCGAACCCACCCAAGGACCCCGACACGGCCATGGAACTGAAACTCGTGCAGCGCCTCGTGCGCCTGATGCAGCAAGGCGAGCTCACCGACCTCGAGATCGACGACCAGAAGGCCGGGTTGCGGGTGCGCCTGCAGCGGGGCCCCAAGGCGGCGCTGGGCGGCTCGCCCGTGGTCAACGTCAACCAGGGCACGCCCATGGCGGCGGGCACGATGATGGCGCCGATGATGGCCGCCGCGCCGGTCGCGGCGCCGGAAGCCGCCGTTCCGGCCGCACCCGCGGGGCTCCCGCCGGGCACCAAGGAGTTCAAGAGCCCGATGGTCGGGACGTTCTACCGCTCGTCCTCGCCCGATTCGGAGCCCTTCGCCAGCGCCGGCAAGGCGATCAAGCCCGAGTCGACGCTGTGCATCATCGAGGCCATGAAGGTCATGAACGAGATCAAGGCGGAGTGCTCCGGCACGGTCGTCGAGGTGCTCGTGGAGAACGGGGCAGCCGTCGAGTACGGCCAGCCGCTGTTCCTGATCAAGTCCTAGGCCCAAGGACGCGCTCCCCATGTTCGGACGCATCCTGGTCGCCAACCGCGGCGAGATCGCGCAACGCGTGATCCGCACCTGCCGCGAGCTCGGCATCGAGACGGTCGCGGTGTATTCCGAGGCCGACGCCGACGCGCTCTACCTGCGTCAGGCCGACGAGACGATCTGCATCGGCGCGGCGCCGAGCGCCAAGAGCTACCTCAACATCCCGGCCATCATCAGCGCCGCGGAAGTGGCCGACGTGGACGCGATCCACCCCGGCTACGGGTTCCTCTCGGAGAACGAGCACTTCGCCGAGGTCTGCAACTCCTGCAACATCACGTTCATCGGCCCCGACCCGGAGTCGATCGCGGCGGTCGGCAACAAGTCGCGCGCGCGAGAGATGGCGGTCGAGGCGGGCGTGCCGGTCGTGCCGGGCTCCGACGGGCCGGTGCACGACGAGAAGACGGCGCTCGAGGTCGCGCAGAAGCTCGGCTATCCGGTGATGATCAAGGCCGCGTCGGGTGGCGGCGGGCGCGGCATGCGCATCGCTCGCAACGACCCGAGCCTCGTCTCCGG
>JAPLOE010000283.1 GCA_026692705.1 Planctomycetota bacterium
CGGCCTCGTCGTCCTGCCGCTGATCCCGAATCGGCCGATCGAGTGGCTCGCTGGCATCAGCCCGCGGCCGCTCGCGGCGCTGGTCCTCTTGATCCTTTCGCTGCAAGCCGCTGGCCACGTGGCTTTGCGCTGGCTCGGCCCCGATCGCGGTCTCGTGGTGACCGGCTTCGTGTCCGGCTTCGTGTCGAGCACCGTGACGATCGCCACGCTCGGCCGACGCGCGCGCGCCGAGCCGACCCGCGGCACGTTGCTCTCCGCTGCCGCGGTCTTGTCGACCGCCGCGACCTGGGTGCAGGTGATCGTGATGAGCGCGGCGCTCTCGCCCAGTGCCGCGCGCGTGCTCGCACCGGCCGCGCTCGCCGGCATGGGGGTCGCGCTCGCCGCCGGCGCAACCTGGTGGCTGCTCGCACGCCGCGGCGCGCCGACGAAAACGCAGGGCGAGCCGGCTGACAGCCGCGCGCTGCGGCCGCGTGAAGCGCTGATCGTCGCCGGATTGCTGACCGCGGTGACGCTCTTGATCTCCATGGCGCAAACGCGCTTCGGCGCGACAGGCGTGTATGCCGGAGCTGCGCTGGCCGGGCTCGCCGATGCACACTCGCCGGTCGCATCGCTGACCGCGCTCCACGTCGGCGGCCAGCTCGCGGAGCGCGACCTCTTGCTGGGCGTTTTGACGGCGGTCAGCGCCAACAGCGCGACCCGCGTCGTCGTCGCGTTCACCACGGGCGGCCTGCGCTACGGCGCGCGTGTGGCGATCTCGCTCGCGGCGGGTCTGACCGCGGCCTGGCTCGCGGCACTCTGAGTCAACGGTCCTGTCAGTCAACCGCCCGCGCGCGGGCAGATCGTCTTCCAGTCGTCCTTCCTGCTGACGACGGTCCCGCCGCGAGCCTTCGCCCCGTCGAGCCCCTTGTCGAGCTTCCCGATCGACGATGGGCGCTCGTACGCGGTCTCGCGCTCGCCGTCCGTGGCGTGGACGCAGAGACGGTCGCCTGACTGCGCGCCACGAGGTCGCGCTTGAGCTTGGCGATCGCCGTGCGCGCAGCCGTGACTTTCGGCAGCACGCCGCCGGCCGCGCCCTTGGGTTCGTCGAGCAGACCCTCGTCGTAGCGCTGAAGCAGCAGGAAGGTCTGCGTGTACCGCGCGATTGCGTCGACCAGGCCAGGTCCTGTTCGGAGGAGAGGGCCGCGCTGCCGGCCGTCTTGCGCACCAGCGCCAGCGCCTTTTCCAGTTCCTTCGCGTTGCGCTCGAAGCGCTCGCGGTGGATCGTGTAGCCGCGTAGGAGGTGCTCGCGCAGCACGCCGGTGGCCCAGATGCGGAACTGCGTGCCGCGCTTGGAGTTGACCCGGTAGCCGACGGAGAGGATGGCGTCGAGGTTGAAGTATTCGACCGCGCGCTCGACCTGTCTCCCGCCCTCGGTTTGAACTGTTGCATATTTTGCACCAGTTGCCTCGCGGTGGAGTTCATCCTCGTGCCGTAACCGCGCGAGGGCGTCCAGCGCCGCACTGGGTCGTCAAGTCTCGACGAGGTAGGGCCACGAGAAGGTCGCGGCGAGCGAGAGGTGGCGAGGGGGAACCCCTCGCCACGGCGCGGCTAGTCGATGCGGGATCGCATCGCGTACTCGACGTTTGCTCGGACTTCGTGTGGCTCGAGATCATAGCCCGTCGCGTGCGGACCACTCCAATTGACGCCAACCAAGGTCGCGTCTTTGGCAAGTCCGGGGATCCACCGTTCACAGAACACGGCCCACGGAACCTCGTGAGGCTCGAAGCCTGAATAGGCCGGGACGGTCTGGATGATCTTGTTGACGCGAGAGAGGCTCGACCAGAAGGGTGCCGAACGACGGCCCGAATCCGTCATCGGCGCAGGGAAGCCCAAAGCGTCTCGAACGGTCCAGACCATCTGATGACGTGCGACCTCACGATAGAAGGCAGCGGCTTGGGATGCGGAATTAGACATGGGCTTGCCCTCTCATCGCCGGCGACCTGTCTGTCGTACGCGCCTTGCGCCCACTTCCCGCAACTTGCACCGATGTGAAGGGACCGCGCGGGTTCAATTCGGCGACGCCAGCCGGACCTGCCCCATCAGGTGCTGGCGAGTGCCGGATCCCTGCTCCGTCACGACGAAGAAGAGCAACATCGGGGTGGCTGGCTTCGAACCGACCTGGAGCGCCTGGACGACGCGTGCCTCGACGATCTTCGTCGTGGTGGGTTTGCGGCCCCAAACCGGGCGAACGTCCGAGAAGGGAAAGATGGCCACGCTCGCTTCCTGCACCCGTCCGAGGCTGAAGCGGCACCGGAGGGCGACATCGATACCTGACTGGACGTCCTTCGCTCCGACTCTCGTGACGGTCGTGTCGTCGCCTTCGGTGGACACTTCGATCGACAAGTCATCGCCTGTGCAGTGGCAATAGTTGTCTTGATACCACTGCGTACCAACGAAGAGAAACGCCTCGCTGAGCTCGGCCGGAAACCAGCCGTCGCTCCGACTCGGCGGTTCCGCCGGAGGCGCGGCAACCTGCGTCGGAACCGGCACCGGCGTGGCTTCTCGCGGCGCCGCACATCCCAAACACAACGCCAAGACCGCGCCGAGCGCGGCACTGGCGATCCGGAGTCGAGATCGAAGGCTCAAGGGGGATTGGATCGCCAAGCGGACGACCCAGAGCGCGATGCTACCCCCGGTTCGGCGCGGCGGGGAGGTGCGGCGGGCGCGGCGGGGGCCGTCGTGCGTCTGGGGACGACGAGGTCGCGCCACGCGGAGGCCGGCGCGAGCACGCCGTGGTAGGTGTGCGGATGGGCGCGCGGCGGCTGTACGAAAGCGTCTAGGCGTTCGACGAAGGTGAGCGGGTCGAAGAAGACGGCCAATGTGGGCGCGCGACGAGCTGAGGTTCACGCAGGGGAGGCTACCGCACAGCGTTCGAGAGGCTCACGCAACGACGTCGCGCAGCTCGCGCCAGAGAGACTCGACGTGCGAGCGCTCCGTGGCGAGGGCGCCGATGGAGATGCGGACCATCCAGCGGCCGTCGAGTTGCGCGGGGGTGAGCCAGGCGGAGCCGGAGGAGTGGAGGCGGTCGACCCAGGCGAGGGTGTGGTGGTCGAGGGCTTCGGGGGAGAGGCCGGGAGGTTCGTGGCGGACGCAGAGGGTCTGCAGCGGAACGGGGGCGAGCAGGTGCCAGTTGGGTTCGTGGCGGACTTGCTCGGCGAGCCATTGGGCGTTGGCGAGGTCGCGGCGCAGGCGTGTCTGCAGTCCGGTGACGCCTTGCTCGCGGATGAGGCACCACAGCTTCAAGGCGCGGAAGCGGCGGCCGAGGGGGATGCCCCAGTCGCGGAAATTGCTGACTTGGCCGTCGGCGGAGGTGCGGAGGTAGCTCGGGTTGGTGCTCATCACGCGCACGAGGTGCTCGGGATCGCGCACGAAATAGGTCGAGCAGTCGAAGGCGGCGCCGAGCCACTTGTGGGGATTGAGGACGAGCGAGTCGGCGCCTTCGATGCCGTCCCAGTGGTGGCGGCATTCGGGGAGGATCATGGCGCAGCCGGCCATGGCGCCGTCGACGTGCAGCCAGAGGCCGAATTGGCGGGCGAGGCTCGCGCAGGCGGCGATGGGGTCCATCGCGGTGGTGGTCGTGGTGCCGGTGGTGGCGACGATGGCGCAGGGGCGGCGTCCGGAGGCGAGGTCGGCGCGGATCGCGTGCTCGAGCGCGGCGGCGTCGAGGGCGCGGTTCGTGTCGACCGGGATCTTGCGGAGGTGCTCGCGCCCGAAACCGGCGAGCAGCGCGGCCTTTTCGACGGAGCTGTGCGCGTGCTCGGAGATGTAGACGACGAGTGGCGACTGGCCCTGCGAGACGCCGTGTTGCACGCCCGCGAAGGAGCTCGTGCGCTCGCGCGCGCAGACGAGCGCGACGAACGAACTCGACGAGGCCGTGTCCTGGATCACTCCGCGCCAGCCGCCGGAGAGGCCGACCATTTGGCGCAGCCAGTCGAGGACTCGCTCTTCGAGCTCGGTCAGCGCGGGCGCGGATTGCCACGCGAGGCCGAGGACGCCGAGGCCGGTGCTGAGGTAGTCGCCGAGCACGCTCGAGAGCTCGCCGTTGGAGGGGAAGTAGCCGAAGAATTTCGGGTGTTGCCAGTGGGAGAGGCCGGGGAGCAGGACCTGCTCGACGTCGCGCAGCACGGCCGAGAAGTCCTCGGGATGCTCGGGCGGAGCCTCGGGCAATTGCGCGCGGATGGAGCCGGGCTCGATCGGCGGGTGGACGGGCCGCGACGCGACGCCAGCGCGGTAGTCGGCGATCCAATCGACCACCTGGTGGCCGAAGCGGCGGAATTCCTCGGGGTTCATTCGGCTCCTTGGGTGGCGCGCGATGCTACGGCACGGATCGGGCGGCTTCCAAAATCGACCGTGCACGTTAGATTTGTCGCCCCGAACCCTGTTCCCGAGCGAGGCACCCGCCGTGACGACCCTGAAGATCGAACCGTCGATGACCATGGAGCAGATCCTGCAGGCTGCTCCGTCCGCCCAGCGCGCGCTGTTCCAGCGCTACCACATCGGCGGGTGCTCGTCCTGCGGCTTCCAGCCGACCGACACGCTGGCGCAGGTCTGCAAGGACCACAACATCCTCGACGTGCCCGAGGTGATCCGCACGATCCAGCTCTCGGAGGAAGTCGACGGCAAGGTGCAGGTGAGCCCGCGCCAGGTGAAGGCGTGGCTCGACGCGCGCGAGGACTTCTCGTTGATCGACGTGCGCACGCCCGAGGAGCTCGCGATCTCGAAGCTCGCGCAGGCCGAGCCGCTCGACTTCCAGAACCCCGGCAAGTACATGAGCCTGCCGAAGGACCGCCGCATCGTGTTCATGTGCCGCAGCGGCATGCGCTCGCTCGACGTGGCGGCCTACTTCATCGGACACGGCTTCACGAACGTGCACTCGATGACGGGCGGCATCCTCGGCTGGAGCGAGCAGGTCGACTCCAGCGTGCCGCGCTACTGAGCGGGCGCGTCGCCCGTCACTTGTCCGCGGGGCGATCCTGCTGGGGCGGCGAGTAGAGCACGCGCCCCTCGTCGCCGACGATGTCGCGGCCGGGGCCGGAGAGCAAAAGGCTGCCTCCGCCGCGCTCGATCTCGATGTTCACCCAGTCCTCGCGGAAGCGCATCGTCAGCACGCCGCCGTGCTTGGTCAGGCCGCGCGAGTCCACGAGCAGCTCGTCGGTCCGCGCTCCCGGCGCGCCGACCATGCGGATCGAGTCGATCGTGACGCCGTCGAACACGCCGTCGTGCGAGAAGCGCCGCTCGATCGGCACGCTCTCCCCGATGGCGGCGACGGGCTTGCTCTCGCCATCGAAGGCGCGCCACCCGTCGGAGTCGAACACGAGGCGCAGCGTGCCCTTCTGCAGCGCGGCACGGTTCTGGAGCGAGCGCAGGTCGCGCGCGAGCACCTTGGCGGCGGCGTCGAGCGTGACGCCATCGGCATGGAAGTAGGCCGGGATCGCCACCGCCGCGATCAGGGCGACGCCGCACAGGAGCAGCAGGATCGCCAGCAGGGAGATGCCGCGCCGGGACGACCGGGTTGGCATCGCAAGGCACGACAGGGCGAAGCGCATGGGGCGGATCGAGGCTCTTTCGGCCACGGGTGTCCAGTTCCTGAACCCGTGGTCCCGGTCGTCGGGTTGGAAAACCTCCCGGGGGGCGGTCAGGCCGCGCGGCGTGCGCGCACGCTCCGCCCGCGACCGCGGGCGCTGGACTGGTATCAGATCAGACCCCAGACCTTGAGCCTTTGGTAGACCTTTGCGCGCGAAATGCCGAGCAGTTCGGCTGCCTTGCGCTTGTCGTTGCCGGTCACCTCGAGCGCCTGCAGGATCGCCTCGCGCTCGAGGGTCTCCAGCGGCTTGATCGCCACGGTCGACGGCGCGCCGACCGAGTTGGCGCCCGGCGGACGGACGAGCGAGGCGTCGACGAGGTTGGCCGGGCTGGCGGCGCACAGGTGGGCGAGCTCCTCGAAGAGCTCGCTGACGTGACCGGGCCAAGGGCGCCGGGCGAGGGTCGCGATCACTTCTGGGCTGGCGGTGCGGGCCGGCTCGCCGAGCGCGGCGCGGCGGCGCAGGAAGTGCTCGACCAGCGCCGGGATGTCGTCGCGGCGCGAGGCGAGGGGCGCGAGCAGGACACGCTGGCCTTCCATGAGGGCGTGCAGGCGGCGCTCGAACGTGCCGACGAGAGCTTCCTGCTCGAGGTCGGAGGCGGAGGCGCCGACGAGCACGATGTCGAGCTCGAGCTTGCCCTCGGGCCGCACGAGCGTGCGCTCGGTGAGCACGAGGTGCAGCGTCGCCTGGGCGTCGGCCGGCAGCGAGCCGATCTCGTCGATGTACAGCGTGCCGCCGTGGGCCTGCTCGAGCAGACCGGGCGCGGCCGGAGTGCCGACGAGCTCGCGCAGCGTGACGCCGCCGACGCCGTCGTGCGCCGTGGTGGCGACGAACGGGCGCGAGGCGCGCGGGCTGGCCAGATGGAGGGCGCGAGCCGCGGCGCGACGGCCGCTTCCGCGCGGGGCGACGATCAGGGCCGGGCGGCTAGAGCTCGCTGCACGCTCGATCTGGCGCCGGGTGGCGCGCATCGGCGCGGACTCACCGACGAGACCCGCGAGCGTCGGCTCGCCGTGGCGGCGCGCGAGGCGGCGTAGCTCCGCCAGCTCCGCATCGAGGGCCGCGGCGCGCTCCGCCGTCGGCGTCGGGCGAGCCTCGAACTTGCGGTGCAGGCGCAACGCGAGCCCCGCGAGGGTCGACAGCCACAGCAGGGTCGAACGCTGCGCGTCGTTGAACTTGCCGTGGGCCGGCGTGTCGACGTACAGGGCGCCGGCGATGCCGTCGCGCGTCGGCCACGGCACGCACAGGGCGACCGGCGGGCAGGAGCGCTCGACTTCGCCACCCGCCTTGAGCGCGTCCTGCAGGAGCGGCACTGCGGTCGCGATATCCTGCGGAGTGAGGCCGCCGACGCCGCTCTCGAGCGCGAGCGCACGCTCGACGTCCGAGCCGCTGGCGAGCAGCACGCAGGCGCGGAGCGCGCCGGTGGCGTGGTGCGCGCGCCGCGAGATCGAGTGCAGCAGCGACGACGTCGTGCTCGCCGAGAGCCAGTCCTCGAGCCACTCGATACCGTGCACGAAGTCCGCGGCGCCGGAGCTGGCCGTTCGAGACATGGTTTGCAGGGAGGGTTCCAAGGGGGAGCGTTGGAGGGCGAGACCGGGTCGAGCGGGTGCTGCGAAAACGCGCGGGAACCTGAGCGGGTTCCCTTCGTTCGGAGAGACCTTGCGTTTTGGCTGCCGCGACAGACACAAAACCCGGCAATCGGGTCCTGAACCGTCAGTGCAGGCGCTTTCGCGTGGCACCGTTTGGCTAGGACTACCGCTCTCGAGCCCGTCGTCCACGCGTCCATGTACTGGAAACGTGTGGATTTCCTTGTCGTCGACCCAAACGGGCGCGGCTCGTACAAGACGCGCAAGAACGCGTGGGAACTACGCTCTCGCGTCGAGTGCGGCGCGAGGCCGGCTGTGTCGAAACGCTCCGCGTTTCAGTCGCGAGACAAGCGCGAGAGTGTCACGCCGCGCGCAGGTGCTCGAACACGATGCTTGCGCCGAGCGCAATCAACACAATTCCCGCGAGCCAATGCGCGCCACGCTCCCAGCGCTGGCCGATGCCGCGGCCGCTGAAGAAGCAGGCGATCGAGCCCACTCCGGCGAACAGCGTCGTGAGCACGAGCGCGGGGACGAGCGGCTGTTCGCCAAGTGAAACGCCGAAGCCCGCGGCCAGCGCGTCGATGCTCGTGGCGAAGCCGGCGACCATCAGGCGCGCGGTCGAGAAGGCCGGTCGCTCGTCGCCGTCGGCGCCGTAGCCCTCGCGGATCGTTCGAATTCCCACGATCGTCAGCACGGCGAAAGCGATCCAGTGGTCCCACTCGGCGAGCCGGCTCGCGACCGGGGCGCCGAGCAGCCAGCCGAGCCAGAGCATCGCTCCCTGGAAGCCGCCGAAGGTCGCGCCGATGGCGAGCGCACGTCCGAGGCGGTGCTCGCGCGAGGCCAGCCCGTAGGCCAGAGCGACGAGACAACTGTCGACGGCGAGGCCGGTGGCGAGCAGGGACGGTTCGACCAGATTCATGGGTGCAAGCAGACGGGCGCCGGGACAGTTTGCCAAGCGTCGGGCGCACCGGAACGTGGGGTGACGGATAGGATCGAGGCGTGCCGCGACAATTGCTCCAGCGACTCCAGGGCCCGCGTTGGAAGGCCGTTGTCGGCCTCGCCGCCGCGCTGGTGCCGTGGGGCGTCGCGAGCGCCCGCCCGCAGGAGGCCGGGGCGCCGCCGGAGGCCGAGCTCGAGTACTTCGAGAGCAAGGTGCGGCCGCTGCTCGCCGAGCACTGCTATTCGTGCCACTCCGAGGGCGCGAAGAAGGTCAAGGGCGGGTTGAAGCTCGACACGCGCGCGGCGCTGATGGCCGGCGGCGCGTCGGGAGCGGTCGTCGTCCCTGGGCAGCCCGACCAGAGCGAGCTCGTGCTCGCGGTGCGTTACGGCGGCGCCGTGCAGATGCCGCCGGCGGGCAAGCTCGCACCCGAGGTGATCGCGGTGTTCGAGGAGTGGGTGCGGCGCGGCGCGCACTTCCCTGAAGGTGGAGCGAACGTCGAGCGCGCGAAGCCCGCGATGGCGCTGCAGCCGCCTTGGTCCTTCTCGGCGCTCGTGCGGCCGCCGGCGCCCGAGGTCGAGAACGACCTTTGGTGCCGCAACGAGATCGACCGCTTCGTGCTCGCGCGGCTGGAGGCGAACGGGCTCGAGCCCGCGCCGGAAGCCGACCGTCGCACGCTGCTGCGGCGCCTGTCGTTCGACTTGACGGGCCTGCCGCCGACGGCTGAGGAGCTCGCGGCCTTCGAACGCGACCTCGCGCCCGATGCGTGGTCGAAGCAGGTCGAGCGCCTGCTCGCGTCGCCGCACTACGGCGAGCGCTGGGGACGGTACTGGCTCGACCTCGCGCGGTATTCGGACTCGAACGGCCTCGACGAGAACCTCGCGATGTCGAACGCGTACCGCTACCGCGACTGGGTGGTGCGCGCGCTCAACCAGGACCTGCCCTACGACCAGTTCCTGTTGTCGCAACTCGCAGGCGATCTCCTGCCGGAGCCCGAGGACCCGCAGCGGCTCGCCGACCAGCTCACCGCGACGGGTTTCCTCGTGCTCGGCCCGAAGATGCTCGCCGAGCAGGACAAGGAGAAGCTCGTCTGCGACGTCGTCGACGAGCAACTCGACGTCGCCTTCCGCACGTTCCAGGGCCTGACGGTCGGCTGCGCGCGTTGCCACGACCACAAGTTCGATCCGCTGTCGCAGCGCGACTACACCTCGCTCGCGGGCATCTTCAAGAGCACGGCGACGATGGCGAACCTCTGGTTCGTGTCGCGCTGGAACGAGCGGCAGCTCGCGCGCAAGGCGGAGCTCGAGGCGCGCGAGGTGCACGCGAAGAAGCTCGACGAGACGCGCAAGGCGCTCGAGCAGTTGCGGTCGGGCGCGGCGGCGGCGGCGTCGCGCAAGGCACTCGGCGACATCGCTGCGTGCCTGCTCGCGGCGTCGCAGGCGTCGAAGCTCACGCTGCGCCTCGAGGCCGAGGATTCCAGCCGCGGCAACCTGATCCGCGACGCCGACCAGTACGGCTCGGCGCAGGTCGTGATCGCGCGCACCGGCAAGGACGGCCAGCAGTTCGCGGAGTACGACCTGACGTTCGAGCGCGCGGGGCGAGCGCGGCTCGAGGTGCGTTACGCGGCGAAGGAAATGCGGCCCGTGCGAGTGCTCGTCGACGGCAACGTCGTCGCGCCGGAAGCGCTCGGCGCCGTCACGGGCTCGTGGAATCCCGACGGGCAGCGCTGGGCCGAAGTCGCGACCTTCGACGTGCGCGCGGGACGCAACGTGCTGCGCATCGAGCGCGACGGCGCGATGCCGCACCTCGACCAGCTGTTGCTCGTGCCGGCGCTCGACGGCGGCGAGCCGCGTGCGTGGCCGCTGTGTGATGAGGCGTTCGCCGCGAACCTCGCGCCCGAGCTCGTGCGCAGCTGGGCCTCGTATCTCGAGACTTCGGAGCGCACCGACGATCCGCTGTTCGCGCTGTGGCACCGCTTCGCCGCGCTCGACGGCGCCGACTTCGAGGCGCGTGCGGCGGAGCTCACGGCCGACCTGCGGGCGCGCCGCGACAAGGGAACCCTAGAGAAGTGGAACGCGCTCACGCTCGGGCTGCTCGACGGGCTTCCGCCGCAGTCGCTGCGCGAGTTCGCGGGGCGGTACCAGACGCTGTTCCTCGCGGCCGATCGTGCGTGGGCCGAGCTCGTCGCGCGCGACAAGGATGCGATGGCGCTGCCGGAGCCGGCGCTCGATGCGTTCGCGAAGCTCGTGCAGAGCTCGCAGGGGCCGTTGCGCGTCGCGCCCGAGCAGCTCGAGGCGCTCTTCACGCCCGCGGAGCGCGCGCAGATCGCGCAACGCAAGGCCGAGACCGACGAACTCGAGCGCACGCTGCCGCCCAAGCCCGACAGCGCGCCTGCGGTGCGCGACGCCGAGAAAGTCGCCGACCTCCAGCTCTTCCGCCGCGGCAGCCACCTCGATCCGGTCGGCGAGCCGGTGCCGCGTGGAGCGCCTGCGGAACTGGCGAAGTTCGTCGCGATGGAGCCGATCCCGCCGGGTGCGAGCGGGCGGCTCGAGCTCGCGCGCTGGATGGTCGCGCCCGGACAGCCGCTGACGTCGCGCGTGGCCGCGAACCGCATCTGGCAGGGACATTTTGGCCGTGGCCTCGTCTCCTCGAGCTCGAACTTCGGCGCGCGCGGCGACGTGCCGACGCACCCGGAGCTGCTCGACTGGCTCGCGACGGAGCTCGTCGCGCGCGGCTGGTCGCTGAAGGCGCTGCACCGAATCGTGTGCGAGTCCGCGACGTACCGCATGGCTTGTGAGGCGAGCGAGAGCACGCTCGCCGTCGACGTCCCCAACCGCCTGCTCTCGCGCCAGAACCGTCGCCGTCTCGACGCCGAGAGCTTGCGCGACGCGCTGCTCGCCTCCACAGGCCAACTCGATCGCACGCTCGGCGGCACGCTGCTCTCGACGAACAACGGCGACTACGTCACCAACGACCAGTCGGCCAACGGCGCGCGCTACGACCTGCCGCGGCGCTCGATTTACCTGCCGATCATCCGCAACGCGCTGCTCGACCTGTTCTCGTCCTTCGACTATCCCGACCCGAGCGTGACGGTCGAGGCGCGGCCGGAGACGACGAGCCCGAGTCAGGCGCTGTACCTGATGAACAGCCCGCTCGTCGTCGAGGCGAGCCGCAAGCTCGTCGCGCTAGCCGTGCAGGCGGCGACGGCGGAGCAGCGTGTCGATGCGCTGTACGTCGCGGCGCTCGGGCGCCATGCGCACGCGCACGAGGTCGAGCGCGCGCTGCGTTTCGTCGAGCGGGCCTCGAGCGCCCCCGCGACGCCTTCGACGGGCGCCGACATCGGCCGCGAAAGTGCTTCGGCCGCCGTGGCGACTCCCGACGAGGCCTGGCGCGCGTTCGCGCAGGTGCTGCTCGTCTCCAACGAATTCCTCTACGTCGACTGAACGCCATGAACCCTCGCCTTCCGCCGTTCCGCACGCGCCGCGAGCTGTTCCGCGACAGTGGCATCGGCTTCGCATCGCTCGCCTTCGCCGGACTCGCCAAGGGCTGGGGCCTCGCGTCGGACAACCCGCTCGCCCCGCGTGCACCGCACTTCGCGCCGCGCGCCAAGCGCGTGATCTTCCTGTTCATGCACGGCGGACCGAGCCAGATCGACACGTTCGACTACAAGCCGCTGCTCGAGCGCGACCACGGCAAGCCGCTGCCGTTCGAGAAGCCGCGCATCCAGTTCGCGCAGACCGGCAACCTGCTGAAATCGCCGTGGAAATTCCGCCAGCACGGCGAGAGCGGCGCGTGGGTGAGCGAGCTCTTCCCGAACGTGGCGCAGCACGTCGACAAGCTGTGCTTCATCAAGTCGATGCACGGCACGAACGAGGCGCACGGTGGCGCGTTGCTCGCGCTGCACACTGGCTCCGCGACGTTCGTGCGGCCGAGCATGGGCTCGTGGGCGCTGTACGGGCTGGGCAGCGAGAACGAGAACCTGCCGGGCTTCATCACGATCTGCCCGACGCTCGGCCACGGCGGCGTCAACAACTGGTCGAGCGCGTTCCTGCCGGGCATTTTCCAGGGTGCGCCGATCGGAAACGCGTCCGTGCCCGCGAAACAGGCCGGTTTTGCGCACCTGACGAGCCAGGAGATCTCGCCCGAGCTGCAGCGCGAGCAGCTCGACCTGCTGCGCGAGCTCAACGGCGAGCACCGCGAGAAGCGCGCGGCCGACGCGGCGCTCGAGGCGCGCATCGCGTCGTACGAGCTCGCGTTCCGCATGCAGACCGAGGCGCCCGAGGTGATGGACATCACGGGTGAGAGCCCCGAGACGCTCAAGCTGTACGGCATCGATGACCCGAAGACCGAGAACTTCGGCCGCCAGTGCCTGCTCGCGCGCCGCTTCGCCGAGTCCGGCGTGCGATTCGTGCAGTGCACGCACAGCTACAAGTGGGACCAGCACGAGAACCTGAAGGACGGCCACGAGACCAACGCGCGCGAGGTCGACAAGCCGATCGCGGGCTTGCTCGCGGACCTGCAGGCGCGCGGGCTGCTCGACGACACGCTCGTGCTGTGGGCCGGCGAGTTCGGCCGCACGCCGACGGCGCAGGGCGAGAACGGCCGCGACCACAACCCGCACGGCTTCACCGTTTGGTTCGCGGGCGGCGGCACGAAGGCCGGCCACAGCCACGGCGCGACCGACGACTACGGCTTTTACGCCGCGCAGGACCGGGTGCACATCAACGACTTCCACGCGACGCTGCTGGCTCTGCTCGGCCTCGACCACGAGCGCTTGACCTACCGCTACGCGGGTCGCGACTTCCGCCTGACCGACGTCGCCGGGCACGTGGTCACGCCGATTTTCGCCTGAAAACTGCCGCGTCGCGCTTTCCGGCCGCGCACCCCTCGACGCGCCACCCGCTTTCGACTGAAATCCTCGCCCCATGGGCATCGGTCTGCTGTTGCTGCTGATCTTCGTCGTGGCCGCGCTCGTGATGTTCACGCGCGCGCTGCCGGCCGTGATCACGCTGCCCTTGATGGGGATCGCGCTCGCCTGCGGAGCCGCGTGGATCGACGGCGGCATCAGCTCCCAGGACATCCTCAAGGGCGTCATCTCCGACGGGGCGCTCAAGCTGCACGAGGCGATGATCGTCTCGGTGTTCGGCGGCGCGCTGTCGTTCGTGATGCAGAAGTCAGGCGCGGCGGAGAGCGCGGTCAAGCAGGGCGCCGAGCTCGTCGGGGCGAATCCGCTGCCGGTGGGCGTCGTGTCGCTCTTGCTCGTGGCGCTGCTGTTCACGAGCCTCGGTGGGCTCGGCGCCGTGATCATGGTGGCCATGATCGTGCTGCCGATGCTCGCGACCGTCGGGCTCTCGCCGGCGGCGGGAGCGGCGATCCTGCTGTTCGGCATGAGCCTCGGGGGCGTGCTCAACCCGTCGAACTGGGTGATCTACACGAGCCTGCTCGGCGTGCCGGTCGCGGAGGTGAAGTCCTACGCGCTGGTGGTGTTCGCGACCGTGATGGTCGCCGGCTGCGCGCTGATCGTGTTCGAGCTGTTCCGCTCGCGGCTGGTGCGCTGGGACGCGCGTTTCGTCGCGACGCTCGCGGGACTCGTGGGGCTGCTCGCGCTCGTCAGCTGGGCGCTGGTGGCCTCGACGGGTGCGCGTGAGAGCGGAGAGCCCGCCGCGTGGCTCCTGTGGACGCGTCGGGTCGCGCTCGCGCTGTTCGTGCTCGTGCTCGCCCTGATCGCGCGTGATGCGCTCGGCAAGATCGCGCGCTGGCGCCAGCAGGAAGTGCGCGTGCGCGGCTGGGCCTACCTGATCCCGATCGTGCCGCTGGCGGCGATTCTGTTGTTCGATCTCCCGATCCTCGCGGCCTTCGCGGTCGGGCTCGTGTACGCGATCCTCGCGACGCTGCGGCCGGGTTCGCTCGCGCTCGCGGTGCGTTCGCTGATCGAAGGCGGAGCGAGCGTGATGCCGGCGATCGTGCTGATGTTCGGCATCGGCATCCTCGTGCAGGCGGTGATCGGGCCCGCGGGATGGAAGGACGCCCACGGCGGCGCGACGTGGCCCGTGCTCGCGGCGATCGAGCCCGTGCTGCGCAAGTGCGTGCCGTCCACGGCCTTCGCCTACGTCGTCGGCTTCGGCCTCGCGGCGCCGCTCGCGCTCTACCGCGGTCCGCTCAACGTGTGGGGGCTGGGGTACGGCGTCACGGCCATCCTGCAGTCGTCGGGAGTGATTCCGCCCGCGGCGATCATGGCGATGATGCTGAGCGTCGGTCAGGTGCAGGGCATCTGCGACCCGACGAACACCGCGAACGTGTGGGTCGCGAACTATCAAGGCGTCGACGTGCAGCGCCTGATGCTGCGCACGCTACCGTTCGTGTGGGCTGCGGTCTTCGTGTGGCTCGCCGTCGCGGCGCTGCGCTTCTGGTAGCCATGCAGCGGCGCCTCAAGATCGGCATCGACGTCGGCGGCACGTTCACGCACGCCGTGGCGATCGACGTCGACGCGATGGAGCTCGTCGGCAAGGCGGTCGTGCCGACGACGCACCACGCGTAGGAAGGTGTCGCGCTCGGTGTCGTGCAGTCGATGCGGAGCCTGCTCGCGGAGGCGCGCATCGAGGCGAGCGAGGTCGTGCTGATCGCGCACAGCACCACGCAGGCCACCAATGCGCTGCTCGAGGGCGACGTGGCGAAGGTGGGCGTGGTCGCTCTCGGCACGGGAGCGCAGGGAATGCGCGCGCGGCAGGAGGCGAACGTCGGCACGGTCGAGCTCGGCGGCGGGGCGCGGCTGTTCACGGGCTTTCGTTTCGTCGACACGGCGGGTGGGCTCGACGAGGCGCAGGTGCGTGCGGCGCTCGAGGCGCTGCGCGGCGAGGGCTGCGAGGCGATCGTCGCGGCGGAGCCCTTCAGCGTCGACGACCCGCGCCGCGAGGAGCGCGTCTGTGCGCTCGCGCGCGAACTGGGGTTGCCGGCGACGCCGACGAGCGCGCTCTCGCAGCTCTACGGGCTGCGCATGCGCACGCTGACGGCCGTCGTCAACGCGAGCATGCTGCCGAAGATGGTCGAGACCGCCGAACGCACGGCGCAGGCCGTCGCGCAGAGCGGCATCGCGGCGCCGCTGATGGTGATGCGCTCCGACGGCGGCATCATGGACCTCGCGGCGATGCGCGAGCGTCCGATCCTGACGATGCTCTCGGGGCCCGCGGCCGGAGGCGCGGCGGCGTTGAGGTACGAGACGTTCGAAGCTCGTCGACGTCGGGCCACGCAGCGCGCACATCGCGGGGCTGAAGTACGAGACGTTCGAGCGCGAGCCGCTCGAATTCACGCTCGCGCACATGCAGCCGAAGAAGGGTGATCCCGAAGACTACATCGCGCTCGGCACCGGCGGAACGAAGCCGAGTCACGCGCTTACGCCGACGGGAGCCGCGAACTTGCTCGGGCTTGCGCAGGGTTACAGCCGCGGCAACGAGGCCTCGGTGAAGCGCGCTTTCGACGCCGTGGCGCGCGAGTTCGGTGGCGATGCGAAGGCGCTCGCGACGCGCATGCTCGAGCTGGCGGCGAAGAAGGTCGCGCCGGTGGTGAAGGCGCTGCTCAGCGAAAACAAGGCGAAAGCGAGCGAGTTCGTGATGGTCGGCGGCGGGGGCGGCGCGGAGGCCATCGTGCCGTTCACCGCGCAGGGACTGGGCATGGAGCACCGCATCGCGCGTCATGCGGAAGTCATCTCGGCCATCGGAGTCGCGCTCGGCATCCTGCAGGACACCGTCGAACGCACGTTGCTCAGCCCGAGCGAGTCCGATCTGGTGGCGCTGCGCAAGGAGGCCTTCGAGCGCGTGCTGCGCATGGGCGCGGACGCAGGCTCGATCGAAGTGCACGTCGAGGTCGATCGCAAGGACAAGCGCGTGCGCGCCACGGCCCGTGGCACGCCGCAGCTGCGCTCGCGCGAGCTCGGTGGGGCGTTGCCGAGCGAGGCCGAACTGGCTGCGCTCGCCGCGAAGACGCTCGGAGTGGACGCTGCGGCGCTGCAGGAGCTGCCGACGAAGGGCTGGTTGCGCGTTTACACCTGCGAGAGGCGCGTGCCGGCGCTGTTCGGCTTGCTGCGGCTCGTGCGCACGCCCGTGTGCGCGCTCGACGCCGAGGGCATCGTGCGTTTCTCGACCGACGACGCCTTCGCGACCGCGGTCGCTCCGTCGGACGCCGAGAGCACGCTTGCGAGCCTGCTCGAGCGCTTCTCGAGCTGGGGCGACGGCGGTGTCGTCCTGCCCGAGGTGCAGCTCGTCAAGCCGACGCAGGTCGCCGACCTCTCCGGTCTCGCGGAAGCGCAGCAGCTCGTCGCGCTCGCGCGCGCGGAAGTGGCCGCCGTCTCACCCGACGAACGTGTCGTGCTGATCGTGCGCCGTCGCGACTAGGGAGCGCGTTCCTGGCGCGTGACGATCGGCACGTAACCGGCTTCGAGGCCCTCGGGCGGCTTCACGAGCAGCGCCGGGTCGAGCTCGACCAGCGAACCGCGTGTGGGCGGCGCCATGTAGTCGCGGTCGATCGGCCAGGCGCGGTGGAGCCGCTCCACGAAGGACTGCAGCGCAGCTTTCTTCTCGGCGCTCCAGCCGTACTGCACGAACGAGGGCTGGTCGACGAAGCGATACCAGCGGTACGTCACGAGCGAGCCGTCGCCCAGCCTGACTTGCAGCGGCCCGCTGGCGGCACCCGGCTTCGTCCATGCGCCGCTCGCGGGCGAGGTGAACGGCTCGCCCGGCGACGCCAGCGCGAACTGCGCGCCGTGCAGGCCCGTTTCCTTCGGCACGTCGCCGGGCGCGACCGCGATGCGCCGTTCTCCCTCGTGGCGGTAGTACTGCGGGAACTCGCCGCGAGGGGCGTGGTCGCTCTCCTTCCACACCAGCCCCCACGTGTTGTCGTCGAAGACCTTCGTGTCGAAGGTCGTGGCCACACCCTCGATCGGCCTGTCGTCCTGATCGAAACGCGGCGTGTTCGTGCTGAGCTTCGCGACGAAGGCGCCCGCGGGATCGAAGGCGCCGCTGGGAGCCGGCCCTCCGCGCCGCCAGGCGAGAAACGCGTCGTGCAGCGCCTTGCGCGAGTAGTAGGTCACGTCCTGCACGAGCACGGCCTGCCCACGTTCGTCGATCGGGAACCGCAGCGGCGGGATCCGCGACCAGCGCGAGCCGTCGGCCGCCGTCGCCACGAGCTGCGGCACGGTGTTGATCTCCATCGCGCCTCCGCCCATCAGCCCTCGCCGGCTGTCGAGCCCGCGCCCGTGAAGGAACGGGTACTTGAAGAGGTCCGCGATCTTGCTCCACGTCTCCGGGATGTAGTACGCGATCGGGCCCTTGAAGTTCGCCGTCGCGAGGAAGCACGTCCAGGCGTGCTCACCGGTCGGCGCCTTGCCGTCGACGCTCTGGACGGCATCGGTGAACGGCAGCGCCATGTAGCTGTAGCCGAGGAACTGGCCGGCGGGATTTCCCGCGAAGGGCAGCGCATCCGGCGGGATCAGCAGCCGATTGCTGAGCTGCGCGATGCCGAGGCGATCGTCGGGCAGCGCTTCGGTGTCGTAGAAGAACGACCAGCCCGGCGAGCCGACCTCGTAGTCGTAGCACTGCGGCGTCGCGTTCATGCTGAACTTGGGCGGCCCGTAGCGGAAGCGATTGCCCGCCCAGTAACCGAGCCCGCCTTCGACGGTCTGGAACACGCTGTCCCACGTCGGTCCACGCTCCTTCCACTTGCGGGCGAGCGTGCCCTCGGGCGCGAGCGGCACGTCGCGATTGTCGCGGTTGTCCGGCACGATCCAGCCGCTGGCGAGCCCGATCTGGAAGTGCGCGAGCGGCCGGTCGATCAGCGACCAGGCCGCGGAGTAGAAGCCCATGCCCATGCCGTACTCGCTGCGATCGGCGGGCGGCTCGGCCCTGTAGCCGATGTAGCCGTGCAAGCCCGAACCGGCTTGTCGCGGCTGTGCGCTGTCCGGCGGGGGAGTCGGTTGCTGCAGGGCTGCGAGGAGCGCGAGGACGAGCATCATGCGTCCAACTTAGCGCGCCACGAGGCCGTTCCCCTTGCTCAGAAACCGCCGACGTCGAGTCGACCGCCGGTGACGCACGCACCGCTCAGCGAAGCCGTCGGAATCGCGCTGCCCAGGATCGCGCTCTTGATCTGCTCTGCAATCGCGCCCGGGTTGGATGCCGCGTGAAGTGCGCAGGCCCCCGCGACGTGCGGCGTCGCCATCGACGTGCCGCTGCAGGAGCCGTACTTCGTGCCCGCGTTGTTCGGCACGGTCGAAAAGATGCTCGAGCCCGGAGCGCCGATGTCGACCGGGGTGGCCGGGCTTCGGCGAGCCCGTCGTCCGTCGTCGCTACCTGCCGGACGGTGCGGCCGGCAGGCGCGCGCGTGCGGCGTCGAGCTCGCGACGCCACGCGGCGGCTTCCTCGGCTTCACCTTGTGCTTCGTGCAACTGGACCAAACGCTCGAGCGCTTCGCAGAGGCGGACCAGCCCCTGCGGCGGGATGCTCGCCTCTCGCTCCTTCATGCCGCCGTAGCCGCCGAGCAGCAGTGGCGCGGACTCTTTCAGCTTCCGCTGGCCCAGCAAGGCGCCGCCGAGCACTGACCTCATGTTGAACGTGCGCCAGTCGTCGGGTTCCTTCGCCTCGCGGATCGCCAGCGCCTCGCGCCCGAGCTGCTCGGCCCAGTCCCAGGCGCGCACGCGCAGCAGGACGATGCACTGGGCCGCGAGCATCGTCGCGAGATCGACGCTTTCCGGCGGCACTTCCGTGCGCGCGATCGGGAGCAGCTCGCGCAGCAGCGCGAGGTACCTCGTCACGCTCTCCGGCTTCTCCGCGTCGGCGCTTCGCGCGCAGGCGTCGAGCAGCCGCGGACCGACCCATGCGAGCGTCGGTTCCTGCCTGGACGTTGCAAAAGCCTCCTCGAGCAGCGGAAGGGCCTCGGCAAGCCTCCCCGCGTCGGCGTAATTCACACCGAGGTTGGCGAGGGTGCCCGCCGTCTGAGGGTGCTGCCGTCCCAGTGCCGCCGCCTCCAGTTCGAGCGCCTGCTCGAACATCGGGATCGACAGGTCAAGGCGACCTTGGCGCCAGTGCAGCACCGCGAGGTTGTTCAGGGACGAGGCGATTTCCGGGTGTCCGGCGGGCAACGAGTCTCGCCGAATCTGCAGCGCCTCGCGGTAGAGCGGCTCCGCCTCCTCGAGCTTGTTCTGCGAGACGAGGAGCGTGCCGAGGTTGGTGAGGCCCTGGGCGCGGTGCAGGTGTCCCGCCGGGAGCGTCGTGCGGCGGAGCTCGATCGCTTCGCGGAGCATCGACTCCGCCTCGGCGAGCTTGCCCTGCCTCTGCAGGAGGCCCGCGAGGTTGTCGAGGCTGCTGGCGATGTCGACGTGCCCGGCCGGCAGGGACTTCTGGCGGATCTCCAGCGCCTCGCGCAACATCGGCTCGGCCTCGGTGAGCTCGCCCTGTGCCACCAGCAGGAACGCGAGGTTGTTGAGGCCCCGAGCCACCTGCGGGTGCCCGGCGGGAAAGGCGGCGACCCGGATCGCGAGCGCCTCGCGCTGGAGAGGCTCGGCCTCGGTGAGCCTTCGCTGGGCCTGAAGGAGTTTCGCGAGGTTGTCGAGCCGCTCGGCGATGTCCGGATGACCGGCCGGAAGGGCCGCGCGGGCAATGGCCAGCGCTTCCCGGTAGAGGGGCTCGGCGTCCGCGAGCTGGCCCTGGATGCTCAGGGATTCCGCAAGGTTGTTCAGGCCCACGCCAAGGTCGGGGTGTCCGGGCGGCAAGGAACTGCGCGCGATCTCGAGCGCGGCGCGGTGCAACGCCTCGGCTTCAGCGAGCTTGTTCTGGTCCTCGAGGAGCACCGCGAGGTTGTTCTGGCTCGATGCGATCTCGAGATCCCCGGCCGGGAGGACCCTGGTGCGAATCGCGAGCGCGCTGCGGAGGTTCGGCTCGGCTTCATCGAAGCGGCCGAGCCCCATGAAGGTGGCGCCGATGGTGTCCCGCACCCTCGCTTCCACGAGCGGCTGGTCCGCGAGCGAGCCCGCGTCGAGCGCCTCGACCGCGGCCTTCATCGCCTGCACGACCGTGACCTTGTCCTTCAGCGGCTCCTTCGTGACGGGATCGCGCGGCAG
>JAPLOE010000284.1 GCA_026692705.1 Planctomycetota bacterium
CCAACACGCTCTCGTTCGTCGTCCTCCCCTGAGCCCCCGCTCACTCCTTCGCACTGATTTCGCCGCGCCTGCACGCCCCCGCGCTTGCTAGCGTGACACGCCCGCCAGTCCCCCACTCCTCCGGAGCCCGCAGATGAGTCCCGCACTCTCTCGTCGTTCGTTCCTCGAGTTCTCCGCCTTCGCCAGCGCCACCGCGCTCGCCAGCTGCGCCGCCCCCGCGACGCGCACGAAGTCGATCCGCGCGAGCGGCCGCCTGCGCCACGCGGGCATCGCGGTCGGTGGCATGGGCGGCGCGGACCTCGACCAGATCCGCTCGCACCCCGACGTCGACATCGTCGCGCTGTGTGACGTCGACTCGAACAACCTGAAGGGCGCGAGCGAGCGCTGCCCCGGCGCTCGCACCTACCGCGACTGGCGCGAATTGCTCGAGAAAGAGCGCGGAAACATCGACTCCGTGCACGTCTCGACGCCCGACCACATGCACGCGCCGATCACGCTCGCGGCGCTGCGGCTGGGCCTGCACGTGTATTGCCAGAAGCCGCTGACGCGCACCGTGCGCGAGGCGCGGGCCGTCGCGCGCGCGGCGAAGGAAGCCGGCGTCGTCACGCAGATGGGCATCCAGAATCACTCGAACCCGGAGTACGACGCCGCTCGCCAGCTCTTCCGCACGCGCCCCGTCGGCCTGATCCACGAGGTGCACGTGTGGACCGACCGTCCCGCGGGCTGGTGGCCGCAGGGCATCGAGCGCGTCGCGGGCGAGGATCCGGTGCCCGACACGCTCGACTGGGACAAGTGGCTCGGCACGGCGCCGCTGCGGCCGTTCAAGCAGGACACGTACCACGCCTTCCGCTGGCGCGGCATCCGCGACTTCGGCACGGGCGCGCAGGGCGACATGGCCTGCCACCTGATGGATCCGGCGCTGTGGTTCCTGGGCCTCGGCGATCCGCTGCGCGTGCGCTCGGTCGGCCCGCGTCCGACGGCGGAGAGCTTCCCGCTGTGGTCGGAGATCCGCTACGAGTTCCCCGGCAACGAGTGGACGACGCGCGGCCCCGTGCTCGTCACGTGGCGCGACGGCGGCAAGACGATTCCGAAGGACCTGATGGCCGAGCTCGGCCTCGAGAAGATCACCGGCAACGGTTGCCTGTTCGTCGGCGAGAACGGTGCGCTGCTCGCCGACCCCTATGGCGTGCAGGAGCTCTACCCGCGCGAGCGCTTCAAGGACGTCAAGATTCCCGAGGGCCACGGCGTGAACCACTGGCACCAGTGGGTCGACGCGTGCCTGGGCCGCGGCGAGGCCAGCGCGCCGTTCGAGTACGCCGCGCACCTCACCGAGGTCGCGCTGCTCGGCAACATCGCGCTGAACTTCCCGCACGAGTCGCTCGAGTGGGACGGCGGCAAGGGCCGTTTCCGCGGGCGCCCCGACGCCGATGCGCTGCTCGGCGCGCCGCAGCGCAAGGGCTGGGAGATTCCCGAGCTGGCCGAGTGACGCGCGGGCCGCGCGCTACTCGCGCGACGGCCCGACGAAGATCACGAAGTCGCCGCGGCCGAGGTCCTCTTCGGCGAGCGCGGCCGGCGCGTCGGCGTCGACGAAGCTCACGATGAGCGTCTTCGTCGCCGGACGCAGCGCCTCGAGCGCCTGCACGGTTCCGCCGCGGAAATCGCTGTGGAAACGGCCCACGACGTGCACGAGCGGCGCCTCGCCGTTGGCGAGTGCGACGTACAGCGACTCCGCCATGGTCCAGTCCCACATCTGCTGCGAACGGAACACCTTCGAGAGGCGCTCCTGCTCTTCCGGCGCTTTCGGATCACGCTCCGACGGCGTCATCACGCGGTCGAAGTCGTCGCGGTAGCGACCCGAGACGAGGAAGTCGGGCACGCGGAAGAGGCGCTTCTGCTCCCACGTCAGCGGGGCGAGGCGTTCGTAGCCCTCGCGGTTGGCGAGCCGCACGTACTGACGCGGCGCGTTGGAGGCGTGCACGGGTCGCGCGTTCTTGCGTGCGGTCTCGACCATCGCGCGGTGACCGGGCGGGAAGTTGCCGTCGGAGCGCAGGGTGCGGCGCACGAGCGTGTCGACGTCGCTCGCGCCGGTGAGGTAGTCGTCGAGCCGCGACTGCTCGTCGCGCTCGAAGAACTCCATCGAGAGCGCGGCCTTCGGGCAGCGCGCGACGACATCCTCGAACAACGCGGCGGCGCTGGCGAGGCCGAGCGGATGGCCGTGGTTCTCGCCGACGAACACGACTTCGGCCTGGGTCGCGGCGTCGACGAGCTCGCTCCACTGCGCGCGCGTCCCGCCCGAGCGGAAGAGCGCGACGGAGCGCGGCTCCTGCGTGGCTGCGGTCGCGCCAGAACTCGCGCCGCCGCCGTGCGGCGACACGCTCGCGCAGGCCCCGAGCCACAGTCCGCACGCCAAGACGAGCCACTTGTTCATCGCTCTTCCTTCCGTTCTAGCGCCGCGCAAGCTCGGCCTTGAGGTCCTTGCGCGACACCTTGCCACGATCGTTCTTCGGCAGCGACTCGCGCCATTCGAACCAGCGCGGGTATTTGTACGGAGCGAGGCGCTCCTTGCAGTGGAGCTTGAGCGCAGCCCCGAGCTTCTCGTCACCGCGCACGCCCTTGCGCGGCACGACGAACGCGATCGGCTTGACGAGCCCCTCCTCGTCCTCCTTGCCCAGCACGCACACCTCGGCGACGGCCTCGTGCGCGAGCAGCGCGTTCTCGATCTCCAGCGGCGACACGAAGATGCCGCTCACCTTGAGCAGGTCGTCGTCGCGGCCCTCGTAGAAGAAGTAGCCCTGCGCGTCGCGCCGGAAGATGTCGGCCGAAGTGCACCACTCGCCCTGGAACGTCTCGCGCGACTTCTTCTTGTCGCCCCAGTAGCACAGGGCCGTCGAGCCGCCGCGCACGCGCAGGCGACCGGGCTCGCCGTCGGCGACGGGCCGTCCTTCCGCATCGACGACCACGGCCTCGTAACCGGGCACGATGCGGCCGAGCGACGCCGGCCTCACGTCGCCGGGATAGTTGGAGATGTAAATGTGGAACATCTCCGCCGAGCCGATGCCGTCGAGGATCTCGACGCCGGTACGCGCCTTCCAGTCGGCGTAGAGCTGCGGCGGGAGCGCCTCGCCGGCCGAGAGCGACACGCGCAGGCTCGAGAGGTCGGCCTTCGTGATGCGCTCGGAGCGCAGCAGGTTGTTGAACATCGTCGGCACGCCGGTGAGGAACGTCGGGCGATGCTTCTCGATCTGGTCGAGCAGCTCGTCCGCCGTCGCGCGACCCGCGAACAGCACGACCGTCGCTCCCACGCGGAACGGGAACATCAGGTTCGTGCCCGTCGCGTAGCCGAAGAAGAGCTTCGGCACGCTGAGGCAGACATCGCTCTGGCGATAGCCCGCGACGCGCAGCGCGTAGGTCTCGGTGCTGTAGGCGAAGTCGGAGTGCGTGTGGACGCAGGCCTTGGGATGTCCGGTCGAGCCCGAGGTGAAGAGCCAGCCCGCGAGCTCGTCGGGGCCCGTCGGTTCCATGCGCGCGAGCTCCGAGCGCGGATCCTCGGCGGCGAGTGCCTGCTCGTAGGGCTCGAACCCGCCCGCGTCAGGCCCGACGACGAGCACCTTCTCGCACAAGGGCTGCGCCCGCGCGGCCTCGGCGATCTCCGGCAGAACTTCGGAGTGCGTGACGAGCACGCGCGCCTTCGTGTAGGCGAGGTAGTACTCGTACTGGTCGCGCTTGAGCAGCGGATTGACCATCGCGAACACGCCACCGGCGCGCAGCGTCGCGAACCAGGTCTCCGCGAACTCGAAACCGTCGGGCAGCACGAGCAGCACGCGGTCCTCGGGCCGCAGGCCGGCGCGCCGCAGCGCCGCCGCGAGCCGCGCCGCACGCTCGGAAACCTGCGCGTACGTGCGGCACTCGTCGCCGACGATCAGCGCCGTCTTGCCCGCGCGCCCCTCGCGCAGGTTGCGCTCGAGGAAGTAGTCGCACAGGTTGAACGGCGTCGGGAAAGGATCGACGGCCTTGTAGAGATCGTCGTGAGCCATGGCTCCCGCCCTAGACCGAGACCGCGGCCAGAGCGTCGCGGAACTCGTCCGCAGTGGCGAAACGCTCGAGCCGGTTCGCGAGCAGGCCCTGCACGATCGCGGCCTCGAGCGCGCGCGGCACGTTCGCGTTCGGCGCGCGGCGCTTCATCGAAGGCGCGTTGCGGTCGAGCTTGGCCTGGAAGATCTCGAGCAGCGACTTGCCCGGCCACGGCAGCACGCCGGTCGCGCACTCGAACAGCACGGTCGCGACGTTGTAGATGTCCGACTGCGCGTCGGGCGAGTCGCCGCCGAACTGCTCGATCGGCGCGTAGTAGGGCGTGCCGATCAGCGCGGTGTGTTCACCGAGGTGCTTGGCGCTCCACAGTCCCGTCGTGATGCCGCTGTCGACGAGCAGGCCCTCGAGGCCGTGACCGTCCTCGTCGACGAAGATCGTCTGCGGCTTGATGTCGCCGTGCACGAGCCGCTGCGCGTGGATCGCGGTGAGCCCCTCGAGCAGCCCGAGGCCGAACTCGCGCACCTGCGCCGGCGTCATCGAGCCGTTCTTCTTGAGCCACTCGCGCAGCGAGACGCCGGGCGCCGGATCGGTGACGAGCAGCGTCGTGCTGTGCGGCAGCGCGAGCACTTCGCGCACGCAGGCCACGTGCGGCGAACGCACCTTCGTCCACGGCTTCCACGTCGCGCGGAATTCCTCGGCCTGCTTCTCGCCCTCGAACAGCGCGCCCGAGAACAGCACGATCGAACAATCCGCATCGCCGGCCGTGGCCTGCGCGTCGATCGCGGCGAAGGCGGCGGAGAGGCCGCTCTGGCGCTCGGGGCGCACGATCTTGAAGCGCCCGGCAATCTGGGCACCGGGCACGAAATCGAGGATCGACAGGGTCGGATGGGACATGGCGTGGGGCTCCGTTTCGCGCGCATCGTAGCGGTCGCGACTCGTGCGGGCGACCTGCGGAATGCGGGCGTCGGCTCCGCGCAAGGAATCCCGGGCTCGACGTGACCGTGTCGCTCGGCTCCACTAGGGCCTCCACGACGTGAAGTCCCGCTCGTCCCTCGCCCTGGCCGGCGCGTTGGCGCTGGGGATCCTCGTCGCTCTGGCTTTCTGGCTCACGCGGCCTCGCGAGCAGGATCCCGCGCTCGCTGGCGCGGAACTCGTGGCCGGAACCGCGCTCGCACTCGAAACGGATCTGCTCTCGGCGCCGCGCAGCGCGGATCCTTCGGCGCTGCCCGTGGGTGTCGAGCGCGAGGCTCCGGCCGCGGCGTCGCGCCTGCGGGCTCGCATCGAGCACCGCGTCACTCATGCGGCGCTGCCGGGCTTCGATGCGGAGCTCGTCGCCGACGGGATCGTGCTCGGGCACGACACCAGCGACTCGCGCGGCCGCCTGTTCCTGCCGTTGCCGCCGGAGAGCGGTGCGACGGTGCGTGTCGAGGCGCCCGAGGGCTGGAGCGTGCTCGCTCCGCAACGCTGGATCCGCGCGGACACGACCGAGGAGCTCGTGTTCCTCGCGGGGCCTGCTGGCAGCGAGCGTTTCCGCGCGCGGCTCGTCGATGCGGAGAGCGGCGAACCGCTGCAGGACTACATGCTGCGGCTGGGAACGCGCGACGGTCGCCGCGAGCAGCTCGTCAGCGATCGCGCCGGCCTCGTCGCGAGCGCCGTCGACTATCCCGAGGGCACGCTGCTGCTCTTCTGCTACGACGAGTACGGCCCGGAACTCGGCGACGACCAGCGCAAGCCGCTGCACTACCTCGAGCTCGAGCACACGATCGAGAAGGCGCTCGCGGGCCCGCACGAGCTGCGGCTCGAGGTCGGGCCAACCTACAGGCTCGAGCTCGAAGGCCCGCCCGCAGCACTCGAGGCTCCGCTTGCCGCGGACCTGCGTTGGTACTCCAACGACAGGCCTCCGACTCCCGCGATCGGTTCCTTCGTCGTGCGCGCCGGAACGCCGCCGTGGGTGCGTTTTCCCCCGCGTTTCAGGCCCTTCGAGACCTATGCGACGATCGCTCTCGCTATCTCGTCGCGCGATGGGCGCTGGTACGGCTCCACGCGAGTTCCGGGCACGCGGGGCGAGCACACGGTCTCCGTCGAGCTCACCGCGCAGGGCATCGTGGTGGTGCGCGTGCTCGATCCCGACGGCAACGGGATCCCCGGTGCTCTCGTCGAGCTTCACCCGCTCGTCGCCGGCGCTCCGGAGGCTGCGGTGGCGCGCCAGAAGACCGCCGGCAACGGCCTCGTCGAGTTCCTCTTCGTGCCGACGGGCGCCTACTCCGTGAGCGCCGTCGCCGCGAGCTTCGAGCGCCGCTTCCAATCGCTCGTCGTCGACGGCGAGCAACGCAGCGACGCGACGCTCGCGCTCGCGCGCCAGCCGGGAGGGCTCACGATCTCGGGCCGCGTGATCGGCCTCCCCGGAAACTCGCCATCGCTGACGCTGACGTTGTTCGGTGTCCGCCGCGGCACGGACTTCGGTCTGCAGCGCGAGCTCGTGTTCGATCGCCAAGGCGACGAAGCCAAGGCCGAGTTTGAATTCACGGACCTTGCCCCCGGCGATTACGTGCTGGATTGTTACGCCGGGTTCGAGTGGTGGCTCGAGCCTTGCCCGCTGCAGGTCAGCGCGGGAACGCGCGGAATCGAGTTGCGGCTCGAGCAGGGCCCGGAGCCGCCGTGGTTCGAGCTCGTGGCGACGGACGCGGGGACCGGCAAGCCGCTGGACGAAGTGTGCGCGTGGTTCGAGCACAGCGCGGATTCGATCTTCCAGATGAGTGGTCCTCCGTTGGTGCTGTATCCCCCATCGCGCGTGACCTCCGATTCGCGTCTGGGCGTCGTCGCACCCGGGTACCGCGCGGCCCACGGCTCGCTGGCCGAGCTGCGGGACGATGGCGAGCACCCCAAGCTCGAGCTGAAACTCGAACGCGGCTGGAGTGGCGAGTTCATCGCGCTGGGACCGGGTTTCGCGCCAATTGCGGGAGTGCGCGTCGTTCTCGACGGAGAAACTGCGGGTACGACGAATGTGCAGGGCACGCTCGATCTGGTGCGCGAGCGCGCTCCCGCGCGCATCGAGCTCGACTATCGCGGCTGGCTCGTCGAGCCCGTCTGCCGCGGCGAGCTCGCGGAACTCGCGGCCGGGCGCCGCAGCCGCGTGCAGGTGTACTTCACTCCGCAGTGAGCGAAAACCGCTAGCCCAGCGCGTCTTCCGCGAAAGCGAGCAGACGCGGCAGGCCCGCGTCGAGCCGCGCGAGGCTCACCCAACCGAGCTCGACGTTCTTCGCGCCGAGCTCGCACTGGCGCCGGAACACTTCGACGTCCTCGGGCGGCGTGCGCGGGTCCGCGTCGTCGACGAGCGCGAGCGCAGGCACGTCGAGGTTGAGCACGAGCTCGACCGGCTGGATCGGGCGCGCCGCGGAAAGTTCCGGATACACGAGCACCGGCGCGATGCACGCGACCGCACGCACGCGACGGCTCGTGCAGCCCGCCTGCAACGCGAGCGTGCCGCCGAGGCCGAGCCCGATCACGCCGAGGCGCCGGTCGTCGACGCCCGCGCGCGAGCCGAGCTCGCGCAACGCCGCGTCGATGCGGGAGAGCGAACTGCGGTCCGAGGCCGGATCGAGCTCGATTTCCGCGCTTTCGAAGCCCGCGGCCGCGAGCTCACGCTCCGCCGCAGGCCAGCGCGGCGCCTGCGAGCCGGGCTCGCGGATCCACAGCCACGCGGGTGCGCCCATCGCGGCTCAATAGCTCTTCGAACCGGCCGCGTCCTTCCACTGGCCGGTGCGCCGCAACTCGACGAGCGCGGCGACGAAGGCCTCGAGCTCGCTCCAGCTCGTGTAGAAGTGCGGGCTGACGCGCAGGCCGGCCTCGGGACGATGGTCGACGAGCACCCCGCGCTTCTCGAGCGCCGCGACGTAGCTTGGGCCGTGTTCTTCCGGCTTGAGCCGCACGGTCAGCGAGCCGCCGCGCTGCTCGGGATTCGCCGGGCTGCCCGACTCGAAGCCTTCCGACTCGAGCGTGCGCCGCAGTGTCTCGGTCAGCGTGATCGAGTGCTTGCGGATCGCCTCGACGCCGACCTCGAGCACCTGCTCGTAGCCCGCGCTCGCCTGCACGAGCGACGGCACCGCCGGCGAGCCGTTCAGGAAACGCCGGATTCCCGGCGCATAACGCTGCGCGCCGAGCTCGAACGCGAACGGCGCCGCGTGGCCGGCCCAGCCCGTGATCAGCGGCTCGAGCTTGTCCTGCAAGTCGGGCCGCACGTACAGGTAGCCCGCGCCGGGACCGCCGCACAGCCACTTCACCGAGCCGCCACACACCATGTCGACGCCGAGCGCCTTGACGTCGACGGGCACGGTGCCGAGCGACTGGTACGTGTCGAGCAGCACGAGCGCTCCGACCGCGCGCGCGCGCTCGCACACCGCCTTCGCGTCCTGCAGGCGCGACGTGCGGAACAGCACGTGGCTGATCGGGACGATCAGCGTTTCCTCGTCGATGGCCGCGAGCAGCCGCTCAGTCGGCACGACGCCGCCGGGATCGCTTTGGACCATCGAGATGCGCGCGCCGTACCGCTTCCAGCCTTCCCAGGCGTACATGTTCGTCGGGAAGTTCTGGTCGGTGTAGACCACCTTGTTGCGCACTCCAGAGAAGTCGAGCGCGCTCGCGATGATGCCTTCGATCTGCGACACGTTGGTGTGCATCGCGACCGAACCTTCGGGCGCATTGAGGATGCGCGCGATCAGGTTGCCGACGACCACCGGCGAATCCCACCAGCCCTCGGCCCACGAACGCACGCCGCGCGTGGCCCACTGCTGCGTGTACGCCATCAGGCGTTCCTGCGCGGTGCGCGGCATCGCTCCGAGCGAGTGCGTGACGAGGTAGGTCGTCGACTCGAGGATCGGGAAGCGCGAGCGCCAGCGCGCGGCGAACGTGTCGCAACCGGCGAGGGCGCCGCGCAGGTCGGGCGAGATCGAAGCGGGGCTCATGGGCTTTCAGGCTCCCTTGGTCTTCGGGGCGGCCGGCAGCTCGAGGCCCAGCGCCGCGCCATCGGGCAGCACGAGGCCGCAACGCGCGAGGAACGGCGCGAGCGCGTCGAGGTACTCGCGCACGATCCGGTCGATCGGTTTCGTGCGCAGGCCGAGCTCGATCGCGCGCGCGTCGCCGGGGCTCTTCGGCCGGCCGAGCGAGAGCAGCGTGATCGAGAGCCAGCGGTTGACGTGCTGCTGCGCGAGCGGGCGGTTGGTCTCTTCGGCGCAGAACTCGAAGAACGCGGAATCCTCGGGCTCTTCCAGCGCGCGCAGCTCCGACAGGCGCCCGCGCGCGATGAGCGCGAACTCCTCGGCCGACGAGTCGGTGTAGCTCGCCAGCGCGTGCCACGACACGCGCTCGCACAGGAACAGGCAGACCGCGAGCTCCATGCGCGTCGCCGGATAGGGCACGCGGTCCATCTTGTTGCGCACGGCCGAGACCACGTCGCCGAACCCGAGCAGCGCGTACAGGCGCTCGACGTCCGCGAACTGCTCGAGCGACGTCACCAGCGCGCGCGAGGTGCGCAGCTTGTCGCGCACCTCCGGCAGGAAACGCAGCCCGTGGCCGCGGATGTTCGAGAGCATCAGCTGCCGGTAGGCCTGGCCCTCGAGGATCTTCCGGAGGATGCCGCGCGATTCTTCGTCGTAGGTGCGCATGGGGAGAGTCCCCGGCCTGCTGCCGGGCCGCGCAGTTTACGCCTTGGGCGCGATTCCGGTCAGTTGGTCGTCGGGGATCACCAGCCGCTCGACGACCTCGCCCTTGAGGATGTGGCGCTCGATGATTTCGTCCACGTCGGCCGGCGTGACGCGCCCGTACCAGACATTGTCGGGATACACGACGACCACCGCGCCGAAGGCGCACTGGTCGAGGCAGCCGGCCTTGTTGGGCCGCACGATGCGCTTGAGGCCGTGCGCGTGGAGCTTGGTCTTGAAGGCCTCGGCCACCTGATCGGCGCCGCGTGCCTTGCAGCAGCCGCGCTCGTCGCCGCCGTCGCGCTGGTTGGTGCAGATGAAGATGTGTCGCTGGAATTTCGCCATGGTTCACTTCCCCGCTGCGCGCGCGACCAGCGCGCGCGACAGGATGAGCTTCTGGATCTCGCTCGTGCCTTCGTAGATGCGCAGCGCGCGCACGTCGCGCCACAGTTGTTCGACGACGCTGCCGCGCACGACCCCGAGGCCGCCGAAGTGCTGCACGGCGCGGTCGCACACCCAGCTCGCGTTCTCGGTCGCGAAGAGCTTGGCGCGCGCGACTTCCTCGAGCGCTCTTTCGCCACGGTCGACGGCGTTCGCGGCCTCTTCCACGAGCAATTCCGCGGCCCGCAGGCGCGTGTCCATCTCCGCTAGGTCGAAGGCGAGCCCCTGGAAGGCCGAGAGCGGCTTGCCGAACTGCTGGCGCGTCGACGTGCGCGCGAGCGACTCGTCGAGCGCGCGCCGCGCGAAGCCGTTCGCCGCCGCCGCGACGCTGGTGCGGAAACGCCCGAGCGTTCCGAGCGCGACCTCGAGTCCCCCACCGACGGCGCCGATGCGCTCCTCATCGGGCACCTCGACGTCCTCCAGCACGACGTCGCCGATCGGATGCGGCGAAGTGACCTCGAAGCGCCGCGTCGACAGTCCCTTGGCGTCACCGCGCACGAGGAACATCGTCAGGCTGCCCTTGCCGCCGTCGCCGGGCTCGCCCGACGTGCGCGCGAGCAACGTGTACACGTCCGCGATGCCCGCGTTGGAGATGAACGTCTTCGCGCCGCGAATGCGCCAGCGAGTGCCGTGTTTTTCCGCGCGCGTCGACACCATCCCGAGGTCGCTGCCGGCCTCGGGTTCGGTCAGGCCGAAGCCCGCGACGAGCTCGCCCGCGGCGACGCGCGGCAGCACGCGCTCGCACACCGCAGGCTGGCCCGCGCGCGCGAGGCTGTAACTGCCGAGCCCCTGCATCACGAGCATCACGTCGAGCATCGCGCTGTGGTACGCGAGCGGAGCGCGCAACGCGCACATCGCGCGGCACGACACTTCGTCGGGCGCGCACAGGCCGTCGCTCGCGGCGCCGCCCCAGCGTTCGGGCACGGTCCACGCGGTCGCGCCGCTCTCCGAGACGAGCGCGAGCGCCTTGCGGGCGGCCGCGGTCTCGTCGAGCCCCGCGAGCACGGGCTCGCCGAGCTTGCCGACGCGGAGCCCGAGCTCGCGCAGCGCCTCGAGCCGCTTCATCGCGTTCCCGCCGCGACTCCGGGGAAATCCGGCGCGCGCTTCTCGACCGACGCGCGATAGCCCTCGCGATAGTCGGCGTGTTTCATGCACTCGGCCTGCACCCAGCCTTCGACTTGCATCGCCTCGCCGAGCGTCATCGACGCCTCGGCGTTGAGCATGCGCTTGGTGATCGCCATGCCCATCGTCGGGCCCAAGCAGAGCTTGCGGGCCCACTCCATGGCGCGCGCCTCGAGCTCCTCAGGCGTGCAGACCTCGTTGTAGAGGCCGATCTCGTACGCACGCTGCGCGCTGATGAAGTCGCCGAGCATCAGGAGCTCGCTCGCGCGCCCCAGGCCCACGATGCGCGGCAGCAGCCACGCCGCGCCCATGTCCGCACCCGACAGGCCGACCTTCGTGAACAGGTAGGCGATCTTCGCCGTGTCCGCCGCGACGCGCACGTCGGCCGCGGCCGCCATCACCGCGCCGGCGCCGCAGGTCGTGCCGTTGAGCGCGGCTACGATCGGCTTCTCGCAGCGGCGCATGTTCTCGATCAGGTCGCAGGTCATGCGCGTGAACGCGAACAGGTCCGCCTCGGGCACGTCGAACAGCCGCCCGATGATGTCCTTGACGTCGCCGCCCGAGCAGAAGGCGCGGCCCGTGCCGGTGAGCACGATCGCACGCACCGACGGCTTCGAGTGCAGCGCCGTGAACGTGTCGCGCAGCTCCGCATAGCTCTCGAAGGTCAGAGCGTTGAGGCGCTCGGGCCGGTCGAGCCGGATCGTCGCGATGCCGTCGGCCTCGGCGTACTTGAAGTGCTTGGGGTTCATGACGATTCGAGTCCCTTCGGATCGAGGCCGGTCTTGCGCGGGTCGAGGCGGCCATCCTGGTTGTCGTCGGCGAGGTCGAGCTCGAACATGCGCGTCTTGAGTTCGTCCTTGGTGAGCACGCCCTTTTCGAGGCACAGCTCGGCGAGCGAGCGCGTCAGCAGCGCGAGCCGCTCGAAGTCAGCGCGCAGCTCCGCGATTTCCTCAGCGCGCTGACGGTTCTCCTCCTGACGTCGCCGGAATTGACGCCGCAGGCGCTCGTCCAGGAGGTTGAACTCTTGGGCGGTGAAGAAGTCGTGCAGGAAGTAGCGGCCCAGGCTCATGGAAGGAACTCAGCGGAGGAGAAGCGCTCGCGAACGGCTCGGGTCGGCAAGCCGCGCCCCTACGCGCGCCGCTTCGACTTCTTCGCCGGCTTGCGCGCGGCCTTCTTGCGGGTCGGTTTCGCGAGCCCGCCGCCGCGCGTCGCTCCGGGCGCGACGAGCTTGGGATCGAGCCCCGAATCGAACACGCCATCGGCGAAGTCGGCCTGATCGAACTGCTGGCGCAGCTGATCGTGGGTGAAGAGCCCGCGCTCGATCGCGAGGTCCGCGAGCGCGCGCACGACGAGCGCCACGCGCGCGAGGTCGCGCTCGAGCACCTCGATGCGGCGGGCGGCCTGCGCGCGGCGGTGCGCGCTGACCAGCGACAGCTCGCGCGTGCGCTGCTCGAGCTGGCGGATCGCTTGCATCTGGGGGGCGAGCAGGAGCTCGATCGGCGTCTCTCTCATGGCGATGTCCTGTTGTCAGGGTTCCGGGGGAAGGGCGGCGAGCGCCTGGATCTCGACCAGCGCGCCCTCGTCGAGCAGCGCCGCGACCTGCACGAGCGCCATCGCCGGATAATTCCGGCCGACGAGCTCCTTCCAGGCCGCCCCGAGCTCGCGCGTGCACGCGAGGTAGGCGCGCTTGTCGGCGACGAACACGGTCATCTGCAGCAGGTGCTCGGGCCCTCCGCCGGCCGCGCGCACGACCGCGACGACGTTGGCGAGCGCCTGGCGGAACTGCGCGGCGAAGTCGCCGGCACCGACGAGCTTCTGGTCGGCGTCCCAGGCGATCTGGCCCGCGATCGCGAGCATGCGCGCCCCCGCCGGAGCGAGGACGCCGTTGGAATAGCCCTTGGGCGGCGCCCACCCGGCGGGTTGGATCGGCTCGAGCTTCATCGCGGCGCGGGATGATAGCGCGGCATGCCGCCATCGAGCTCGACCAGCGCCCCGTTCGTGCCGCCTTCGGCGAGCGAGCGCACGACCTGCGCGATCTGCTCCGGCCGCACGAGCTTTCCGGCCGGATTTTCCGCGGCGAGCAGCGCGCGCGCCTCGTTCTCGCTGCGTCCGGTCTTGGCGACGATCGTCTTCACCGACGCGTCGGTCATCGGCGAATCGACGTAGTGCGGGCACACGCTCGCGACCTGCACGCCGGTGCCCTCGAGCTCGAGCGCCGCCGCGCGCGCCCAACCGACGAGCGCGTGCTTCGACGCGCAGTAGGCCGCGACGTAGCGGTAGCCGCGCAGCCCCGCCGACGAGGCGACGTTGACGATGCGGCCGTACTTGCGCGCGCGCATCGACGGGAGCAGCGCCTCCGCCATCCGGCGCGCACCGTGGAAGTTGATCCGCAGGTGGCGCTCGTAGAGCTCGTCACCCGATCCGTCCTTGGGCGCCAGCGGAGCGCTGACCGCGATGCCGGCGTTGTTGACGAGCCAGTCGACCTCGCCCGCGAGCTCCCGCGCGCGGGCGACCGCCGCCGCGATCGACTGCGGCTCGCCGACGTCGAGCTCGACCGCCCAGGCCGCCGCGCCGCCCTGCCGCAGCTCCGCCGCCAGCCGCTCGCACTCCTCGAGGGTCCGGGCCGCGACCACGACGCCGACGCCCGCCCGCGCGAGCTCCCGGGCGATCGCCGCCCCGATCCCCCGTCCGGCTCCCGTCACGAGGGCGATGCGGCGCGTGTCCATGGCGGGCGATTGTCGCGAGTTCGTCCCGCCAGTGTCGAGGACGCGCCCGGGCCGATGCGGGACTCAGCCGCCGAAGAGCACGTGCCAGCCCAGCGACAGCCCAGCGAGGTCGGCGACGACGTGGATGCACCAGCCGGGCCAGATTGAGCGCCAGCGCTGGTAGAGCAGCGACCAGACCAGCCCGGCGAGGAACACGCCAGCGGACGCCGCCAGCCCCGCCGCGGGGCCGAACAGCACGCAGAACGAGACCACGTGGTGCGAGGTGAAGAGGGCGGCGGACAGCGGAGCGGCCCAGCGGGAGCCGACGAGCAGCTCGGCCCGCGTGCCGACGAACCAGCGCCAGAAGAACTCCTCCACGAGGGAGTTTCCGAACGAAATGGCGACTCCGGCCATCAGAAACTTGGCGGGAGTACCGATTCCGGAGGTCTCGACGGTCTGGCGGAGGGCCACAGGGTCGAGCAGGCGCTCGCCGAACAGGCTCCAGCCGCCGTACACGACCGAGAGGACCACGCCGCTCAGCAAGAGGCTCCCCACCAGCGCCTCGCGCCGCCAGCGAGGGTCGAGCAGCGATCCCGAAGGCGCCCGGCGCTCGATCCGCAGCCACCAAAGCAGCGGGAACAGGGCGATCCAAAGGCGCAGCAGCATGTAGATCGACTGCCCGACCGCGCCTGGCAGCCAGACGTAGGCACACAGGGCTCCGACGGTCGGAGCGGGGGCGCTGAGGGCGAGCGCGAGGGCGGCGCGGGATCGGCGGGCGGGTTCGAGCACGGGCCAGAGGCTCCCATGGCGCCGTCCGGAGCGCATCCCACGTCCGGCCTATCGCTCCGAAAAGCTTGTCCTATCGAGACCTACGTCAATCCGAGTAGTCGGGCCTACGCGTTTTGTCGAGTTTGCGCCCCAGCCTCCACAGTTACTGCCGTACGTTGCGCCGATACGTTCACAATTGTGAAGTGACCATGACGCTGCAGCCCGACTCGACTCCCCCCCCCGCATCCTCCCACCCCATCGAACCCCCGCGCCGCGTGTCCGAGCTGCGGGCGTTCCTCGATGGCCAAGGCTTGAGCCCCGAACGGCTCGCCGAACGCACGGGCGTGTCGAACATGACCTGGCGCCGCCTGCTCGCCCGTCCCGACGCCACGCTGATCCCGGAGAAGTATCGGGCAGTGCTGCTGAAGTTCGGCGAGGTTCGCACGCCGGAGCTCGACCCGCAGGAGCTGGTGCTGAGCGGACTGGGCGGCAGCGAGGACGCCGTGCTGGAGTCGGTCGCGCGCGACGGCGAGCGGACCACCGACGTGGACGTGCTCGTGCGCGACGTCGAGCGCAAGCGCGCCACCGCGCGCGCGCTGCCCCGGCGCCTCTCGACGGCGCTCGCGGACCTGCTCGGCCAGCTCCCCAAGTCGACCCTGGGCACCAAGGCGCTCGTCGTCGGTGCCCTGCTGTATTTCCTCAATCCCCTCGACCTCGTCGCCGACGCCCTGATCGGCATCGGCTTCCTCGACGACGTCGGAATCACCGTCCTCGTGCTCAAGCGGCTGGCGATGCGCCGCGGTTCGAAGGAGAAGCTGGCGTGAGCAAGGTTGACAGCCACATGGCCGCCTCGGCGCGGCCGAAGAACCCGTCCGAATCCAGCGAGGCCCAGTCGGGCGAGCCACTTCACGGGCGGCACGCCGCGGGCTCTGGTCCCGGCGGCGGCGCCGCGGCGGGGTTCGACGAGCACGAGGTGCTGCACCACCTCGCCCACTTCCTGCCTTCGCAGGCCCCGCTCAAGGACTTCATCCACCACAACACGCTGCACGCGTTCCAGACGGAACGTTTCCACGAGGGACTGGCGCACGCCACGGCCTCGCTGGGCTTCCGCACCTACCTGAGCTTCGAGGAGTTCCGCGCGCTGCACGCCAACGGGACGATCCGCGACGACGTGCTCGGGCGCGTGCTCGCCGACCACCTGCCCGCGGGTGAGGTCGACCAGTGGCGCCAGTGGATGCTCGGGCGAGACTTCGGCGCCACGCGCCCGCCGCGCCTTGGCCAGCTGCGTGCGCACTGGAAGCGCGACTACCGGATCGACCTCGACTCGCAGGTGCACCCGCTGCTGTTCAAGATCGTGAACAGCTACCTCGACCAGGGCATCGCGATCTGGCACTTCCCGATCTGGAACCGTGGTTTCCTCGAGAGCATCCGCGAGATCGAGCGCGGGGCGCTCACCAGCCTGTTCAACCGCCCGCGCGCGCGCCAGCTGCTGCTCGACGAGCAGACCACGCTGCCGCAGTTGCTCGCGCTCCTCGTCGGCGACTCGCGCTACTGGGAGCAGTACCTGTTCGACCAGCAGTTCGGCCACCCCGGCTGGAGCGGCATGGTCGCGGTGCTCGAGACGCAGCCCGCGGGCCTGATCGACCGCCGCAAGGTCTCGCTGCACGACCTCGTGATGCTCGAGCTGCTGCTCGAGCTCGACGCGCTCGACCGCCAGTTCGGCTCGAAATGGAAGCCGCTCTCCGAGCGTGCGGGAGTCGAGCCCGTCGACGTGATGGGCCAGACGCCGATGGAGGAGCGCGACCGCGCGCTGATGTTCTGGCAGGAAGCCTACGAGTGGAGCTACTACGACCAGGTGCTCGCCGGCCTCGCCGCGCAGCGCCCGCAGGACCCGGCCGCGGGTTCGGCTCCGTTCCAGGTGCTGATGTGCATCGACGACCGCTGCTGCTCGCTGCGGCGCTACATCGAGTCCGTCGTCCCCGGCGCCGCCACGTACGGCACGCCCGGCTTCTTCGGCATCGACACGTACTACAAGCCGGCCGAGGGCCTGCACGTCACCAAGGTCTGCCCGGCGCCCGTGACGCCGCGCCACCTGATCCGCGAGGTGAAGACCGGCGGCCGCCACACGGCGGACGTGCACTTCGCCAAGCACAGCCACGGCGTGTTCAGCGGCTGGTTCATCTCGCAGACCGTCGGCTTCTGGGCCGCGCTGCGCCTGATCCTCAACGTCTTCCGGCCGACGGCGACCTCGGGCACCGCGCTCGCGGCGAACCACGTCGGCGTCGACAGCGAGCTCACCGTCGAGCACACGGGCGAGACCGAGAACGGCCTGCAGGTGGGCTACACGGTGGCCGAGATGGCGCAGCGCGTGCAGGCGGTGCTCACCAGCATCGGTCTCGTGCGCGACTTCGCGCCGCTGGTGTACGTGTTCGCGCACGGCAGCTCGAGCATCAACAACCCGCACTACTCGGCCTACGACTGCGGCGCCTGCTCGGGCCGGCCCGGCTCGCTCAACTCGCGCGCCTTCTGCGCGATGGCGAACCACAAGGCCGTGCGCGCGCTGCTCGCCGAGCGCGGCTTCGTCATTCCCGAGCGCACGGTGTTCGTCGCCGGCCTGCACGACACGTCGCGCGACGAGTTCCACTACTACGGCATCCCCGCGCTGCCGCAGGAGCACCGCACGGAGCACGAGCGCAACGCGCACGCCTTCGAGGTCGCGCTCGACCACAACGCCAAGGAACGCAGCCGCCGCTTCGAGAACATCGACTCGAGCGCCGCGCCCGAGGAGATCCACGAGCTCGTCCGCCTGCGCACGGTCTCGCTGTTCGAGCCGCGCCCCGAGCTCAACCACGCGACCAACTCGCTGTGCATCGTCGGGCGTCGCGCGCTGACCGAGCACCTGTTCCTCGACCGCCGCGCGTTCCTCAACTCCTACGACTGGCGCGTCGACCCGGACGGCAAGTTCCTGCTCGGCATCCTCAACGCGGCCGCGCCCGTGTGCGGCGGCATCAACCTCGAGTACTACTTCTCGCGCGTCGACAACCAGGTGCTCGGCGCCGGCACGAAGCTCCCCCACAACGTGATGGGGCTCGTCGGCGTCGCCAACGGCATGGAGGGCGACCTGCGGCCCGGCCTGCCGTCGCAGATGATCGAGGTGCACGATCCCGTCCGCCTGCTGCTCGTGGTCGAGCACCAGCCGCACGTGGTGCTCGCGACGATCCGCACCAACCCGGCGACCTACGAGTGGTTCGCCAACGAGTGGGTGCACCTCGTGGTCGTCGACCCGGTGACGCGCGAGCTGCAGCGCTTCCGCAACGGCGAGTTCGTGCCGTGGAAGCCGCTCAAGCCTGACGTGCCTGTCGCGCGCGACCTCGGCCGCCGGATCGAGAGCGAGCTCGGCAACCTGCCGGTGATGCAGCTCGAGGGAGGTGCCCGGTGAGCGCGCTGCAGATCGCGTTGCTGGCGCTGGTCGCCTTCCCGTTCGCCGCGTTCCTCGTCAGCCTGCTGCTGCCCGCGAACGCGGAGAAGCAGCTCTCGGCGCTCGCCGGCGGCTCGACGGCGCTGCACCTGATCGGGACGCTGAGCTTCGTCGCCTGGTGGCTGTCGGCGGGACGGCCGGCGATCGACGTGCGCGAGGCGGTGCTCTACAAGTCCGAAGGGTACGAGTTCTTCCTCGACCTGTACTTCGACGGCATCGGCGCGACGTTCCTGTGCGTCGGAGCGCTGCTGACGTTCCTGATCTCGGTGTACAGCCGCTACTACCTGCACCGCGAGCAGGGCTACAAGCGCTTCTTCAACACCATCCTGCTGTTCTACTTCGGCTTCTGCTCGACGATCCTCTCGGGCAACTTCGAGACGCTGTTCGTCGGCTGGGAAGTGCTCGGCATCTCGTCCTTCCTGCTGATCGCGTTCTACCGCGACCGCTACCTGCCGGTGAAGAACGCGGTCAAGGTGTTCTCGGTGTACCGCGTGGCGGACGTCGGCCTCGTGCTCGTGATGTGGCTGAGCCACCACATGTGGAAGGCCAACATCACGTTCTCGAGCTTCTCGTCGGACGAGTACGTGCACGAGCTCGTCTCGCACCACTCCGGCGTCGCGCTCGCGATCGCGGGGCTCCTGATCCTCGCCGCGATGGCGAAGAGCGCCATGTTCCCGTTCTCGCCGTGGCTGCCGCGCGCGATGGAAGGCCCGACGCCCTCGAGCGCGATCTTCTACGGCTCGCTCTCGGTGCACATGGGCGTGTTCCTGCTGCTGCGCACGATGCCCTTCTGGGACCACCTCTGGCAGGCGCGCGTGCTGATCGCCGGCGTCGGCCTGGTCTCGGCCTCGCTCGCGGCGCCCGCGGCGCGCGTGCAGAGCAGCATCAAGGCCCAGGTCGCCTACGCCTCGATCGCGCAGATCGGCCTGATCTTCGTCGAGATCGCGCTCGGCCTCGAGACGCTCGCGCTGGTGCACTTCGCGGGCAACGCGTTCCTGCGCACCTACCAGCTGCTGGTCTCGCCGTCGGTCGTCGCCTACCTGATCCGCGAGCAGTCCTACCACTTCGTGCCGAAGGAGCACACGGTCGAGGACAGCATCCCGCGCCGCCTCGAGTACACCGCGTACCTGTTCGCGCTCAAGGAGTGGAGCCTCGAGCCGGTGATGTACCGCTGGTTCTGGAACCCGCTCAAGCGCCTCGGCATGGGCCTCGAGTTCATGACGGCGCAGCGCGTGGCGCTGTTCGTGCTGCCCGTGCTCGGCCTCGGCGGCTTCCTCGCGCTCAACCGCGAGTACGTGCCGCAGGGCGCCGCCGCGTGGCTGCCGCTAGCCTTCGCAGTGTTCGCCTTCGTGATGATGCTGAAGGCCTTCACGGAGCGCATGGGCGTGCGCCGCACGTGGATCCTGATCGTCGTCGGGCACCTGTGGATCGCCCTCGCCGTCGCCTTCAACGAGCGCGTGCACGTCGACGAGCTCGTGATGTACCTGAGCGGCGTGCTGGTGGCAGGCGCGATCGGCTTCGCCTCGATCCTGCGCCTGCGCGAGCTCGAGGGCGACGTGAACATGGGCCGCTTCAACGGCTTCGTGGCGCGCCACCCCAAGCTCGCGACGGTGTTCCTGCTGTGCTGCCTCGGCCTCGCAGGCTTCCCGATCTCGCCGACCTTCGTCGGCGAGGACCTGCTCTTCACGCACCTCCACGACGACCAGCCGCTGCTCGCGGGCATCGTGTCGCTCGCGTTCATCGTCGACGGCCTCGCGCTGGTGCGCATGTACGCCCGCCTGTACCTCGGCCCGCTCGACGGCGCCCCCTCGGGCACCGCCAAGCGCTCCGCCTGAGTCCCCCCAAGTCCCACCCGGAAACCCCATGTCGACTGCCCAAGCCAACGTCGCCTCATCCGGCTCCGAGCCCCAGTCTCGCGGCTGGGTCTCGGACCTCGTGTCCGGCCTGCTCGTGTTCATGCTGGCGCTCCCGCTCAGCCTCGGCATCGCCAAGGCGAGCGGCTTCCCCCCCGCGATGGGCGTTCTCACCGCGATGGTGGGCGGCATGATCACCAGCGCCTTCAAGGTCAGCCCGCTGACGATCAAGGGACCGGCGGCCGGCCTGATCACGGTGTGCGCGGCCTCGGTGGCGGAGTTCGGCGGCGGCGACGAGGGCTGGCGCGCCGCCTGCGGCGTCATCACGGTGATGGCCGCGCTGCAGGTGCTCTTCGGCTTCCTCAAGTTCGGCACGCTGAGCGACTTCTTCCCGCACTCGGCCGTGCACGGGATGCTCGCGGCGATCGGCATCATCATCATCGCCAAGCAGTTCCCCGTGCTGCTCGGCGTCGAACCGTCGCTGTACGCCGGCGAGGGCCCGATCCAGCTCCTGCTCGACATCCCGCGCTTCGTCGCGAACGAGCGCCTGCACATCGCGATCGTCGGCATCACCGGCCTCGTGATCCTGTTCACGCTGCCGCTGATCAAGGTCAAGGCGCTCAAGAAGGTCCCCGCGCCGCTGATCGTGCTCGCCGTCACGGTGCCGATCTCGATCTACTGGCACTTCAAGGAGACCGAGCAGGCCTACTCGCTGGTGAAGATCGGCGACTTTTGGGGCTCGGTCGGCCTCAACGCGGACTTCACGCACGTCGGCACGGTGGCGTTCTGGAAGTACGTGTTCATGTTCCTGTTCGTGTCGAGCCTCGAGTCGCTCTTGACCGTCAAGGCGATCGACAACCTCGACCCGTGGAAGCGCACGTCGGACTACAACAGCGAGCTCAAGGCCCAGGGCGCGGGCAACATCGTCGCCGGCCTCCTCGGCGGCCTGCCAATGATCAGCGAGGTGGTGCGCAGCTCGGCGAACGTCGGCTTCGGCGCCCGTACCAAGCTCTCCAACTTCTTCCATGGCGTGTGCCTGCTGCTCGCCATGCTGCTGCTGATCCCGTACATCGAGATGATCCCCAACGCCGCGCTGGCGGCGATGCTGATCTTCGCCGGCTACCGCCTCGCGGCGCCGAAGGAGTTCATCCACACGCTCCACATCGGCAAGGAGCAGCTCACGATCTTCGTCGTGACGATCGTGATCACGCTGGCCGAGGACCTGCTGCTCGGCGTCGCCGCCGGCATCGTGGTCAAGATCCTCTTCCACCTCTGGAACGGCGCGAAATTCGGCTCGCTCTTCAAGGCCCAGTACACGGTCGAGCAGAAGGGCGACACGACGCACGTCACGATGGGCGGCTCGACGGTCTTCAGCAACCTGATCGGCTACAAGAAGATGCTGAACTCGCTGCCGCGCGGCGCGAAGGTGCGGCTCGACGTGAAGAGCACGCGCCTGATCGACCACTCGTTCAGCGCCTTCATCGACCACTACATGCGCCTCTACAACGAGGCCGGTGGCGACATGCGCATCATCAACGACGAGAAGCACGTGCCGCTGTCGAAGCACCCGCTCGCCACGCGCAAGCTGGCCGGCTGAGCGGTACCTCGCACAGGCCTTCACCGGCCTCGCTCCCGCGCCTGCGTCCGTGCCGCTCGCCTGACTCGAGCGTGCCGGCCGCGGGCGCGGACCTTTTCCGGGCTTCGCTCAGGCCATGCCGCCGTTGACCGAGAGCACCTGTCCGGTCATGTAGGCGGCACCCGGCGAGAGCAGGAACGCGACGACGCTCGCGACTTCCTCGGGCTTGCCGAAGCGCCGCAGCGGAATGCGCTCGACGAGCTCTTCCTGCGGCAGGCCCGCGGTCATGTCGGTCTCGATCAGGCCCGGGGCGACGCAGTTGACCGTCACCTGGCGCTTCGCGAGCTCCTGCGCCAGCGAGCGCGTGGCGCCGATGATGCCGGCCTTCGAGGCCGAGTAGTTGACCTGCCCCTTGTTGCCCGCGACGCCGGAGACCGACGAGAGCGTGACGATGCGGCCGCCGGAGCGCAGCTGCACCATCGGCATCACGAGCGGCTGGAGCACGTTGAAGAAGCCGTCGAGGTTGGTGCGCAGCACGCGGTCCCAGTCCTCGCCCTTCATCGACGCGAGCGGGCCGTCGGCGGTGATGCCGGCGTTGCACACCACGCCCCAGAAGGCGCCGCGGGCGGTGATCTCCGCCTCGAGCGCGGCCTTCGCGCCCGCGCGGTCGGCGACGTCGAAGGGCACGAGCGCGGTGGCGGTGCCGAGCGCACGGCACTCGGCGGCGACGGCCTCGGCTGCCTCCGCCTGCGAGCGGAAGTTGAGCGCGACGTCGAAGCCCGCGCGCGCGACCTCGAGCGCGATCGAACGCCCGATGCCGCGGCTGGCTCCCGTGACGAGGACACGACGCTTTCCGGTGCTCATGGCGCACAAGGTACGGCCCCGGCGCCGCGCCTGCGAGGTTGCACAGCCCGCCCCCAGACCGAAGGATGCGCGCGTGGCACGCCCGCATCCGCTCCCCGACACCCGCTGGCCCTCGCGCGACGAGGCGGCGCGCAGCCGGCTGTTCTCGCGCCTGCGCTGCGGCTCGTTCGAGGCCCGCACGCGCTCGTGGGTGCCGGCGATGGTGCCCTGGCGCGCGACCGAGGACGGCGAGACGACCGACGACGTCGTCGACTGGTACCGGCGTTTCGCCGACGGCCGGCCGGGTGTGCTCGTGATCGAGGCGACCGGCGTGCGCGACGTGCCGAGCGGGCCGCTCCTGCGCATCGGCCACGACCGCTTCGTGCCGGGCCTGCGCCGCATCGTCGACGCGGTGCGCGACGCGAGCGCGGGCGAGACGCGCCTGCTCGTGCAACTGATCGATTTCCTCGGCGTTCGCCGCCGGCCCGAGAAGGACAAGTTCCTGCGGCGCTTCCTCGAGCTCACGCGCGCGCACCGCGAGCGGCTCGAGGCGCTCGGGGAGAGCGTGGCGGCGCGCGGAACGGACGAGCAAGTCCGCGAGGCGTTGCTCGCGCTCCCGCACGAACGCCTTGCGAGCGTGCTCACGCCGCGCGAGCTCGAAGCGCTCGAGTTCGGCGCGCGCGAGCGGGTCACCGACACGCACCTCCCCCACATCGCCGAACTGCCGCGCACGCTGCCGCCGCTCTTCGCCGCCGCGGCCGCGCGCGCCCGCGAGGCCGGTTT
>JAPLOE010000285.1 GCA_026692705.1 Planctomycetota bacterium
CGGCGCCTGCGAGGGCTCGCGCCTCTTCGCCGACGTGCCCGACAGCATCATGAACTCCGGCAATCGCGTGTACTGGCGCCACGTGCAGGAGTTCGCCAACTGGTTCGGCGACAAGGCGAACTCCACCGTCGGGGCGCTGCAGGCCTATGAAGCCTGAGAGCCGATGGCAAAGCACCTCCGAGGCGTCGTCGCGTTGCTCCTGCTGCTGCTCGTGGGCGCCTGCACGGGGCCGCGCGCGGACGCGCCTCCTTCGAACGAGGACCACCTGATGTCCGACTGGTACCTGAGCCTGAACTTCGAGATTCCCGGCGGTTACGTCGCGGCCGCGATCGAGCAGAACGGCAACGTGCTGGCGCGCACCACGGCGCCGCTGCGGGGTCGCGATCACGTCGGGTACTACACGGCGCGCCTCGAGCCCGCGGAGGCGGCGCGGCTGCGGACGAAGCTCCACGACAGCGGCTACGCGAAGGCGGAAGAGCCGCGCGAGCTGGGGCCCGACGTGCCGACGGTCTCGATCGGCGAAGGGCTGTACGGCGAGGAGCCGCAGCTCGAGCGCACGTTCGAGCGCGCGCGGCTCGAGCCGCGCGTGGCCGAGGCCTTCGAGGCGCTCGTCGCGCACGTCGAGCGCGCGCTCGAGTCGCCGCAGGCCGCGCTGCGCGCGACGGGAACGCTGGCGGAGCGCAGGCTCGCGCCGCGTGGCGAGCTGCGGTTCGAGCTCGCGTTCGAGAGCATCGGCCGCGAGGCCGCGAAATGGCCGCATCCGCTGATGGCGCTCGCGCAAGGTCGCGCGCGGCTCGCGCTGCAGGTGCGCGAGCTCGGGACGGAGCGGTTGCAGCAGGTGGAGCTCGAGCGCACGCGGCTTGTGCTCGTGCGGCCCGACGGCAGTCCTGTCGCGGACGCGCCTTCGTGCACGAGCGCTCCGGGCAGCGTCGTGAAGCTCACGGGCAGCGCGCCGGCCTACCTGGAGCCGGGGAAATGGAACGCGGTCGTGCTCGTGTCGCTCGCGGAGCCGAAGGACAGCGACGAGACCAGCGTGTACGGCACGTGGACGATCGATCTTGGGACGTTCGAGGTGAAGCCGTGAAGTCGAGAGCGCAGGCGGGACGTGTCGAGGGTGCGGCGCGCGCGCGAGTGCTGCGCGTCACCGACGGCGGCGAGGTCGTGGTGGAGGCCGCGAACGGCGTCGAATGGACTTGCGAGTTGCTCGAGACCTCGACGCTCGCGCCACTCGTGCTGCAGGCGGGCGAGCGTGTGCTCGTGCTGCCGCCCGAGGCCGCGGGCGAGCTCGGCGTCGTGCTCGGGCGACTGGGTCGCGCGCGCGCGGGCGACGGCCGCGTCGAGCTTGAGGCGAAGTCCGAGCTCGTGCTGCGCTGCGGCAAGGGCAAGATCGTGCTGCGCGCCGATGGACGCGTCGCGATCACGGGGCTCGACATCGTCAGCGCCGCCGAACGCCGCCAGCGCATCAAGGGCGGCTCGGTGGAGATCAACTGAGGCCCGCGCACGATGTGGCTCGAGATCCAAGGCTGGGTGCGCGACCTCAACGAGGTCCACGTCGACCATCTGGGCTCCGTGTGGGGCCACTGGCGGCGCGCGTTGCGCTCGCCCGAGCTGAACCTGCGGCAGCTGCGGCGTTTCGAGGCGCGCATCGAGGCGCACGTCGATGCGCTCGTGCTCGCGGGCAACGAGGCGCAGGAGGAACTGCAGGCGGCGCTGGTGGGCGAGCACGACGAGGACGCGCGCGCGGCGGCGGATGCGCTGGGCTGCGGGGCGCTCGCCGACGGTGCGGAGCGCTGGCTCGAGGCCCTGCTCGCCGCGGAATCGCCGTCGCGCAAGGACACGCTGTTGCACGCGCTGCAGCTGCGGCCGCGGCCCGCGCTGCTCGTGGCGCTCGAACGGCGCGGGCCGAAGGTTCCGCCGGTGCTGCAGCTCGCGCGACGGCTCGCGCGCGCCGCGGCCGGCAAGCCGACGCTCGAGGCCGAAGGGCTCGCGCTGCGCGACCTGCGCGCGCTCGCCGGCGCCGAGGGCGAGTGGGCCTGGCGCGCGACGGCGTCCGAGAAGGGCGAGCGGCTCGAGCGTGCGGAAGTGGAAGCGACGCTCGATGCGGGAGAGCCTGCGCGCAGCGAACTCGCGCTCGCGGCGGCCTTCGCGCGCGGCGAGAGCTGGGCCCTCGACGTCGCGCGCTCGCGCGCCAAGGATCGGCTCGTCGCCGCACGCTGGCTCGCCGCGCTCGGTTCTGCGGCCGATTTCGAGCTGCTCATGCGCGTCGCCGGCGACACGCGGCTCGGCCCCGAACGCTTCCTGCCGCTCGCGTCGCTCGGTGATCCGCGAGCGCTGCCCGTGTTGCTCGAGCAGCTCTCGCTCCCGCGTCCCGCGGACTCGAGCGCTGCGGCCTGGGCCTTCCGCCTGCTGTCGGGCCTCGACGTGCATTCGCTCGAGCGCGTGCCGGTGCCCGAGCCCGCGGGCGCGCTGCCCGACGCCTTCGACCAGCTGTTCCTCGACGAGGTGTTCCTGCCCGACGTCGCCAAGGCGCGCGCGTGGCTCGAGCGCGACGGCGCGAAGCTGGAGCCCGGCCCGCGCTGGCGTCAGGGTGTCGCGCTCGACGCCGCCAGCGGCACCGCGCTCGATGCGCTCGACGTCGCGGGCCTCGCCGAGCGCGCGTGGCGACGGCGCGTGAGCGGGGGAGCCGCGGCGGCGCAGGTGCCCGGCTCCAGCTTCCCGTTCACGCCCTGAACACCCGAAAGAGCCCGAAAACGGCCTGAAAATGGCCCGTTTCGGCGCCCCGGCCGCCCGCTGAGAGCGAGCGCTCTCAGTTCATCGCGACCTTGCCGCCCTTGAGCACGATGTCGCCGCTCGCCTTGAGCGTGATCTTGTCGCCCTCGATCGTCACGGTGCCGTCGCTCTTGAGCGTGATCTTGGCCTTGCCGACCGTGATCACGGCCTCGTCGGAAATCTCGTGCTCGAAGGTCTTCGCGCTCGAGGCGTGCGCGCCGGTGACGCTGACCGTCAGGTCCTTGTCGACGCCGATCGTCATCGCGTCCTGGCCGACGATGCCGATCTCGCCCTTCGACGCGATCGAGGTCGCGCCGTCGACGCCGACCGTGTAGTCCTTGGTGACCGCGACGGTCGCCTTGCCCTTGACGGTCACGCTCTCGTCGCCCTTGACCTCGCGCGTGCGGTTCTGCTCGACGTTCTCGACGAGGTTCTTCTTGAGCGTGACGCTCTTCTCGCCCTCGACGGTCTCGGTCTTGTTGCCCGTCACCGTCAGCGTGCGGTCCTTCTCGACCGATTCCGTGCGGTTGTTGCCGACCGTGATGGTCTGGTCGTGGCCGACGTCGAGCACGAGATCGTTCTCGACCTCGTGCAGCTCGTCCTTCTCGGCGTGCAGGAAGACCTGCTCCTCGCCGGCCTTGTCCTCGAAGCGCAGCTCGTTGCAGTTGTCGGCGCCGCCGCCCGGACTCGAGCGCGTGCGGATGCCGGTCTGCGTCTTCGAGCCCGGCAGGCCGAAGGGCACGAGCTGCACGTCGTTGTAGACCGAGCCGACGACCAGCGGGCGGTCGGGATCGCCGTCGAGGAACGCGACGAGCACCTCCTGGCCGACCCGCGGCAGGTGGAAGGCGCCGAAGGACTTGCCGGCCCAGGGCTGCGCGACGCGCACCCAGCAGGAGCTCGCGTCGTCCTTCTGGCCCTCGCGGTCCCAGTGGAACTGCAGCTTGATGCGGCCGAACTCGTCGGTGTGGATCTCCTCGCCGGAGGGGCCGGTGACGAGCGCCGACTGCAGCCCGTGCACGAGCGGGCGGGGCGTGCGGCGCAGCGGGCGGTAGTTGCGCGTCGCGGGCATGCAGGTAAACGTGTTCGAGTAGCCGCCCGCGCCGGTCGAGGACTCCCGGGCCTCGTGCGAGACCTGCACGATCGCCCACTCGCCGTCGTCCGTGCCGCCGGGCGTCTCGGTCACCGAGAACTTGCCGGCGGGGCGGAACGAGATGCAGGAGCTGTGGCCGGCGACGAGGTCGTGCGCGGCCTCGAGCGCCTCCATGCGCGCGGTCACCTTGGTGTCGCCGTCGCCGGTCTCGCTCCAGCGTCCCGGCGGGTCGTAGATCTCCCACGTGTCGGCGCCCTCGAACTCGAGCACCGTGCTGACCGTCGACTCGAGCAGCGTCGCCGACTTCGTGAAGTCGTAGTCGCGCTCGGTGACCTTGCCGCTCGGCAGCTCCCACGTGCGCTCCCAGCTGTGGATCGTGCTCGTCGTCGTGCTGGTCGGGCTGACCTTGAGCTCGGTCTCGTCGCAGTCGGTGAAGGCCGAGCGCGAGTCGGAGAGCACGAGCACGTGCGAGTCCTCGGCGTGCTCGAAGTGCCAGAAGATCCCGTGCTCCTCGAACAGCCGGCACAGGAAGGCGTAGTCGCTCTCGCGGAACTGCACGCAGTACTCGAGCGTCGGAACCTGCCCGCGCACCTGCACCCGGAAGTCGGACATCGAGAGCTCGCCGAAGATCGCCTCCGCGATCTGCACCGGCGTCTTGCCTTGGAAGATGCGGCTGCCCTGGCGGCGCGTCAGCAGCCACATCCACGGCACCACCTCGCACTGGTAGCGGCGCAGGCCGCTCGCGCTGACCTCGCCGGCGCGGAACTGGCGCACGCGCCCGTGGAAATGCCGCAGGCCCAGCGCCGGCGTGTCGACCGAGAACGTGACCGGCTTGCCGACCATGTCCTTGGGAGCGATGCCGGCGTCGTCGGAGACGAGCTGCAGCTGGAACGAGAAGAGCTGCGACAGCCCCTCGGTCCCGCTGAAGCTGTCGAGCAGGAAGACGTCGGGTCCCAGCGGGCACTGGAACTTGAGCGTGCGTTCGGTAGGCAACGGAGGGCTCCGCGCGGCGAAGGGAGAGGAGAGAGGGAAGCGACCGGGGCCGCGCGCCCGACCCCAGTCGGTGGCGAGCGGCCCCGTGAATCATGCACCGGCCAGCGCGGCCGGCGCCCGAGCGACGATCAGCAGGGCTTCATCGTGCCGAGGTCGTAGCCGACCGGGATCGGCGTGCCGGCCTTGTTCTTCGAGTCGTACGGCGTGCGCTTGATCTCGATCTTGGCGTAGTTGAACGAGAGGGACTCACCGGGGTCACCCTGGGTGTGGCCCGAGAACGCGTAGTTCGTGCAGAGCACGTCCGAGAGGATGATCTCGACGAACGTCGCGTTGTCGTCCTTGGTGAAGTGGATCGTGACCTTCTTGGTCTCGCCCTTGGTCGTCCAGGCGAACAGCTTGGGGCTGGCGGCGTCATAGGACTTGGACAGCGACACCTCGGTGAACTGCGGCTTGTTGTTGGCGCGGTCCGCGAGCTTGCCCGCAGCGGCCTCGACGACGCGCAGCGCGTTGAAGGAGCACGTGTGCACCTCGATCCACTTCTGGTGCGCGTCTTCCGTGACAGTGCCTTCGATGCCTTCGATCTGGATGTAGATGGCCATGTTCTGCGGTTCCTGATTCGGTGCGAGGGGTTGGATGCGAGTCCCGTCCCGCGTGTCGGGGCGGGACGCGAATGGGGGGCGCTAGCGCCGTTCCGCGACACGGTACAGGAACTTGCCCGCGCCGTCGACGTCCACCTCGACGCCCGCGATCTGCGTCCCTTCCGCGAGACGGGCGAGGAACTCGCCCGCGAGCTCCGGCAGCAGGCTGCGGGTCAGGATGTGGTCCACGTTGCGGGCGCCCGAGTCGACCTCGGTGCAGCGGGCGGCGATGGCGTCGACCAGCGCCGGGGTCCAGGTGAACGGGGCCTTGTAGTTGGCCTCGACGCGCTTGGCGACCTTCTTCAGCTTGAGCCCGATGATGCCGCGCAGGACCTTGTCGGAGAGCGGGAAGTAGGGCAGCACGCTGACGCGCCCGAGGAACGCGGGCTTGAAGAACTTGAGCAGCTCCGGCCGCAGCGCCTCCGCGAGCCCGGCCGCGTCCGGCATCGTCTCCGGATCCTTCCACAGCGACATGATCGTGTCGGTGCCCGCGTTGGTCGTCATCAGGATGACCGTGTTGCGGAAGTCGATGTCGCGGCCCTCGCCGTCCTTCATCTGGCCCTTGTCGAAGACCTGATAGAAGACGTCCTGCACGCCGGGGTGCGCCTTCTCGAGCTCGTCGAGCAGCAGCACCGAGTAGGGCTTGCGCCGCACGGCCTCGGTGAGCACGCCACCCTCGCCGTAACCGACGTAACCCGGAGGCGAGCCCATCAGGAGCGAGACCTTGTGCTCCTCCTTGAACTCGCTCATGTTGATCACGGTCATGTTCTGCTCGCCGCCGTAGAGCAGCTCCGCGAGCGCGATGGCCGTCTCGGTCTTGCCGACGCCGCTCGTGCCGACCAGCATGAACACGCCGATCGGGCGGCTGGGGTCGGTCAGGTTCGCGCGGCTGGTCCGGATCGCCTGCGCCAGCGCCTCGAGCGCCGCCGACTGGCCGACGACACGCTCCTCCAGCTTCTCGCGCAGCGCGAGCACGTTCTGGATCTGGTCCGAGACCATGCGGCCGATCGGGATGCCGGTCCAGTTCGAGATCACCTCCGCGATCGCCTGCGCGTCGACGGCCGGATGCACGAGCGGCTCCTCGCCCTGCAGCGTGCGCAGCTCCTTCGAGAGCCGCTCGAGCTCCGCGCGCGCGGCCTTCTTCTCCTCGCCAGAGAGCGGCGCTTCCTTCGAGTCCTTCACGAACTCGCGCTCGAGCTTCTCGCGCGTCGTGCGCACGGCCTTGACCAGCGCGAGCTCCTTCTCCCAGCGCTCCGTCAGCGCCTTTTCCTCGGCGTCCAGCGCGACCTTCTCGGTCTCCAGAGCGGCGAGCCGCTCCCCGTGCGCGTCGCTCGCGAGGTTCTCGCGCGCGAGCAGCGTGCGCGCCGTCTCGTTCTGCACCTTGCGGCGGCGGCAATCCTCGAGCGCCGCCGGCGTCGCCGACTGCGACAGGTTCACGCGCGCGCAGGCCGTGTCGAGGATCGAGACCGACTTGTCGGGCAGCTGGCGCCCCGAGAGGTAGCGCATCGAGAGCCGCACCGAGTCGACGATCGCCTCGTCGAGCACGCGCACGCCGTGGTGGCGCTCCATCGTCGCCGCGAGGCCGCGCATGATCTGCACCGCGACTTCCTCGCTGGGTTCCTCGACTTTGACGACCTGGAAGCGCCGCGCGAGCGCCGCATCGCGCTCGAAGTACTTCTTGTACTCGGCCCACGTCGTCGCCGCGATCGTGCGCAGCTCGCCGCGCGCCAGCGCCGGCTTGAGCAGGTTCGCCGCGTCGCCCTGACCGGCCGAACCACCGGCGCCGATCAGCGTGTGCGCCTCGTCGATGAACAGCACGATCGGCTGCGGGCTCGCCTTGACCTCCTCGATCACGCCCTTGAGGCGGTTCTCGAACTCGCCCTTCACGCCCGCGCCCGCTTGCAGCAGCGACAGGTCGAGCGTGCGCACCGCGATGTTGCGCAGCGGCGGCGGAACCTCGCCCGCGACGACCTTGAGCGCAAAACCCTCGGCCACGGCCGTCTTGCCGACACCGGGCTCGCCCGTGAGGATCGGGTTGTTCTGGCGGCGGCGCGTGAGGATGTCGATCACCTGCCGGATCTCGGTCTCGCGGCCGAGGACGGGATCGAGGTGGCCCGAGCGCGCGCGCTGCGTCAGGTCGATCGTGTACTGGTCGAGGTTGGGCGTGCGGCCCGAGCCCGCGGCGCGTGCGCCGGGCGCGGCGGGACCGCTGTCGAGGCTCGTCGCCTTCTGCGACTCGATCGAGTTGGCGGTGATGCCGGCGAGCTCGCGCTTGAGCGCATCGAGCGGGATCTTCTCGAACTCCGGGCTCGCGGCGAGCGCGTGCGCGGCGAGGCCTTCGCTCTGCATCAGCGCGACGAGCACGTGGCCCGAGCGCGTCTGCGCGGCCTCGAAGTCGAGCGACGCGACCATCCACGCGTCCTTGGCGAGCTCGACCAGCGCGGGGCTGAGCGCCGGCGGGCGCGCATTGCCGGTCTTGAGGCGATCGAGCGCGCGCGAGAGGTCGGCCGCGAGCCGTCCCGCGTCGGCGCCGAAGTGCTTCGCGATCAGCTGCAGGTCGGCGCCCTGCGCCTCGACGAGCTTCACGAGCCAGTGCTCGACCTCGACGTTGTAGTGCGTGCGCGAAAGGCACAGGCCGGCGGCGGCCTCCAGCGACTGGCGGCAGGTCTCGTCGAGGCGCCCGACGAGCGAGCGCAGATTCACGGAAGCCATGGGCAGAGTCTCTTCTCTTCGAAGGGTGGGGCAGGCTCTAGCTCGAAGCGAGCGAGAATAGCACCCGCTGCTGGGCCTGATCGGGCCCGCGAGCGGAGAGTCGGGTGTTCCAGCCCAGTCGGGGCTCGACCGGGCCGGAGCGCGCGAGCTGGGTCTCGAGGCTCGCGTCGCGCTCGAGCGTGAGCGCGATGTCGAAATCGAGGCGCCCGTCGCAGTATTCCGCGAGCAGCGCGCGCAGGTCGGCGAACAGCGGGCCGTCGGGGCGCAGCTCGAGGAAACGCTCGCGCGACATCGGGCCAATTTCGACGCGGATGCGCGAGGCGACGTCCCAGTAGCGCCGCCCGAGCACCGCACCGGAACCGAGCGTCGCGTTCGAGCCGCCGGGACTGGCGCGCGTCGGCAGGCGCGAGCGTTCGCTGGTAGGGATCTCGACCCAGCGGCCGACGAACGGCACCACGTGCACGTCGAGCCCGAGGAAGGAGGTGAGCAGTTGCTCGAGCGCCGCCGTCGAGCGCGACGAGCGCGAGAAGGTCGAGGCCCAGGCGGTCCAGGCGCGATCCTGCGGCGTGTGCCCCGCGGGCGTGCTGCGGCCGGCGAGGCAACGCAGCGCGCGCTCGAACGGGTCGGGGCCGGCGCGCCGGCGCCACGCGCGCTCGTGCGACAGCGCCACGCGGTACTTCGACGCGGCGCGCGCGAACAGCGACAGCGTGCGGTGGTGCAGCATGTCGAGGAACGACGCGAGCGCCGGGTCGCGGCGCTGCGTGCGCTGGATCGCGAGCTCGGTGTAGTGCTGCGGCAGCACGCCGCTGGGGCCCACGAGGCCGAGGAACGTCGTCTCGAACTCGTGCTGGCCGCTCTCGGCACGCCGCGTCGCACGCAGCGGAGCCGCGGCGAACGTCAGGCTGCGCGCGACGGTGAAGCGCACGGCCTCGTCCGCGGGCGAGTCGTCCTCGCCGACGGGAGCGAGCGCGGGCGACGCGTCCTCGGCCGCGCGCACCGCCTGCGCGAAGTCGAAGCGTCCCGGCCGCGCCGCGAGCTCGGCGCTCAGATCAGGGAGCGATCGCCGGCCCTCGGAGCCCATCGGCGGACCTCGCCTTCGCGGTCGGTGGTGCGCAGCACGAGCTGCACGAAGGAATTCATCGGCGCGTACAGCCCGAGGAAACGCTCGAGCACGCAGCCGAACAGGAACGTGCCCTTGAAGCGCGTGCGCTGCGCGTCGAGCTCAAGCGTGATTTCCGTGCCCTGCACGAGTCCCGGCGTGCCGTCGACGGTCACGCGCATCGTCGAGCGCCGCGAAGTGACCGTGCGCACGCCTTCGATCGCGGCCTTGCTCGCGTTCGAACCCTTCACGTCGTGCAGGCGCAGCACCTCGCGCAGCGCCTGCGCACCTTGCGGGCCGGCGAGCGAGACCTGATGCAGCGCGAGCAGCGACACGAGGTCCCACAGGCGGCGATCCTCGAGCGGACGGCGCTGCGGGTCGGTGGGCTTGACGAGGCAGCGAACTTGCTCGACGCCGCCGCCGCCCGACGAGAACGAAAAATGCGGGCGCCCGGCGCCGAACGGCAGGCGGCGCGGCAGGTCGCGGTTGGTGGCGGTGATGCGCGTCTCGAGCACCACGTCCGGCTCGTCCTTGAGCAGGCCGTGCTCGACCACCGAGAGCCACATCTCCGTCGGGCCGTCGTCGGGATGTTCCTCTTCCTCGCCGGTCGCCTCCGCGAGGCGCCGCGTCGCGGTCCACCACACGGTCTCATCCGCGTCGCCGCCGAAACGATCGACGCCGAAGAACGGCGCGCAGCGGAACTCGCGCCCACCCGCGGTCACGGCCGTCACCGAATCGACCGACCAGACCTCGTGCGCGCCGCGGCGCCGCTGGTCGGGGACGACGCACAGCTCGCTCGCGTGGCGGTCGAGCTCGAGCGGGTCCGCGCGCTGGCGGAACAGGTTGACGACCGGAGTGCAGCCGAGCGCGAGGCTCGTCGCGGCTTTGTCCTTCTCGAGCAGGCCCTCGAGTTCGCGCTGCGAGCGCCGCACGTACACGTACAGGCGCGCCTCGCGGCCCATTTTCGCGAACTTCGCGGCCGGCAGGCCCTCAAGGTCGACGAACAGGAACTTCTCGGGGAAGGCGAAGAACTCCGAGAGCAGGCGATAGCCGAGGAACGACTGCGACGGGTAGGGGACGAGCCCCTCGTCGGGCTCGAAGCCGACCGGACGCAGGGCCTCGGGCGGGAGCAGCGCGGGCGCGGGATCGTTCGCGTCGCTCGCGAGCGCGAGGCCGAGCGCGTCGTTGAGCAGCAGCTCGTGCAGCGCTCCCGCGTGCGGCGCCGGCAGGTTCAGGTAGAAGCGCAGGCGGCCGGGAGCGAGCTCAGCGAGCTTGCCCTGCGGCGCCGCGCATTCGAGGCGAATCTCGAGCACCGCCGCCGCGTCACCCGCGACCGGCGAAGGCGGAGCCTGGAACGGCGTCGGCACGAGGCGCGCGCCCGCGACGCGGATCGGCCAGGCCTCGACCGGATAGACGGTCTGGAAGCGGCAGCGCACGCCGTCGACCGGCTCCGACTCGAGCTGCGTGCCCTTGGGCACGAGGTGCGCGGCCGTCAGGTCGGGCTTCGCCGCGAACTGCAGGATCGAGAGCGACGGCATCGGCGAGACCAGATGCGGCTCGAGCAGCGTGAGCAGCCCGTGCGTGAGCTCGGGGAACTCGTCGTCGAGCTTCGAGCGGATGCGCGCGTTGAGCAGCGCGACACCCTCGACGAGGCGCCGCACGTGCGGGTCCTCGATCTTCTCTTCCGAGATGCGCAGCCGCAGGCCGACCTTGGGATTGCGCGCGGCGAAATCGGCGCTGAGCTTCTGCAGGAAGCGCAGCTCGCGGTCGTAATAGCGCAGCAGGTCTTCGGCCATGTTCGGGGGCAGATCTTACGGGTCCCGGGACTTCAGCGTGTGTCCGAGAGCGCGACCACGAGCGTGCGCGTCGCGGGCTCGACGGTGGTGTCGAAGCTGACCGGTTCGGGCGCGGGCTCGGCGTAGACCTCGGCCTGGATCGAGAAGTGCAGCGAGCGGTCGTAGGGGTTGCGCGCGGACTGCGGCAGCACCTTGACGCTCTTGAAGCGCGGCTCGAAGCGCCGGATCAGCTCCTCGACCGAACGCAGGAAGGCCTGACGTTGCGTGGCGGAGCCGAGCGAACGCCCGGAGATGTCGGGGATGCCGTAGGCGGCCACCGAACGCGCGACCAGCGGCGCGTCCTCGGGCCACTCGAGCCGCCGCGTGCGCGTGTTGAGCAGGTTCTCGAGGTCGCGTCGGATCGCGACGCGCACCTCGGCGAGGCTGTGGTAACCCTCGGCGATGCGCTCGTTGCGATCTTCCGGCGCGTCGTCGATCAGGCGATCGAGCAGGGACGGCAGCAGCGGCCGGCGCGAGTCGGAGCGTGCCATCGGCGTCGCCCGCTAGCCCGCGAACTCGAGCTTGCCGACCTCGAGCGCCGCGACCGCCTCTTCGCCGGCGAGCCACATGCGCTGGCCCTGTCCACGCACGGCGCCGCCGGGGGAGAGCTCGACCCAATCGGTCGCGCGCCCCAGCCGCAGCGCCTCGCTTTGACCGTCGGTGGGCGCGTAGATCGCGGGCACGTACACGCTTCCGGATTCCCCGCCGCGCACTTCGATGCGCGCCGGACGCCAGAGGAGGTCGAGCGCACGCTCGGGCGCGTCGAACTCGATCGACTGCAGCGAGCTGAACTCGATCCAGTAGTACTTGCCGTTGGGAGTGAGCACCTCGAGCACGCCGCCGAGGCGATCGTCGAGGTCGACGAGATCGTCGAAGGCGTTGCCGTCGAGCTTGCCCGGCCGCGGTGCGCGCGCTTCCGCCGACTTCGCCAGCAGCGCCGACGCTCCCGCCCCGTTGCCTTCGCGCAGCAGGATCGAGGCCTCGAGCGCGAGCCGCAGGGACTCCGACGGCGTCGCGACGAACTCCGGCAGGCGGCCGGCCATGAAGAAGTCGCGGCGCGCGATCTCGGCATGCACGAGCTGCCGCAGCAGCGACGCGCCGTGCACGTGGGCCGGGCTCTGCGACAGGATCGTCTCGAGCTGCGCATCCGCGCGCTCGAGCTCGCCCGACAGCACGAGGAACTCCACGAGCTGCCCCCGCGCGTCGAGGTCGGTCGGCTTCGAGCGCACGACGGCCACCTGCGCCGCGAGCGCCTCGGCGAGCTTGCCTTGCTGGAACAAATCTGCGGGCTGCGTCATCTGCGTCGGTCTCCTCGGGGCACGATCTCGGTGCGCAATCGTACCGTCGTGGCGAGTTCATCGATTTGGAACTGCGGTCTCAGGAAGAAGCGCGACGTGAACACGCCGGGGCGGCGCGGGTCCTCGGTGACCTCGGCGCGGCCTTCGGCGAGCGGGTACTCGCGGCGGCGCGCGTCGGGCATGTCGTCGGCGTCGGCCGCGTAGCGCAGCAGCCATCCGTTGAGCTGGGCCTCGATCGCCGCCGCCGTCGTCACCGTGCCGACCGCGTCGCGGCCCATCACCTTGAGGTAGTGGGCGAAACGCGCGGCGCACAGGATGTAGTGCATCATCGCCGACAGGCGGCTGGAGGCCTCGGCCTCGGGCGTGTCGTAGCGCGCGGGCTTCTGGACCGACGGCACGCTGTAGAACACGGCGGTGCTCGAGCCCGGCACCTGACAGAGCGGGATGAAGCCCTGCGCCGCGAGTTCCTTCTCGCGCGCGTCGGTCACCTGCAGCTCGACCGTGCCGCGCGGGGCGACGCCGCGCCGGTCCGTGGCGCTCCAGCACTCCGGCAGGTTCGTGACCATGCCGCCGCAGCCGTCGGGATCGATGCCGCGGATCGCCGCGAGCCAGCCGTTGTCGAAGTAGGAGCGCAGCAGCACCGTGCCCATGGCCCAGATCGCGTTGCCCCACAGGTACTGCTCGTGCCGCGAGGTGTCCTCGCGGAAACGGAAGCGATCCTCGCGCTCCGCCGTCGGCACCCACGGGCGGCGCAGCAGCACGCGCGGCAGCACCACGGCGACGAAACGCGCGTCGTCGCTCGCGCGGAAGCGATCCCAGCGCGCGTACTCGGGCTGCGTGAGCGGGTTGGTGGCCTTCTCGATGCTGAACGGGCGCTCGAGCTCCGACAGGCTCTCGAGGCCGAACAGCAGCGGGTGCGCGCCGAGGAACAGCGGCGCGAAGGCCGCGGCGGCGATCTCGGAGAGCCCGCGCAGCACGTCGACGTCGTCGGTGCGGTCGTCGGGGCGCGGCCGGTGCGCGATCTGGTAGTCGCCGAGCAGGGCGCAGTAGGGCAGGCCACCGGGCGTGCCGAGCTCCTCGCTGTAGACCTTGTGGAAGATCTGGCTCTGGTCGATCTCGAGCGCGCGCTCCATGTCGCGCGCGATCTCCTTCCACGTCACGTCGAGCACGCGCAGGATCACCTGCGGGCAGGGATATTCACGCTCGCGGTTGCGCGGGTCGCGCAGGTCGCGCGCGAGCTGGCTCGCCTCGTCGGGCACCTCGTCGACGAGCAGCTTCAGGCCGCGCCAGCGCGCCTCGAGCGCCTGGAAGCGCGGGTGGTGCAGGATCGCGCCGACCTGTTCCTCGAGCTTGCGGTCGAGCGCCGCGATCTCGAGCAGGAGCCGCCGCTGCACGTCGCGCGCGCTCGGGCGCGGCGCGTTCGGCTCGAGCGCGAGCCACGCGGCCAGCGAGTCCGCGGGAGTGCGTGCCGCGAGGAATCGGTCGAGCCGCGAGCCGGCGTTCGCGCGTGCGGCCTCGGTCCCGGTCAGGACGTCGTCGAGCAGGCCCATGGCGCTCCTCTGTCCCCTCCAGAAACGACGGACCGGCGGGACGCATCAGCGCACCGCCGGTCCGGGAACATGCCGATCAGCCCTTCTTGGGGATCTTGGCGACCATGCGCAGCGAGGTCGTGAGCTCTTCCATCTGGAGCCACGGGCACAGGTGCGCGATCGCGTTGTAGGAGCCGGGCTTGCCGGGGATCTCGCGCACCTCGATGCGCGCTTCCTTCAGCGGGTACTTCGCCTTCAGCTCGGGGCCGGAGTCGGAGTTGCCGTTGACGAAGTTCTGGATCCAGTTGTTGAGCCACTTCTCGCAGTCCGGCGCCTCCATGAACTGGCCGATCTTGTCGCGGCCCATGATCTTGAGGTAATGCGCGAAGCGCGAGGTGGCCATGATGTACGGCAGGCGCGCGGAGATGGCCGCGTTGGCGGTCGCGTCCGGCGAGTCGTACTTCTTGGGCTTCTGCGTCGTCTGCGCACCGAAGAACACGGCGTAGTCGGTGTTCTTGTAGTGGCAGATGGGCAGGAAGCCGAGGCCGGAGAGCTCGGCCTCGCGGCGGTCGGTGATGCCGATCTCGGTCGGGCACTTCACGTCGCGGTCGCCGTCGTCGGACAGGAACACGTGCGTCGGCAGGTTCTCGACCTTGCCGCCACCTTCCGCGCCGCGGATCGCCGTGCACCAGCCGTTCTCGGCGAAGGCGCGCGTGAGCACCGAACCCATGGCGTAGGCCGCGTTGCTCCAGCAGTACTGGCCGTGCTTGGAGCCCTTGGCGACGCCGCCCTGATCCTGCTCGACCTCCTCGAAGTCGAACTCGTCGATGGGCTTGGTGTTCTTGCCGTAGGGTAGGCGCGACAGCGTGCGCGGCAGCACCAGATTGACGAAGCGCGCGTCCTCGCTCTCGCGGAACGAGCGCCACTTGGTGTACTCGGGGCTCTCGAAGATCTTGGCGAGGTCACGCGGCTTGCTGAGCTCTTCCCAGCTCTCCATGCCGAGCATCTGCGGCGCGGCGGCCGCGATGAACGGCGCGAAGGCCGCGGCGGCGACGCTCGACATGTTCTGCATCAGCGCGATGTCGTTGGGGTGCGAGGAGAACTCGTAGTCGCCGATCAGCGCGCCGTAGGGCTCGCCGCCGGCCATGCCGAACTCGGCCTCGTAGAGCTTCTTGAAGATCTGGCTCTGGTCGAACTCGACGGCCTTGTCGAGGTCGGTGAACAGGTCCTTCTTGGAGATGTTCATCAGCTTGATCTTGAGCGTGGTGCTCGTCTCCGAGCTCATCACGAACTGGTTCAGGCCGCGCCAGGAGCCCTCGAGCTTCTGGTACTCGGGCTTGTGCAGGATCGCGGAGAGCTGCTTCGACATCGCGGCGTCGATGGCGGCGACCGCCTTCGAGATCGTGACGTTGAGGTTCTTGCTCCACGTGACGGTGCCACGCGTCGCTTCCTCGACGAGCGTGCGCACGAGTTCCTCGGCGCGCGACTTCTCGGTCTGCTTGGTGGCGGACAGCACGCTGGCGAGCAGGCCACCGTCCTGGGTGGTTTCCGACGCCTGCGCGGACTGGGGATTGGATTGGGCTTCGGCCATGGCTGGATGTTCCTGTGCTGCTGGGCTGGGGGGCGTGGGGAGCTACTGGCCTTCGAGCCCGAGCTCACCCTTGAGCTTCTTGAGCTGCTCGGAGTTCTTGAGCACGTCCTCGAGCAGGCCTTCGAGTTCCTCGGAACGGTCGGCCTTCGAGAGCAGGTCGTTGAGCTTGTTGCGGGTCTCGAGCAGCTTGCGCAGCGGCTCGACCTGCTGGATCACGCGGCCGGGCTCGAAGTCCTCCATCGAGTTGAACTTGAGCTGGACGGCCATCTCGCTGCCGTCGCCGGCGAGCGTGTTCTGGACCTTCATGTTCAGCTCCGGCGCGACCTTCGACATGACGTCATTGAAGTTGTCGCGGTCGATCTGCGTGAACTTGCGGTCCTTGAGCGGCTTGAGCGGCGTCGTCGGGTTGCCCGAGAAGTCGCCGAGCACGCCGACGACGAACGGCAGCTCCTTCTTGACCGCGGCTCCGCCGGTCTCGACGTCGTAGGTGATGTGCACGCGCGGCTTGCGCACGCGCTCGAGCTTCTTGTGGACGGCCATGGGTTTCCTCGGTGCCTGGGGTCGGGTCGCTGGACTTGGGATCTTCGTTGCCTGCCTTCTCGCGGCCGGAGAAGGCTTGTTCGATTATGCGGGGAGACCGCGCTACTCGCGCGGTTCCTCGCGGATTCCGACGCGCTGGAAGAGCGAGTCGCGCGCGCCCTCGTCGGCGAGCAGCTCGCGCAACAGCTCGGGCAGGGACATCGCCCCCCAGCGCACGCTCTGCTCGACCGCGTAGGAGATCGGCGAGTGCGGCTCGGTGCGGCGCAGGAACTTCGCGACCTGCGTGAGCACCTTGAGCGCTTCCTCGCGCGACGTGATCTCTCCGGAGATGCCGCGGGCCGCCGCGCGCGGCGCACCGGCTTCCGCCGGGCCGTCGCCCTGCGCCTCTTCCGCGGCCGGTTCGGGCTCGGCGGCGGCGAGCTGGTCGCGCGCCGCGAAGCGCAGCGCGGCGCGTGCGGCCTCGAGCGCCTCGCGCCCGGCCGAGGCCGGCGGCGCATAGCCGTTCGAGCGCGAGGACACGGCGTTGGAGAGCGCTTCCCACTCCGCCAGCGCCTCCTCGATGTCGCCCAGCGTCTCCTGCAGCGTCTCGACCGCAGTCGCGCTGATCGCCGCCTCGAACTTCTCCATCGAGACCGCGCCCGCGCGCTCGCGCTCGGCCCGCTGTTCCTCGTTGGTGATGCGCGCGAGCTCGCGCGCCTGCCCGAAGTGCCACGTCGACAGTCCGCCCGTCTCGTCGATCGGGTCGGTCAGCGGCAGCAGCGCGATGCGGTAGGGGAGCGGGCCGTCGGGGCCGTCGCCGTTGAGGTTGGCGAGCGGGGCGCAGCGCGCGGCAATGCCGTCCTCGGCGTCGGGCGCCGGCCACAGGCCGTCCCAGAAGCCCTCGACCAGCGTGCGGGCGGCCTTGACCCCGTCGCGCAGGCCCGCGAAGCCGCGGTCGCGCGTCAGGGCCTCGATCCAGTAGGCGCAGACCTCGAGGTCCTTGGACTTGCCGGACAGGAGGCGCGGGGCGAGCTCCAGGATCCGGCGCCAGGCGGCGCTGCTCGCCTCGCGGGCCTCGTCGATCGCGCGCGCCTCGGTGCTCTCGGCCTCGACCGTGCCGAGCTCGGCGTTGGCGAGCGTGCGCTCGGCGGCGCGGGCGCTGCGGCGCGCGTCCTTGAGCTCGAGGAACAGCGCCCCGTTGGCGTCGTCCTCGCGCAGGTCCGGGCCCGCGGGCTGGGCCTCGGAGATCGGCTGCGCGAGTGCGTCGAGATCGATCTGGACGGAGGATGCCATGGGACGACGAACTCCGAGCGTGCGAGCGGGAGCGGCGAGGGGGACCCGAGGCTCGCGCGGACGCTCCGCGGCGAGTCAGCGAGCGCGGCGAGGATACGCCCGGCCCCCGTCCCGCCACAAGATCCGCGGCGCCCCGGAGCGCGGTTCAGCGGCCGAGCTTGGCCTGCCAGCAGGCGGCCAGCGTCGTCGCGAGGGGCAGGCTCGACTCGCGCACGATCGGCGCCTCGAGCCGCACGGGCTGGGCCAGATCCTCGGGGCCGAGCCGGCTCGTGCCCAGCGGGGCGAGCCACGCGACGTCGGCGGCCTGGAACGGGCGAGTGGCGAGCACGAGCGCGGCCGGTGCGCCCTCGGCGGGGGCGTCCGCGGGGAAGTACACGGCCGGCGAGTCGGTGCCGTGCAACAGCCCGAGGTCGCTGCACAGGCTGAGCCAGCCGTGCGCCTGCTCGACGAGGTCGAGGTTCGCCGCGAGCGGCAGGCGCAGCACGGCGCGGGGGCCCGAGCGGCGCAGCTCCGCCAGCTTGCGCAGCAGTCCGACCAGACCGCCATCGAGCGCGGCGTAAGCGGCTTCGAACGAACCGAAGTCGAAGCGCTCGCCCTGCACGGGCGCCAGCGCCTGCACGTCGAGCTCGCGACCGCGCAGCGCGCCGAGGAAGGCCGCTCCGTCCGGCCGCGCCTCGCCCGTGCGCTTGAGCGCCTCGAGCTCGCGCCACAGCGCGCGCGCCACCGGAAACCCGGCGGCGGCGTCCGCGCGCGCCGGCTTGGCGCGGCGCTCGACCACCAGCGTCAGCGGGAACTTGCGCAGGCCACCGGCGTCGCTCGAAGGCCACAGGAGCCCGACCAGCGGCTCGCCCCAGACCGAGCCCGTCGTGAAGCGCAGCGCTCCGCTCAGCGCGGGAAACGCTCCGCCGCTGCCGCCGGAGTAGCCCGCGTCGAGCCACTTGCGCCACAGCGCCGGCGTGCCTTCCGCGCAGCCCACGCGCAGGTAGTCCTTGGCGAGCGGCAGCTTGCCGTAGGCCTCGACGCCCAGGATTTCCTCGCGAAAGAACGAGAACACGGACGCTACTTCGTGGGGCGCTTGGGCAGCGGCGCCGCGGTGGCCGCAGGATCCTGCGGGAACGCGAGGCGCAGCGTGATGCGGCGGTCGAGCAGCTTGGACGTGTCCGCGCCGGCGCGCTTGAAGCTCTCGAGGCGCTCGACGGGCAGCGAGACTTCCCACTCGTCGCCCTTCGCCTCGCCGCTCCAGGCGAGCACGAGCGGGGCGAGCAGGCCGTGGACGATGAGCTCGATCTCGGTCGGGGCGAGCTGGCGCGCGGCGGTGCGCTTGCTGGTGAAGCGCAGCGCCAGCGGGCCCGCGGGCTCGCGCAGGTTCCAGGGCAACGGCGCCGTGTCCTTGTCGGACATCAGCGTCTCCTTGCCCTCGTCGAGCACCCACGCGCCGCTCGAGTCGCGCGCGAAGCTCTCGCGCAGCACGTTCGAGTTGTCCTTGTTGGCCGTGAGCGAGTCCGCGCCCGAGCGCACGACCGTCCAGCGCACCGGCAGGCCCGGAGCGGCGCCGAACACGTCGCGGGCGAGCAGGAAACGCTGCACGTCGCGCAGGAACTGGAAGCGTGTCCACGTCGGCAGGTCGGCCGGCGTCTGGGGGAACGAGAGTTCGCCCAGATCCGCGAGGCGGAAACGCAGGCGCAGGCGGTCGAGGTCGCCGTCGATCGCGAACGTCTTGCGCACCTGAGTCGCGAGGCCCTCGTAGAGCGCCGGCGAGGCGCGCGAGGCGCCCTCGAACTCGCTCCAGTCGGCCGAGAACAGCGCGCGCGAAAGCTCGTTCGAGGTCGTCAGCAGGTTGTCGAGCTCGGTCGTGAACTTGCGGCGCAGCTCGAGCCGCACCTGCGTGTCGAACAGGTCCCAGATCTCGTTGGAGCGCACGACCGCGAGCTGCGTCGCACCGGCTGCGGCGCCACCGGCCAGCTCGGCCCGGCGCGTGCGCGCGCTCGCGAGCGAGTTGGCGAGCTTCTCGTCGCTGCCGAGCTCGAAATCGCGCAGCGCCTCGCGCGTGTGCTTGACGAGCGGCTGGCCCGCCATGTCGGGCGCGACGCCCGCGCGCAGGCTGACGAACAGCTCGTTGACGAGCGGCACCGACGTGGGGAGCAGGCCCAGGCGCGCGAGGTCGCGCTCCTCGAGCTGCACGCCGCTGTCGCGGGCCCCGGCCTGCGCCCAGCGCGCGAGGCGGTCTTCCTCGAGCTCGCGGGCGAGCTCGCCCTTCCATTCCGACAGCGGCCGCGAGCCGATGCGCAGTTCCTCGCGCAGGCGCTCGCGCGCGGCGGCGCGCGCGCCCTCGATGCGCGACTTGACGAACGTGTCGACCTCGGCGAGCCAGCGGTCGCGCTGCGCGAGTCCCGTCGGCAGTTCCGCCGGGCCCGGGTTGATGCGGTCCTCGAAGCGGATGAAGTCGAGCAGGAGCTGCGCCACGGCGCGGTAGCTCGTGTCGGAGGGCGCGGTCGCCTTCCAGCCCTCGAGCACACCCTTCTGCGCGTCGCCGATCAGGCGATCGAGCCGCTGCCGCGCGCTCTCGTCGAGCCCGGCATGCCGCGCGCCGCTCGCGCGCACCAACGTCTGGATCGCACGCACCTCGTCGCTCGCCGCGAGCCGGTCGAGCGCCGGACCTTCGACAGCGCGTCCTGCGCGACCGCCGCATCGCCGCCGTCGTTCTCGGCCGCGATCACTTCCGGCCGGCGCAGGTCGTCCCAGCTCGCCACCGCGTCGCCGAAGGCCGCCGCGACGGCCTTGAGCTTGGCGTCGCGCACGTCGCGCTGCACCGTGTCCGGCCGCAGGTCGACGTAGGCGCGGTGCACGTCGCGCGCTAGCCGGTCGAGGCTCCACGGCGCGATCGGCAGCAGCGCCGGATCGCAGACTTCCTCGAGCGTGCGGCGCGAGTCTTCCTTGTCGATCGCCTTCTCGGCGTCGGCCGAGGGCTTGAAGGTCTTGAGCTTCGCGGGCTCGAGGTCGAGCGCCGCCGACGGCCACGCACCGCCTTCGTCGCTGCCCGTCGAGAGCCGCAGCCGCAGCTGGCGCAGCGTCTCGAGCGACGCCTCCGCGCGCTCGGGCTTGAAGCCGCCTTCGAGCGCCTCGCGCGCGCGCCGCGCCGTGCCGAGGCAGGCGTAGTAGCGCGCCGCGAGCCGGTGCACTTCCTCGCTGCGCACGCCGCCGCGCGCCGAGAGCTCGCGTTCGGAACGCTCGACGCCGCGCACCGCGACGACCCAGCCGAGATCGCCGCCGACCTGCAGCGGGTCACCGGCTTCCAGCGTGCGGTCGAGCTGCTTGCGCAGGGCCGCGAACAGCGTCGCGTAGGCCGGCTTCTGGTCCTCGCGGCGCGCCTCGCCGACGGCGGAGTGCGCGGCGAGCTCGGTGCCGATGCGCGTGAGCAGCGCGTCGCCCAGCCCGAGCGCGTCGAGCCGCGCGCGCATGCGCCCGGCGAGCGAGTCGTTGCCCCGCGCGAATTCGGTCGCGCGGTACTGGATCGTGTCGGCGAGGTCGAGCGCGAGCGTGACGCGCGCGCGGAACTCCTCGTGGCTCTCGAGGCCGTCCTTGGCCGGGCGGTCGAGGCTCGCGATCACCGTGTCGCGCAGGTGCGGAAGCACGCGGTGCGAGAGGATCGTGCCGTGCAGCTCGAGCAGCGCCTCGGCCTTCTGGCCGATCGTGTCCTGCTCGACGCGCGCCGCTTCCTGGCGCAGCGTCTCGAGGTGGTCGAGCGCGCGCGACAGGTCGAGCGGGCCGCGTGCGGCGACCTCGTCCCAGCCCGCGACCAGCGCATTGCCGGCCGGCGTCGAGGCGAGATCGGACTCGTGCGTGACCGCGAACACGACCGCCGTCGCCAGCGCCGTCAGCGCCACCGCACCCGCGAAGCCGTAGCCGATCGCCGCCGCGCGCCGCGCCTTGACGACGCGGCTCGAGGTCGGCTTCACGAGCCCGCGCTCGGAGAAGACCTTCTCGCGCACGAGGTCGCGGATGAAGTAGGCGCGCTGCTTGGTGAAGAGCGATTCGAGCGCGCGCGAGTCGGCCTCGCGCGCCCCGCCGATCAGCTCGGCGCAGACCTTCGCCACCGGCACGCCCGACTGCAGGCCGCTCGTCAGGTACAGGCCGCGCAGGAAGAGCTTCTCGGTGATCGCGCTGTCGGTGAAGAGCGTCTTGAGGTACAGCTCGAGCCCCGGCCACAGGGCGCGCAATTCCTCGGGGAAAGCCGACATGCGGTGCACCGCCGCGATGTCCTCGGGCAGCGCCGCCGTCGCCATCATCTCGGCGCGCAGGAGGCGCGCGCGCTGCACGAGCTCGTCGAAGCCCTCGCGCGCTTCCTCGACCTTGAACGGCGCGTCGAAACGCTCGCCCGGCCGCGACCAGCCGAACATCTGCTGGCGCTGCGCCTGCTCGAGGCGATAGACCGACTCCGCGAAGCCGAAGATCTTGTCGCCCTTGGTGAGGACGAGGTACACGGGCAGCTGCGCCTGCAGCTTGTTGGAGAGCGTGACCAGCGCGTCCTGCATCTTGGACGCCTTGTGCAGCACCGAGTCGCGCTGGTCGACGAGCAGGCCGTCGCAGGGCAGCACGAGCAGGATGCCGTTCGCCGGGCACAGCGGGCGGAACTCGAACAGCAGGTCGAGGAAGGCCTGCCATTCCTTCTCGTCCGCGACGCCACCCTCGTGCGTGAAGAGCCGGCCCGCGAGGTCGAGGATCACCGCCTCTTCCGTGAACCACCAGTCGCAGCCGCGCGTGCCGCCCGCGCCCGACAGGCGCGTCTGCCCGAAGGGGAAGTGCAGGTCGGAGTTCTGCAGCAGGATGCTCTTGCCCGACTGCGGCTCGCCGACGAGCACGTAGAACGGCAGCTCGTAGCGGTCGATGCCCTGCTTCTCGAGCTCGGCGACGCGCTCGGCCCACTCGCGCTTGCGCTCGTCGATGCCTTCCTTGGCGGCGAGGTCCTCGTCGAAACGGCGCTGGCGGCGGCGCTTTTTCGCCTTCTGCCACAGCTCGATCACGATCCACAGCACGCCGAACACGATCAGCGCCGCGAGCACCCAGATCGCCCAGCGCGCCGAGCCCGCGAGGTACAGGATCACGAGCAGCGTGACGATCACGACCACCAGCGCGAGAACGAGCAGGTTCGCCTTGTTCGAGAAGAACTTCTTCACGGGCTAGCGACCCTTCCGGCTCGTGTTGACGACTTCGCGCAGCGGCTCGAGCCGGTCGGGCACCTCGTTCAGGTCCGGCGTGCGGCCCGCGCGCAGCTCCTCGGTGAGGAAGCGCGAGCTCTCGACGACGTCCTCGTCGGTGAGCTTGACGCCCAACGCGACGGTGAGCAGCAGGAACACGAGCGAGGCCACCGCGAGCGCGACGAGGCGCAGCGTGCGCGTCGTCGGCAGCGTCACCGGACGGCCGGGAACGGTGCGGTCGTAGGCCTCGGGCGTCAGGCGGTTGCCGAGCGCGCCCGCCAGCCGGGCCTTCTCGAACAGCGAGCGCCGCATGCGCTCGAGTTCGCGCTTCTCGCCGATCAGCTCGCCGCGGAAGCCGAGCGCGACGCAGTAGAACAGGCACTCGGCGATCTCCGCCGCCTCGGCCGTCGGCTCCTGCAGCACCTCGTCGACGAGCCGGAAGAAGCGCTTGCCGCCCTCGAGCTTCTTGAAAAGGTCCTTTTCCAGCGGCGCGAGCGCCCATTTCGTGCGCTCGGGCCAGGTCGAGCTGAGCACGATCTGGTCGGCGGCGGCGACGAGCGCGTAGTGGATGCGCTCGTACAGCGGCGCGAGCCGCGGCTCGCGCCGGCATTCGTCGGCGATCTTCTCGAAGATGGCGAGCAGCTGCTCCTTCACCTCCTGCTGGGTCGCGCGGCTCGAGGCCGCGCTGCGCCAGAAGGTCGAGAGGTAGAGGAACAGCGGGCTCGTGGCGGCGGCGAGGCTCAGGCGTTGCTCAGCCATGGCGGCGAGGCTTCTCCACGTAGAACTCGAAGCGCGCGTCGACGAGGTCGTCGAGCGGGTTGACGATCAGGGCCGAGCGCTCGCGCTCGATCGAGAGCCAGGAATTGCGCGACTCGCCCTCGGTCGAGATGCGGAAGTAGTGCAGGTCCTCGCGCTTGGGGAAGGCGAGCGGCGGCACGCGCTCGTGCACGAGCGAGATGCCGGGGATCATGCCGTCGATCACGCGCTGCTTCTCGCTGGGCGCGAGCAGCTTGATGCCGTCGGGCACGAGGCGCGCGGCCTCCTCGGAGCGCCGCGCGAGCTGGACGCCGAGCCACACTTCCGCGCGCCGCTCGAGCCATTCCGCCGGCATTGCGACCTGATGGAAGAACGGCACGAGCGCGTCGCGGTCGAAGGGCACGCACTCGTAGGGGTGCTCGACCTCGGCGCCCATCAGGGCCGCCAGCTCGCCGAGCACGTTCTTGAAGCACGCGTCGGTGCGCGCGGGATCGAAGGCGAGCAGCGCCGGCACCGCGCGCGCGGGGTGGAACAGCGCGAGGTCGCCGCAGCAGCGTGCGAGCTCGCGGTAGGCGTGCTCCGGGGCGAGCCGCGGGGCGCGCGCGAGCTGCTCGAGCGTCGCGCACGTGCGGTTGAGCGACTGCAGGAGCAGCAGGCTCGCGAAATCGACGCCGCGACCGACGTCGGAGAGCCGCGCCAGCGTCGGCACGCGCTCGGCGAGGTCCCGAACGCGCCGCCGCGCCTCCTGCGCGAGCTCGGTGATGCGCCGCAGGAGCGTCGGAGCGCCACCGCACTCCATCACGGGCGGCACGAAGTGCGGATCGAGCGCCGGCAGCGCCACCGGACGGCCCTCTCGCACCAGCCGCGCGACCTCGACCGCCTCGAAGCCCGCCGGCGGCGCGTCGCCGAAGAACACCTTGACGCGCAGCATGCGGAACTCGAGCTGCTGCACGCTGTCGCGCAAGTTCTCGTCGTGCGTGGCCACGGCCTGCACGCGGAAACGCGCCACGCGGCCGTCGCGCCCGTCGTCGATCGCCGGCTGGTTCTCGCGCGCCTCGGGGATCGCGAGCCACACCTTGAGCTCCGGCTCCTTGAACACGTCGGCGAAGCCGGTGGCCGAGATCTCCGCGTTGCCCGGCACGACCGCCAGCGTCCCGTCGGGGAACACCAGCTCGAGCGCGCGCACGTCGAAGACCGACTCCGCCAGTCGCCCCTGGTCGATCGTGAGCGACACGAGCCCGTGGCCCTGCGCACGCCCGATCGAGCTCGCGCCGGCGGCGAGCCCGGCGGCCTCGCGCGCGAGCGCCTGGAAGTGCTGCGTCGAGAGGAACATGCCCTCCCGCCACAGGACGCTGGGGACCGCGCGCTGGCTCATCGCGCTATTCCTTGCGCTCGGGGTAGCCGGAGCGCAGCACGAACAGCAGTTCGTGGCTGTCGCGGAAGTCGTCGAGGCCGATCACCTTGGCGCGCCAGTTGCCGCCCGACTCGGTCACGATCGCGAGGCTGTAGGCCT
>JAPLOE010000286.1 GCA_026692705.1 Planctomycetota bacterium
GCTCATTCCTTCACGAGCTCTCGGGCGCTCTCGTACTCGCCGCGGCGGCGCGCGGCCTGCTGCGCGGGCGTCGGGGCCTTGTACTTGCCGTAGAGCAGCTCGTGGTAGAGCAGCGCGAGCTCGTTCGCCTCGTGCTGCACGGTCTTGAGCGGCGGGCGCTCCCCGACGAGCTCGCGCAGCCCCGAACGGTCGGCGCCGAGCGCGGCCAGTTCGGTCCGCAGCGCCTCGACCGAGCCGAGCGCGAACGTGCGCCCGTAGCCGTGCACCTTGACGAACTCCGCGAGGCCACCGGCGTTCGAGACGAGCACGCCGACGCCTGCGTGGGCCGCGTGCAGGAGTTCCGCGGGCGCGTTGCCGACGCCGATCGACGGGAACACGACCAGATCGAGCGCCGCCAGCAAATCGGCGAGGCGCGCCGGGTCCGGTGCGCCGTGGAAGTGGATGCGCGATGCGCAAGCGCTCGCCGCGACTCGCTCGCGCAGCGCCTCGACGAACTCGTCGGAACCCTCGGCGGTGGCGCCGTGGAGGTGCAGCTCGAGCGCCGGAGCCGTCGCGGCGGCTGCGACGAAGGCTTCGACCAGCACGTGGACACCAGCGATGCGCGAAAGCGGCCCGATGCAGCCGACGCGCACGGCCGAGCTCTCGACGCGCGGCGGCGCAGGCAGTTCCGCGCCCGGCAGCGCGAGCTCGTCGAGCACGACTTTCTCGGCCGGCAGGCCAAAGGCGCGCTGGTACTCCGCACGCGCGAACTCCGACGGCGCGAGCACGAGGTCGATGTGCTTGAGGCGCGCGCCGAAGCGCTCGAGGCGCCGCTCGATCGGGTCGCCGAACTTCGCCTCGAGCTGCTCCTGCGCCTTCCAGCGGGCCTCGCGCAGCGCGTTCTTCATCGCGTGGATCGCGGCGCGCGGGCGGCGGGCGGGCACGCCCCCGGTGGTGGCGAAGCGCTCGCCGTAGTGGTGGCGGTAGAGCTCGGCGAAGCTCTGGTTGCGCGGCCGCAGCTTCTCGACCTCGGCCTGATGGTCCTCGATCAGGCGCGTCCACTCGCCGCCGAGCGCGCAGGGCCCGCACTTGGCGAGGTCGATCTTCTCGCAGGGCGTGTCGTCGGTGCGGCAGCGCCGCGTGCCGATCGCGCACACCGGCCAGAAGTCGTGCGCCGTGAGCACGGTCTTGATCTTGAGCGAGTGCGCGATGTCGAACAGGCCCAGGCCCAGGTACTCGAGCGAGTGGAAGTGGACGACGTCGGCGCGCGTCTCGCCGAGGAACTCGCGGAATTGCTGCTCGACGGCGTGGTGGATGTAGGAGCGCTCGAAGGGCTCCCGCTCGAGCGCCAACCGGTTCATGTGCCGGATCGTGACGTTGCCGCGGCGCTCGACCCACGAGAAGCCCTCGGGCAGCGACGGGTCGGCGGCGCGCGTGAAGATCGACGGCCAGTGGCGCTCGGACTGCTTGAGGGCGAGCTCCCAGATGCAGTGGGCGTTCGCGCTCGCCGAATGCGGCGGCAATTCGTTGGTGACGTGCAGGATGCGCATGGCCAGGAGCCCCCGCGTCCGCGCCCTAGGGGTGGAAAGCCGGCGAGCGCCACTCCGCGATGGAGTTCGCGTTCACCTTGCCTTGGACAGCCTGGGTCGAGATCGTGACGGAGACCACTTCATTGTCCCCCGCCGGAAGCGAGATGGCCAGCGGCACCTCGGGCGCACCGGCGGCTGCGCGGGCCTTGCCGCTCGCGATCACCCGCCCATTGCCATCCCGGACTTCGACGCTGTACTCGACGACCAGCCCCGGATCGCCCTGCGTGGCCAAGCGCGCTCGGAAAGACCGTCGCGTGCGGATCGCGAGGTCGTGGTAGATGAGCTCCGCGCGCGCACCGGCCGCCGGCGGGCCGAGCACGAAATCATCGCGGTTCAGCGCACGGTGCATGTCGTGGGAGAGGCCGCGCAGCGTGGTCGAGGCGGAGGACTCGGCGCTCGCCCAGAACAGGCGCACGAGATCCTCGCCGTGACTGCCGCCCTCGAACGAGTAGCCCGCGAGCTTCATCGCGTCGGTGCATTCCTGCAGGAACACGCCCTGCAGGCCCGGATCCCAGCCCGCGTCCGCCATCGTGAGCGAGCGGGCCTCGCCGGCGGGGCGGCTCTGCTCGGGCCGGTCGTTGGCGAGCGACTGCTGCAGGCCTGCGCGCTGAGTTTCGTTGAGCCCGAGGAACTGTGCGAGCTCGGTCGCGACCTTCGCGGGCTCGAGCGCCATGCGCTCCTGCCGCACCTCGATCCAGCTGGAGCCAAGCTTCGCGCGCGTCTCGTGCCAAGCGCTCACGGTCGTCGCCCAGCTCCGGCAGTGGTACCAGAACGGCACGTGCGGGAACTTCGAGACGCGCGAGAGCACGTTCTCGATGCCGCGGCGCTGGCAGTAGACGAAACGCGCCTTGGGGAACATCTCGAGCAGCACCGGCGCCGCGCGGATCGCGGGCGCGCCCTCGAAGTCGTCGGGCGACTTGTCGGCCCAGCGACCGGCGGGGCAGTGCTGCGCGAAGAAGGCCGCGAAGTAGTTGCGGATGTGCGTCTTGAAGCCGGCGGCGTCGAACGACTGGATCAGGTAGCTGCCACCCGCGGACGGGTAGTTGCCGACGACCTTGTCGACCGACGAGAGGGCAACCTGCAGGAGCGTCGTGACGTGCCCCTCGTCGTGCCCGGCAATCCCGGCGCCACGAGTCAGGGCCTGCCCGATCGCGCTGGTGCCGGAGCGCACGCTGCCGAGCACGAAGATCGGCTCGGAGGAGCTCGGCGGAACGGCAATGGGCCGCAGGATTCCAGACAGGTTCGAAGCGTTCGGTTGGTTCATCAGGCGCAATGCTTGGGGTCGCAAGCATACAGGAAGCGGCCAGATCCCGGCAGACCGCGGGCTCCGAAACGCCAGCGACACGGAAGGTTCTTCCGCGCCGCTGCGCCCCGCGCTCCGAAAGCGCCGCCGCGCACGCTCGCCGAAGGGGCGAGGCGTGCGCGGCGGTTCGGACGGAGCGGGCGAGCGCCTAGGTGCGCGAGGCCTCGAAGATCGACTCGATCGCTTCGTCGAGCGCCGCGTTGAACTCGGCGTCGGACTGCTGCGCGCTCAGGCCTTCGGTCAGCGCGCGGCTGAAGCTCGCGATCATGCCGGCGTTGCGGGCGAGCTTCTGGTTGGAGCGGGCGCGCGTGTAGCCGCCCGACAGCGCGACGACGCGCACGACGTTGGGGTGCGCGATCAGGCGCTCGTAGAAGCCGTCGATCTCCGGCAGCGTGAGCTTGAGCATCACCAGCTCGGTGCCGTCGAGCTCGTCGAGCTGCGCCAGCAGCGCGTCCTCGAGCAGGCCTTCGGCCTCGACCTTGTCCGGGCACTCGATGTCGACTTCCGGCTCGATGATCGGCACGAGGCCGGCGTCGATGATGCGCTTGCCGACCGCGAACTGCTGCTCGACGACCTTCTCGATGCCCGCGGCGTTGGCCTGCTTGATCACCGAGCGCATCTTCGTGCCGAAGACGTCGTTCTTGCGCGCGCGCTCGAGCAGCTTCTCGAGGTCGGGCATGTCCTTCATCAGCTGGCAGCCGTCGGCCTCGGCCGCGAGGCCCTTGTCGACCTTGAGGAACGGCACGACGCGCTTCTCCTGCCACAGGTACTGCGCGGAACCCTTGCCGCAGATCTGGCGGTCCATCGTGTTCTCGAACAGGATCGCACCGAGGATGCGGTCGCCATTGAAGGCCGGCGACGTGACGATGCGCGTGCGCATCTCGTGCACCTTGGTGTACATCGCTTCTTCGCCCGAGTACGCGCTCTCGGGCACGCCGTAGAGCTTGAGCGCCTTGGGCGTGCTGCCGCCCGACTGGTCGAGCGCGGCGAGGAAGCCATCCTGGGAGAGGACCTTGGTCAGTTGCTGTTCGAATGCCATCGGAGCGCTTTGGGTTGGCGTTGTGCGGGACGGTAGGCCGGAGAGTTTCGCTGATGGCGCCCGGAGCTTCAACGGAGAGCCCTTGCGCTGCGCACCCCGGCGTAGCTCGAAGGCCGGGACAAGCGCGCTTCAAGCGTCGGCAAAGCCCGTCTCGACACGCTGCGCGGCCCGCGCCTTCGCCCTAGCCTCGCGCGGATGAACCTCGGGCCCGTAGAAACGCTTCCCCACCGCACCGTCGTGTCCCTGTCCGGCCGTCTCGACACGCTCGGGGTCGAGTCGATCGAGACCGCCTTCAACGCTGCGGTGGTCGCGCGCCGCGTCGACGCGATCGTCGACCTGTCCGCGGTCGAGTTCCTGAGCTCGATGGGCGTGCGCATGCTCCTGACCGCGGCGAAAGCGCTGCAACGGGCCGGAGCGCGGCTCGTGCTCGCCGCTCCCGGACCGCTGGTCGACGGGGCGCTGCGCCACAGCTCGCTCGCGCAGGTGATTCGTGTGGCGGCGGATCGCGACGCGGCGGCGGCGTGGCTCGACGGCAAGGCGAGCTAGTCTTCCCGGCGATGGAAGGCACGCTGCGCGGCACGATCGGGTTCGGCGGGAGCACGCTCGCGGACGACTCCGCGCGCGTGCGGGCCGAGCTCTCGCGGCAGGGCGTCGAGGCGCCGGTGGTCCACGCGGTGGACCTCGCGCTCGAGGAGCTGGTGACCAATGCTCTCCGCCACGGTCGCGGACCGGCGGCGCGGCGCGTGCACTGGCACGTCGCCGTGGGTCGCGCGAGCGTCGTGCTGACGCTCGAGGACGAGTTCGAGGAGTTCGATCCGCTCGGGCGACCGCTGCCGCCGCCGATGTCCACGCTGGAGACGGCCGCGCTCGGCGGCCGCGGGCTCGCCATGGTGCGCGCGCTCGCTCCCGACCTGCGCCACGAGCGCACGCCCAGCGGAAATCGCCTCATCCTGACCGTTCCGCGCTAGCGCGGCCGAGCGCACGGGCGCCGCCCGAGACAGGAACGAAAGTTCGGGTAAGCTCGGGCGCGATGCCCGGACCGACCCGACTGCTCGCGAGCCTCGCCCTGTCGTTTGCAGCCCTCGCGCCCTGCGCGAACGCCGCGGGCAGCGATGCGGAGGGAGAGCTGCTCGGGCGCATCGCCGATCCGAAGCTCGGCGGCAACGAACGCGCGAAGGCGATCCGCGACTACATCGAGCGGGCGCGCGCGGACGGTCGTTGCGCGGCCGCGGCGGCGCAGCTCGACGTGATCGTGCTGGAGCGCAACTTCCCCGCCTGGCTGCGGCGCGTGGGCGCGGAAGCGATCGCGGGCTGCGCGGACGAGGCGACCGCACGCTACCTGGCCGGGGGCATCGCCCGTGGGGAGACGCGCGAGCGGCTCCACGCGTTGCGCGCGGCGCGTGGGCTCGATTTTCCCGCGGTCGAGGAGGCGGCGCGAAAGGCGCTTTCCGCGGAAGATCCGCGCGTGCGCAACGAGGCGGCGGAGCTGCTCGCGCGGCACAAGGCGCTGGAGGCCGCGGGCGAACTCGCCACGGTCGTCGCGAAGGGCAAGGACCGCGAGCTGCTCGAGAGCGCGCTGCACGCGGCGACGGAACTCCAGCGCGGAACCGCGCAGTGGCCGGCCTGGGAGAAGCGCCTCGTCGAGTGGGCCGGCGGCGACGACGAGCTGCGACGGCGCTCGGCCTTCGCGGAGCTGCTCGCCGACGACCTCGACGCGTGTTCGGGCCTCGCGCTCACTGCGCTCGCGTGCGAGGACTGGTCGGCGCGTGTGCTCGCGGTGGCGTGGCTCACGCGCAATCCCAGCCCCGGACGGCTAGATGCGCTCGTCGCGCGGCTGGGCGAGGAACTCGACAACGGCCGCGTGCACGGCGACATCGTGCGTGCGCTGGTCGAGCTCACCGGCGTGAAGCACCTGCGCTCGCAGGAAGGCTGGGTGCGCTGGCGACAGGGCGCGGGGCGCGACTGGAAGCCCGGCCAGAAGGTCGGGACGAACCCGCAGGGTGGCTCGAGCGAGCCGCGCACGACCGCCGCGCGTTTCTACGGCGTCGAGATCGCCTCCGCGCGCACCGTGTTCGTCGTCGACCTGTCGGGCTCGATGGGCGCGCTGTCGAAAGCGCCGGGAGAAGAGCAGAAAAAGCGCATCGACGTCGCGCGCGGAGAGCTGCTGCAGCTCGTCGACGTGCTGCCGCCGGGTTCGTGGTTCAACATCGTCGGCTTCGGCGACGCCGTGCTGCCGTGGCTCGACGGTCTCGCGGAATTCTCCGGCGGAAAGCGCCTGCGCCGCGACGAGCGGGGTGAGCTCTCCCCCGCCGCGAAGAAACGCGACGAGGAGATGCGCGGCCAGGCCCGCGAGTTCATCGGGCGCCTCGCGCTGGCGGGCAGCACGAACATCTACGACGCGCTCGAGTTCGCCTTCCGCGACCCCGACGTCGACACGATCTGCTTCATGACCGACGGCACACCGACCGCCGGCACGGAAACCGAGGCGATCGCGATCCGCGAGGAGCTCGTGCGCTGGAACCGCTCGCGCAGGATCCGCATCCACTGCATCGCCGTCGGCGAGGACCAGCCGCTGCCCAAGTGGCTCGCCGCCGACCACGACGGCGTCCACCGCTTCGTGCCGTGATGTGGTGGGCCTAGATGTCGGGGGCGAGCATGACGACGAGGGCGAACAGGCCGCCCACGCCGCCCATCACACCGACCAGGCTCAACCACCCCCAGATCGCGATCGAACGCCAAGCCGCGCGCTGCAGGGAGAATGCGAACAGGACGTCGCGCGGATCGCGGCGCTCACGCAAGCGCGCGATCGCCGCGGACAGTCGATGGATGCAGTACATCGGATACGCGAAGAACGCCGCGAAAGTGAGGCAGCATCCCAACGCGATGACGTAGTTGGCGATTCCGCCCAGTCCAGATGCCTGTCCCAGTGCGGCCATGAAGAACCCGACCACGGCGACCGAGGCCAATCCGAGAAGAAGTCCGGCTCCCGCGCTGGCGATCGCCACGTGCAACCAAGGCAGTTGCGCGATGAGTTCCGCGCGCACGGTCTCCAGACTGTCGGGCTGGCTCTCCAGCGCTGAGTCAGCGGTGAGATCGGCCGATGGCGCGCGATAGGGGTCGTTTTCGCCCTTCCCACTCTCCATGGCTCATGCGTCCCCGATCGGCGGGAGTTCCGGGGCGCGGATGCGGCGCTTGCGTTCGGTCAGCGACATCAGGAAGGCCTCGAGGTCGCTCTTTTCTTCCTGCGTGAGGTCGAGGCGCTGCAGGATCGGCGACTTCACCGGGAAGAGCGGGTCGGCCTTCTGCTCTTCCGTCGGTTCGATGCGCGGCATGCCCGCCGAGTACATGTTGATCACGCCCTTGAGCTCGAACAGGCCGTTGTGCATGTACGGGCCCGTGCGGCCGAGGTTGCGCAGCGACGGCGTGCGGAAGCGGCCGACGTCGGCGGGCTCCTTGGTCACGTTGAAGCGGCCGAGGTCCTCGAGCTCGCGGCCGTAGTACGTGAGCCCGAGGTTGTGGAACTGCTCGTCGGTGAAGAGCGGCCCGTTGTGGCAATTGATGCAGCGCGCTTTCGTGCGGAACAGGTGCAGGCCACGCACCGCGGGATCGGAGAGCGCCGCGCGATCGCCCGCGAGGAAGTGGTCGAAGTCGCTCGAGCCGTCGGAGACGAGCGTGCGCTCGAAGGCCGCGATCGCCTGCAGGATGCGCTCGAGCGTGACCTCGTCCGTGCCGAAGGCCGCGGCGAAACGCTCGCGATAGCCCTTCGACGACTTCACCGTCGCCACGATCTCCTCGGGCTTGTTGCCCATCTCGCGCGCGTTGGCGAGCACCATGTCGGCCTGCGCCTCGAGCGAGTTCGCGCGTCCGTCCCAGAACCACGACTTGCGCTGGCCGACGTTCCACAAGGTCGGCGCGTTGCGCGCCAGCGGAAGCGCGCCGTGGCCGAAGCTCGTCGCGCGCCCGTCGCCGAAGCCCAGTTCCGCGTCGTGGCAGCTCGCGCACGCCATCTGGCCCGTGCCCGAGAGGCGCCCGTCGAAGAAGAGCCGCTCGCCCAGCTCGATTCGCGCCTGCGCCTGCGGGTTCGTGTCGCGCTGCGGCACGGCGACCGGCCCGAGCTCGCGGTGCTCGATGCCGGCGTCGAGCGTCGGCTTGGGCCACTGCGCCGGATCGCGCTCGTACTGCGGGCGCAGCACCGCCATGTCGGGATCCGCGATCATCCCCGGCGCCGCGGGCCGGCCCTGCGTGTCGACGACCGGCCGCGCGCAGGCGGCGAGGCCCAGGAAAACTGCGGCAAATCCCCAGCGGTTTGCGGATGTCATCGTTCGAGGCTCTCGGAGGCGGGACGGGCGAGCGGGCGCCCGATGCTAGCGAGCGCGCGCCGCCCGCGCGCGGGGCCCAAGTTCGCAAGCCCTAGCCCGGCAGCAGCTCGGCCGGAATCGCGAGCGGGTCGAACTCGCGCGGCCAGTTGCGGCGCAACCAGCGGTACGCCACCGGACCGAGGAACAGCGCGAGCAGCAGCTTGAGCGCGATGCCCCACAGGAATCCGGCGAACAGGAACCAGGCGAGCGCGGCGACGAACACGAGCCCGAAGAACGCGACGCACAGCACGTTGATCAGGAACCGCAGCGGTGAGGCGCCTCCCACGAAGCGGCATCCCGGGTTGGCGCGCCGCACCTCCGCGCACAGCCGTCGCGCGAGCTCCGCGAACGCCTCCGAGCGGTCCTCGAAGTCGAGGACGCCGACATAGCGCCGGTTGAACCAGCGAAAACGCTCGCCCGAGCGCAACTCGAGCGACAGCTCGAAGCGGTTCGTCTCCGCACGCGTCGGATCGAAGGCGAGGCGCACGAGCACCACTTCCGCCAGCGGCCGCTCGACCGGCGGGAGACCTTCCCACGTCACGCGCAGCCGCTCGCCGTCGAGTTCCACCACGAACGGCTTCGACAGCGCGTCGTCGCGCGTCTCGTAGCTCAGCTTGCCCGTCGGTTCGCTCACAGCCAGTGCAGAGGATAGCGGCGGTGCCGCACGACGTTGTTGGTGACGAGCGCCATCGCGAGCAGGATCAGCGCTCCGGCGAGCACCGGAATCGCCACGAATTCCAGCCCCGCCGCGCCCTGCACGCCGATCAGCGCCGTCGCGCCTCCCGGCGGATGCAGCGTGCGAGTGAGGCTCATCACGAACATCGACAGCCCGACACCGAGCGCGATCGACAGCGGCCCCGATCCCACGAGCGCGACCGTCGCGACGGCGACGAGCGCGGAGAGCACGTGGCCTCCGACGAGGTTGCGCGGCTGCGACAGGGCCGAGTCGGGCACGCCGAACAGCAGCACCGCCGACGCGCCGAAGGAACCGATCAGCAGCGGCTGTCCGCTCCACGTCGTGACGAGGTGGATCGCGAGGATGCCGAGCGCGCCGGTGAAGCCGCTCCAGAACGCGTGCTTGAACGACACGCTGCGCAGGCCGGAATGCACGGGAACGCGCCAGCGTCCGGGCACGCCCCGCGCTCGTTCGATCAGGTCGTGGAGCAGGCGCGGCATCGCAGGCCGCGCAGCCTACCTTGCCGCCGTTCCCTGCGCGCGGTTCGCGCCGGTCGGCGCCTCGACCTCGAACAGGCACGGTTCCTCGCGCCGCGCGCGCACGACGCGGTCGCGCCCGCCGGCCTTGGCCTCGTAGAGCGCGAGGTCCGCGCGACGGTAGAACTGCTCGAAACCGTGGTCCTCCGGCGCGTCGGACGAGTGCGCGACGCCGACCGACACCGTCACGGACCGCTCGCGCACCGAACAGGTGCTGCGCACGACGTGCAGCAGCCCTTCCATGCGCTCGACGGCCGTGGGAGCCGCGATCCGGCCGAGGAAAATGGCGAATTCCTCGCCGCCGACGCGCGCGCACAGGTCGCCCTCGCGCAGGTAGCGCCGCATCAGCGTCGCCATGCGGCGCAGGAGCTCGTCGCCACCCTCGTGGCCGAGCGTGTCGTTGACCTGCTTGAAGTGGTCGATGTCGAGGATGCACAGCGCGAACAGGTCGCCGTTGCGGCGCGCGCGCGCCAGCTCGCGGCCGACCTCGAGCATGAAGGCGCGGCGGTTGGGCAGCTCGGTCAGCTCGTCGGTGAGCGCGAGGCGCTCGAGCGACTCGCGCAGCGCGATGCTCGACAACGCACCCGAGAGGCCCTGCGCCATCGCGTCGAACTGCGAGAGCCGCGTCTCGAGCTCCTGGCTCGCCGGCTGCTTGTCAGCGCCCGAGAACTTGACCGTCAAGAGCGCGCTCTCGCGGCTCGACACCGCCAGCGGCGCGCAGAACTCGCTCATGCCCGGCACGTCGCTCGAGTGCGAGCAGGGCACCTCGTGCCCGCCGTCCCAGGAACCGTGCGAGCGGTGCGAGCGCAGCGCCCAGCACTGCCGCGCGGAGATCTCGTCGGCGGGCGCCGCCGGCCCGTGGCGCCGCAGCGACTGCACGAGCCGCAGGGGCGCACCCGGCTGCGTTCCCGCGTACAGCGCGACGTTGGCGCCGGGGAAGATGCGCGCCATCGCGTGCATCACGACCTCGTAGCCCTCGGCGAGCGTGACGCTGGCGAGCAGCATCTCGATGCACTTGGCGAGGATCTCGTTCTCCTCGCGGTTGCGGCGCAGGTGCGTGACCTGCTCGTCGAGCTGCGCCGCGCGCTGCAGCGACTCCTCGAGCGCGAGGCGCGGCCGCAGGTCGACGATCGAGAGCAGGAGCTCGCTCTGCACGTCCTCGGTCGCGGCCGCGCGCGAGGCGACGACCTCGACGGGCACCGGCGTGCCGTTCTCGTCGCGCGAGCGCACCTGCAGTGGCTCGGTGTGCGTGCCCGGCGCGACGTCGACCAGCCGGCGCAGGTTCTGGGGGTCGCTTTCCAGCGGGAAAAGCCGCGCGAGCGCGAGGTCGAGGCCGAGCGGCTCGGGGCGCGACTGCAGCGCCGCGAGCTTGGGGCTGAGCGCACGCGCCGCGCGGTTGGCGAACGCGACCGAGCCATCGGCGCCGAGCGCGACGAAGCCCGAGCTCAGCGACTCGAGCAGCCGCTCCTGCAGGCGCTTCGCCGCCTCCAGCTCGCGCACGAAGCGCTCGCGCTCGCCGTCGAGCGACAGGCGCTTGAGCACGGCACCGAGGTAGGCGAGCACCGGATCGAGCGATGCGAGCAGCGCGCGGTCGTAACCACCCGGACGGTCCGCGAGACCGACGAGCCCGACCAGCTCCGCGCGATCACGCAGCGGCAGGCCCGCGAACGTGTCGAGCGGCGGCAGTCCCCGCGGCGGGCGATCGCCCTGCGCCTCGCGCGCGACGTCGTTGCAGATCACGCTCGCGTTCGACTCGACCGCGCGCCCGTACAACGAGCCGAGCTCACGCAGCACGAGGCCCGACGGCGCCTCGCCCGCGTCCTGCGCCGCACCCGACACCGCGGTCATGCGCACGAAACGGCCCTGCGTGTCGCGCCCGGTGACGCCGATGAAGCCGTAGCGGCTCGCGGTGAGCGCGAGCAGGCGCCCGAGCACGAAGTCCCACCAGCCGCGGCCCGGACCGTCGCTGAACAGCCGCGCCTGGCTCTCGCCGATCAGCGAGAGCATTTGGTTCTGCAGCCGCAGCGAGCGCTCCGCCTCGACCGCCGCCGTGATGTCGCGCGCGCGCGCGAACATGCGACCGTCGGAACGCGAGGGCGCGTAGGCGATCCACTCGAGCCACACGTCGCGCCCATCGGCGTGGCGGAAGCGCAGGCGGAACTGCGTCAGGTCCTCGCCGTGCGCGAGCCGCTCGAGCGCCGCACGCGTCGCGTCGCGGTCGTCGGGATGCACGAACTCGAGGTACTGGCGCGCGCGCAGCTGGCCGAGGTCCCAGCCGACCGTGCCGGTCCAGCGCGGGTTGAGGTGCAGGAAACGCCCGTCGCGCGAGAGGATCGCGTTGAGGTCGATGGAGTCCTGGAAGTAACGCTCGTGGTCGAGCAGCGCCGCCTCCGCGCGCCGCAGGCCAGCCTCCTGGCGCAGCGCGACGAGCTGCTGCATCGCCACGCGCGCGAGGCTGCGCAGCTGCTCGAGCTGCTCCTCGCGCACGCCGCGGATCTCCGGCCCCATCGCAACCATGCAGCCGATCAGCTCGCCCTCGGGAGCGACCAGCGGCACGCCCGCGAGAAAGCGCACCTGCGGCGCCTCGACCACCATGCGGCAAGCGCAGAGCCGCGGATCCTGCGACGCGTCGGTGACGACAAGCTCGCCACCGCTGCGCAGGATCGCCTCGGCCGCCGAGGTCTCGCGCGCGCAGCCGAGCGCGTCGACGCCGTGGCGCGCGACGAAGTGCACGCGCTCGCGATCGACCAGCGCGACGACGGCCATCGGAGCCTCGAGCGCCCGGCTGGCGACGCGCACCAGGCTGTCGAGCACCGCGTCCGGTGCCTCCGTGGGCGCCCGGTACTCCTGCAACACCGCGAGCCGACGCTCTTCCGCGTCCGCCCAGCGGCTGCCGCTCTCTCCCTTGACCGTGTTCATTCCGCTCCTCGCTGCGAGACGAGTCCCGATGCACGTGCCGGCGGGTGGAGGGTCGAGCCGACCCTTGGCGCACGCACCGGAGCGCCGAAGTCTAGGCAACGCGGGGGCCGCTAGGAAATCCCATTGCCAGATCCTTTTCCGGGAAAGAACTTCCGGTCACGTCCCGTAGTAGCTCGACGCGGCGCTCGCGGAGTGCACTTGCCAGCAGCGCCAGAGTGCGTAGCCGAGTGGCAGCGCGAGCGAGAGCGCGAGCAAGCTCCAGCGAGCGACCGGCGTGCGCGCCGCGAGCGTGCGAGCGGGGAGGAGCGCGGGCGCGAGCGGAGCGAGCGCGAGCGCGGCACCGGCGTCGAGCGGGAGTTCCGAGAACTGCGTCGCTGCAAGCGCGAGCAGCGCGAGCTGCGCGACGGCGAAGTTCGATGTTCCTCCGGCGAAACGTGCTTGGCGCACGAGCACTCCGACGACTGCTGCGGCGCCGAGCACGGCCGCGAGGCTCGCCCCGAACTGCGCGTACTTCGCCGAGCCCGTGAGTGCGATGCATCCGGCGCAGGCCGTCACCGCCGCCCACAGGAGGAGCGGCGCACCCGGACCGCGAGTGCGCTCGCCGAAGCGCTCGCTCGCGAGCGCGACCGTCGCCGCTCCGCCGAAAGCGACCGCCACGTGCAGCGCCAGCGCCGCGGGCCCGAGCGTTCCGAGCTGCGTGCGGAGGAGCAGCGCCGTCGCCGCCACTTGGAACAGCCCGATCACCGTCCAGCGCAGCGCCACGCGCTCCACGCGCGCCGCCACGAGCGCCCCGATCCCGACGATCAGCGCCGCAAAACCGAGGCTTTCGTTCGAGCTCGCCGGCGGCAGCGTCGGCAAGCGGTCGAGGCTCGCCGCGTGCCCCACGACGTACCCGAGCACCACCCCGGCCGCCCCGAGTGCGCCCGCGAGCCGCTCCGGACTGCGCCGCACGCCCACGAGCAGCGCCACGCCCGCCACGGTCGCCGGAGCGAGCAGGAGAGCGGTGACGAGCAACGCCGGGTGCGTCGAGATGTCCATGGGAGCCCAAGCCTAACGTGAACGTGAGCCACTTGTCCGAGGCTTCAACCTGCCCGGGAGTTCGGAGTTCGCAAGGCCGCCGAGGCTCCCCCACCTTCTCCGTACTGGGGCCCGAATCCGCCCGCGCCTTGTCGAGCGTGGGTGAAATGGCCGATGGGGCTGCCTAGTCTGGAACTTCGAACCATGGGCTCCCCGAAACTGGCCGTGGTGATGGGCGGAGGCGGCGCGCGGGCCGCCTATCAGGTCGGCGTGCTGCGCGCGCTGGCCCGCCGTTACCCGCACCTGCGGGTGCCGATCCTCGCGGGCGTTTCCGCGGGAGCGATCAACACGGCGTTCCTCGCGGCCCGCACGGGCACGTTCGGCTCGCGCGTCGACGAGCTCAACTCGCTCTGGCTCGGCCTGTCGACCGACAAGGTGCTGCGCTCGGACTCCTACTCGCTGCTGCGCACCGCCGCGCGCTGGGGCGTGCGCCTCGCCAGCGGCGCCGCGCCGATCCTGCGCCGCCCGCGCGGCATGGTCGACACGCAGCCGTTGCGCGAGCTGCTCGAGCGCGAGCTGCGCGCGGTCGACGGGAAACTCCCCGGCATCGCCGAGAATCTCGCGCACGGGCTCGAGGCCGTCGGCGTCACGACCACGGACTGCGCGACCGGCGCCTCCGTCACGCACGTGCAGTCCAACGGCCTTCCGACCTGGGAGCGCCCCAACCGCCACAGCGTCGAGAGCGAGCTCACCGTCGAGCACGTGATGGCGAGCTCCGCGCTGCCGATCTTCTTCCCGGCGGTGCGGCTGGGCGACAACTGGCACTCCGACGGCGGCATCGGGCTCACCAGCCCGCTCTCGCCCGCGATCCACCTCGGCGCCGACCACGTGCTCGCGATCTCGACGCGCTACGAACGCACGAGCCCCGAACCCGTCGTCGCGCGCCCCGCCTATCCGCCTCCGGCGCAGATGGTCGGCCTGATGCTCAACGCGGTGTTCCTCGACATGCTCCATCAGGACGCGATGAACCTCGACCGCATCAACCGGCTGGTCGAGGAATTGCCGCCGGAGCGCCGCCTCGGCCTGCGCCCGGTGCGCCTGATGCTGATGCGGCCCTCGCGCAACATCTCCGCGCTCGCGGGCCAGTTCGAGACCAAGCTGCCGCAGCCGTTCCGCTTCCTGATGCGCGGCACGGGCACGAAGGAGACGCGCACGCCGGAGTCGCTCTCGATGGTGCTGTTCGAGCGCCCGTACATCTCGGAAGTGATCGCGATGGGCGAGGAGGACGGCGAGCGGCGCATGGGCGAGCTCTCGGCCTTCCTCGAGGGCGAGACGCGCCCGAGCCTGCAGGTGACCGGCTTCTGGCGCGTGTGATCCGCGTTGGGCTCGCGCTGGCTAGACTGCCGGCATGAAGCACAAGCAAGACAAGCGCAAGAGCCCCAAGCACGACAAGTCGAAGAAGCACTCCAAGCACGCGCGCGACTCCAAGCACGCGGACAAGCACCACCACGACCACCACGACGAGGCCTGCAGCGAGCGCGCGCCCGACCACCGCGACGCGGAGCTCGTGCTGCGCCTGTACGACCTGCGCCGCGAGCCCGTGATGCGCGCGTCGCGCCTGGCGATCGTCAAGTTCCTGCCGCGCAGCTACGACGACGTCGCGGCGCTGATCAAGCCCGACCATCCCGACAACGCCGCCTGGCGGCAGGTGTCGAGCTACTTCGAGATGGCCTACAGCTTCGCGCGCAACGGCATCGTTCCGGCCGATTTCCTCGCGGAAAACGCCGGGGAAGGCCTGCTGCTGTTCGCCAAGATCTCGCCCTACCTCGAGCAGCTGCGCGCCGAGACCGCGCCGACGGCGCTGCGCAACGCCGAGTGGCTCGTCGAGCACTCCGAGTTCGCCGCGACGCGCGTCGAGGTGTTCAAGGCACGTATCGCCAAGCAGCTCGCCTCGTCCTGAGGCGCCGGCGGACCCTAGACTGCGGCCGCGGTTCGCCCCACGGCCGCAGGAAGGGTCCCCCATGCTGTTCCCCATCGGCGCGTTCCTCGCGCTCGTTCCCGCGGCGCAGGAGCCGACGCCGCCCGCGTTGCCGGTGCTCCCCCACGCCGAGTTGCTAGCGCAGCTCGGTGCCATTTCCGGTGCCGAGCGGCTGTTCGTCGGCAAGTCGCGCGAAGGCCGCACGATCGAGGCCGTCCGCGTGCGCGCGAACGAGACGCCGCGCCCGGCGATCCTCGTCGTCGCCAACATCGACGGCTCGCAGGCCTGGTCGAGCGCGCTCGCGCTGCACCATGCGCAGTTGCTCGCGGCGAAACGAGCCGAAGAGCCGTTCAAGGCGCTGCTCGAGCACGCGGACGTGATCGTGCTGCCGTGTGCGAACCCCGACGTGCACGAGCGCCGCTTCGCCAAGCCGCTCGACGACGACGAGGCGAGCTTCGGCGGCGTCGACGAGGACCGCGACGGGCGGGCGGGCGAGGATCCGGCGGCCGACCTCGACGGCGACGGCTTCGTCTCGTGGATGCGCTACGAGGATCCCGAGGGCGAGTGGATGCTCGATCCCGCCGATGCGCGCGCGCTGGTGAAGGCCGATCGCGCCAAGGGCGAGCGCGGCCGCTACAAGCTCGTGCGCGAGGGCCGCGACCTCGACCGCGACGAGAAGGTCGCCGAGGACGGGCCGCTCGAGGCGCTCGTCAACCGCAATTTCCCCGAGGAATACAGGGACAACGCACCCGAGGCGGGTCGCTTCCCGATGGAGGCGCCCGAGGCGCGTGCGCTGGCGGACTTCCTGATCCTGCACCCCGAGATCGTGCTCGTCGTCACCTACGGCAGCCTCGACAACGTCGTCGAGAAGCCCAAGGGCGTCGCGGACACGCGCAACAAGCGTGTGCCGCTGTTCGGCGTGCTCGAGGCGGACGTGGAGCTGCTGGCAGAGCTCGGCAAGCGCCACACCGAGCTCGTCGGCTCGAAGGCGAAGAGCCGCGGCGTCGAGGCCGGCAGCTTCCAGGCCTGGTGCTACGGCCATCGCGGCCTGTGGTCGCTCGCGATCCAGCCCTGGGACATCCCGCTCGACGCGAAGAAGGCGGGCGAGGAGGAGAAGAAGCCCGAGGGCGGCGAGAAAGCCGCGGAGCAACCCGCCGAAAAGCCTGCAGAGAAGCCCGCGGAGAAGCCCGCGAAGAAGGACAAGCGCGAGCCGTCGGACGACGCCAAGCGGCTCGTGTGGCTCGACGCGAACGCAAGCGAGAGCGCGCGCTTCGTCGCGTGGCACGAGTTCACGCATCCCGAGCTCGGCAAGGTCGAGCTCGGCGGCTGGGCGCCCTTCGCGCGCAGCGAACCGCCCGAGAGTGAACGCGCCGCGCTGGCGGAGAAGGAACTCCAGTTCCTCGCGACGCTCGGCGCCGAACTGCCGCGCGTGCGTGTCGCCGAGTTCACGGCGAAGCCGCTCGGATCGGGCGTGTTCGAAGTGGAAGCCGTGCTCGAGAACGAAGGTCGCATGCCGCTCGCGAGCGCGTCCGGACGCCGCACCGGCGAGATCCGTCCGCTGCGGGTCGAGCTCACGCTCGGCGCGGGCGAGACGCTGCTCGGCGGCGACACGCCGCTGCAGCTCGTGCGCGAGCTGCCCGGAAGTGGTGGCCGCGCGAAATGGCGCTGGCTCGTGCGAACGAAGGCTCCCGCGGAGCTCACGCTCCGCTTCGACAGCGACCATGCCGGCCGTGGCGAAGCCCGCGCCACCGTGAAGGAGACCCGCTGATGAAGCTCTGCCTCGCTCTCGTCCTCTCGCTCGCTCCGCAGGACCAGCCGGCGCGCACCCCGGGTTTCCCCGGCCTCGGCGCGACGGCGCGCCCCAAGGTCGAGATCCCGTGGAACCGCTTCTACGACACGGCCGCGCTGTACGGGCAGCTCGATCGCCTCGTCGCGCAGTGGCCCGGCCTGCTGTCGATGCAGGTCATCGGCCACTCGAGCGAAGGCCGCGAGTTGCGCGTGTACACGCTCAACAATCCCGCGACCGGCGCCGACACGGCGAAGCCCGCGATGTGGGTCGACGGCAACGTGCACGGCAACGAGGTGCAGGGCGGTGAGGCCGTCGCCTACGTCGCCTGGTACCTGCTCGAGAACTACGGCGCCAACCCGCGCGTGACCGAGCTCGTCGACCGCAGCGCGTTCTACCTGCTGCCCTCGGTCAATCCCGACGGCCGCGACTCGTGGTTCCACGACGCGCACAACGCCAGCAGCTCGCGCTCGGGCCGCATGCCGACCGACGACGACGGCGACGGCCTGTACGACGAGGACTCGCCCGACGACCTCGACGGCGACGGCTCGATCGTGCAGATGCGCAAGCACGTTCCCGGCGAAGGCACGCATCGCCTCGACCCCGACGATCCGCGCCTGCTCATCCCCGTGCCCGCCAACGAACGCGGCATCAAGGGCGACTGGATCTACGTCGGCTCCGAGGGCCTCGACAACGACGGCGACGGCCGCATCAACGAGGATTCCGCCGGCGGTTACGACATGAACCGCGCGTGGCCGAGCGCCTGGGAGCCGGAGTTCGTGCAGGGTGGCGCGGGTCCCTATCCGCTGTACTGGCCGGAGACGCGCTGCATCGCGAGCTTCGTGCTCGCGCACCCCAACATCGCCGGCGTGCAGAGCTTCCACAACTCGGGCGGCATGATCCTGCGCGGTCCCGGCATGGAGGCCTTCGGCGAGTACCCGCGCTCCGACGTCAACGTGTACGACGAGATCGGCCGCGAGGGCGAGCGCATGCTGCCCTTCTACCGCTACATGGTGATCTGGAAGGATCTCTACACCGTGTTCGGCGGCTTCGTGACGTGGACCTACGAGTCGCTCGGCATCGTTTCGTTCACCAACGAACTGTGGAGCGACGACCAGCCCTTCGGCAAGGCGCCCGAGGACGGCCGGACCGCCGACCACTTCTTCGACGATCGCCTGCTGATGGGCGCTGGTTTCGTCGCGTGGCACGAGGTCGAGCATCCGCTCTACGGCAAGGTCGAGGTCGGCGGCTTCCGCAAGGATGTCGGGCGCGTGCCTCCGACGTTCCTGATCGAGGAGATGGTGCACCGCAACGCGCTGTTCGCGATTCGCCACGCGGAGTGCATGCCGCGCGTCGTGATCGACGAGCCCGTCGTCACCGAACTCGGCGACGGCCTGCGCGCGATCGACGTCGTCGTGCGCAACCCCGCGCTGATCCCCACGCGCAGCGCGCGCGCGGCGCAGGTGCGTTCGGGCAAGCCCGATGAGCTCACGCTCTCCGGTGCCGGCGTCGAGGTGCTCGCCGCAGGCCGCCGCACGGACC
>JAPLOE010000287.1 GCA_026692705.1 Planctomycetota bacterium
CGCAACGCGCGTCTGGGCTTCGGCGGCGGCGACTACGCCTTCGCGATCGGCGACAAGGAAGAGCCGGCGGAGTTCCAGAGCGTCGGGTGGAACCTGAACGGCCTGTACGAGCGCGACGGCGGTCTCGAGGGCGCCACGCGCGGCGGCTCGCACTCCTTCGGCCGCACCGTCAGCGCCTTCGAGGTCGAGCTCGCCGTCGACGGCGGTGCGCTGCACGCCTTCGTCGAGAACGAATACGTCGGCACGTACCACACGCCCGATGGCATGCCGCTCGAGGGGTACCTCGGCCTCGCGAGCTCGGTGGGCTCCTTCAAGGTCACCTCCGTCAGCGTGCAGCGCCTCGACCGCAGCGCGACCTTCGCGCCGCTCGAGCGCGTTCCTCCGCCGATCCTCGTCGCGCAGCCGCGTGTCGAGTCCTTCCGCAACTCGCTCAACCGCCGCGTCGTCGGCCTGCCGCTGTCGCCCAAGGGCACGCTGTGCGCCTGGCTGCCGTTGCCGGAGAGCGACGAGTCCGGCGTGATCGACGCCGCGCGCGCACGCAAGCGCATCGTCGAGCGCGCCACCGAGCTCGAGCGCCTCGTTCTGCGCCAGGGACTTTCGTGCGTCGCCGTGCTCGCGCTCCCGGCCGCGATTCCTCAGGAGATTCTCGACGGCGCCAAGGCGGATCTCGCCACTTCGCTCGATCCGCAGTTCTTCTCGCGCCTCGTCACGGTGCTCCACGGCCCGAAGGACGCGAGCGCTCCTCGCTCAGCCGGCGCCGAGGACACGCACCAGTCGTGGTTGCTGTTCGTCGACTCGGCCGGTGTGTTGCGCGTCGCGGATTCGCTTCACGCGGGCAAGCGCCTCGACGGTGCGCTCGCGCGCTGGGTCGAAGTCTTCCGGAACCGCTGAGCTCAGGGCACCGGGAGGAGCCGAGGGTTACGTTCGAAGGTTGAAGTCCGACAGACGCAGCTCGCGCTCAGCTCACGCGCGGCTGCGCTCAGGTTTTCCCTCGCGGTGGGCTCCGCGGGCGTGTGCCAAGGCAGCGGCGACGAAGCCGTCGAACACCGGATGCGGGTGCAGCGGCTTCGACTTGAACTCGGGATGGAACTGCACGCCGATGAAGAACGGGTGGTTCCTGAGCTCGACGATCTCGACCAGGTCGCGCTGCGGGTTGACGCCCGAGGTGGCGAAGCCGGCGGCCTCGAAGCGCGCGCGGTAGTCGTTGTTGTATTCGAAGCGGTGGCGGTGGCGCTCGCGGATTGCGTCGGCGCCGTAGAGGCGGTGGGCGAGCGAGCCGGGCACGAGGTCGCAGTCGCAGGCGCCCAGGCGCATCGTGCCGCCCTTCTCGTGGACGTTGGCCTGGTCGGGCATCAGGTGGATCACCGGATGCGGCGAGTGCGGGTCGAGCTCCTGCGTGTTGGCGCCCTCGAGGTGCAGGACGTTGCGCGCGAACTCGATCGTGGCGCACTGCATGCCGAGGCAGATGCCGAAGAACGGCAGGCCGGTCTCGCGCGCGTGCTGGATGGCCTTGATCTTGCCCTCGACGCCGCGCTCGCCGAAACCGCCGGGAATCAGCAGGCCGTCGCAGCCCTCGTCGTGGAGCGCCGTGTACTTGCCGACGACGGCGATCTCGCACGTGTCGGTCGTGTGGCGCAGGTCCTCGATCATGCGGTTCCAGTCCGACAGGTCGGTCTCGACCTCGACCGGCAGGCCCAGGCGCCGCGCGATGATGCGATCGAGGCCCGCCTTCACGAGCATCGTCGGCACCTCGTAGATCGAGAACTCGACGTCGCGCTCCTCGATCACGGCCTCGCGGCGCACGTTGCAGAACAGGCTGATCTTGCGCGCCATGTCGTCGGTCATCGGCAGCTCGGTGCGGCAGATGAGCACGTCGGGCTGGATGCCGATCTCGCGCAGCTTGCCCACCGACTGCTGCGTGGGCTTGGTCTTCATCTCGCCCGAGGCGCGCAGGTAGGGGAGCAGCGTCAGGTGCACGAACATCACGTCGCCGACGGGCAGGTCGAGCGCGAACTGCCGGATGGCCTCGATGAACGGCAGGCTCTCGATGTCGCCGACCGTGCCGCCGACCTCGGTGATCGCGACGTCCGTGCCGGGCGCGACGCCGTTGCGGATCGCGTCCTTGATCGCGTCGGTGATGTGCGGGATCACCTGCACGGTGCTGCCGAGGTAGTCGCCGCGGCGCTCGCGCGCGATCACCTCGCTGTAGATCTTGCCGGTGGTGTAGTTGGAGAAGCGGTTGAGCCGCGCCTGCGTGTAGCGCTCGTAGTGGCCGAGGTCGAGGTCGGTCTCGGCGCCGTCGTCGAGCACGTACACCTCACCGTGCTGGTAGGGGCTCATCGTGCCCGGGTCGACGTTGATGTAGGGGTCGAGCTTCTGCATCGACACCTTGAGGCCGCGCCGCTCGAGGATCATCCCGATCGCCGCCGACGTCAGGCCCTTGCCGAGGCTCGAAACGACCCCACCGGTCACGAAGATGTGCTTCATGGCTGATTTCCGTTGCTGCTCCAACGATCCCGTGCGGCACGCGCTCGCTAGCGCACCGCACCGTTCCTGACCCGCCCGACGAAGGCATCGTAATCGGACCGCGTGTCGATTCCGAGGGGCGCGCGCGCCACCTCGATCACGCGCATGCGGCGACCGAGCTCGAGCCAGCGGAGCTGCTCGAGGTTCTCGAGCTTCTCGAGCGCGCCCTGCGGGCTCGAGACGAACTGCGCCAGCGCCGCGGGGCGGAAGGCGTACACGCCGACGTGGCGGCGCGCGACCGTGTCCCAGGCCGCCGCGCCCGTGCGCGCGTAGGAGCGCGTCGGGTCCGTCGAGCGGTGGGGGATCGTGGCGCGCGAGAAGTACAGCGCATCGCCGCGCGCGTCGCGCACGACCTTGACGGCCTGCGGCTGCGCGGCCTCGTCGACATTCGCGAACGGCGCGCACAGCGTGGCGGCCTCGACCTCGGCGCTCGCGAAGGCCGCGACCAGCCGCTCGAGATCCTTGGGATCGAGCTCGGGCTCGTCCCCCTGCACGTTGACGACGACGTCGAAGCCTCCGCCGAGGGCGCTCGCGGCCTCGTGGACGCGGTCCGTGCCGCTGTCGTGCTCGACGCGCGTCATCACGGCCTCGATGCCGTGCGCACGCGCCGCCTCCGCCACCTCGGCATGGTCGACGGCGAGCACCACCCGCTCGAGCGCGGCGCAGCGCGCCAAATTGCGCGCGGTGTGCACGCACAGCGGCAGCCCCGTCTCCGCGAGCAGCATCTTGCGCGGCAGCCGTTGCGACGCGAGGCGCGCGGGAACGACGGCGACGGCCCGCGGACGCGGGTGCTGGCTGGAGGAGGGCGCTCCCATGGGCCTTACTTCCGCAGCCTCTTCGGCAGCTCGGGCGCGAGGAACGGGGTCTCGCCTTCCGCCATCTGCTTCGCCTGACCCGCGTAGGTGGCGTTGTAGATGTCGAGGAAGCCGGCCTTGAGCTTGCGGCAGACGGCGTAGGACTCTGGGGTCGTCGACTTCGTGACGAGCAGGTGGCGCGGACCGTCGGGGCCTTGCACCTCGAGCACCCAGACCCGCTCCGCGCTCTTCTCCGTCGGGGCGGCGCCGGTCTGCGCCAGCGAGCCGAAGCCCTCGGACTCGAGCCAGCCGACGAGCTCGGCCACGATCTCGTCGGACTGCACCTTGCGGTCGGCGTTGTCGCGCAGGGTCGAGTACTGCTCGACGCGGCTGGTGTGCGTTTCGTTGACGAGCTCGAAGTTGCGGCCGGTGCGGTAGTCGCGCAAGCCGACGCGCCAGGCGCCCGGGCCGGCCTTGGTCACGGCCGGATTGCTCGAGCAGGCGCCGCCGAGCAGCGCGAGGACGAGCAGTCCGAGGGCGGGGACCAGCGTCGAGAGCCGGGGCCAGAACTGGCGAACCCGGAGCGGATTCCGGGCGGGGGCCGGTGCAGGCCGGAGGGCAGGTTGGACGCGCGACATCGAGGGGCGTCCGGACGCGGAGGGGCTCGGGGCCCCGCGGCGGGGGCTCTCCATGGCCCGGACTGGCGGAGGTTAGCGGCGCCCGTGGGGCCCGACAAGCGCCTCGGCGGGTTGTGGGGAACCGGTGGATACGTGCGGTCCCGAACGGCTCGATACCCCCGCCCGCTGTGCTAGGGGCAGCAACAGACGCAGGATTTTGTGGAAAACGTGGTTCCGGTTTGGCTTGCTGTGCGCACGCGCCGGCGGGACGAGCGAAAGTGCTCGCCCGCCGCGTACCACACACCTCGCGCTCCGCCGCGTAGCGCGAGTCCCAACTCCCGCCAGACCAAGGCTTTAGGGGAAAGTCCGAGCTCATGGGCCGTCTCGAGAAGATCGTCGTCGTCGTCGTGCTGTTCCTTGTGGCAGCGATCCTGGGCGTTTCGCTCAGTTCCGGTGAGGAGGGGACCGTCGGCCCCCTCGCGAACGCGGAGAACAAGGAGGTCGCCGCGCCCGGCGGCACGGGCACGGGCTCGGGCGACAAGACGATGTTCACGGGCCTAGACCAGTCCAAGGCCGACGTTGGACAGGATCTGTCCAAGGTCACGCCCGCGAGCGACAAGCCGGTCGCCACGCCCGTCGTCACTCCGCCCGCGCCGACTCCGACCGAGCCCACTCCGCCGGCGAACTCGCTGCTCAAGACCTCGGCCGGTCTCGTCGCGACGACGAGCGACGACCTGATGCTCTACACGTGGAAGCAGGGCGATTCCTTCAAGTCGCTCGCGCGCACGTACTACGGCAGCGAGCTGCAGGTCGCGCTGCTGCGCTCGGCGAACGAAGGCGTCGACGACACCAAGCTCGCCGTCGGCGAGCGCGTGAACGTCCCCGTGCGCCTCGCCAACGAGAGCGTGCCCGCGGTGAAGACCGGCGAGCAGGGCAAGACTGCCAGCGCCTGGACCGGCGGCCTCTACACCGTGCAGAAGGGCGACGTGCTCGGCACGATCTCGAAGACCGTCTACGGCTCCACCAAGCACTGGCGCCGCATCTACGACGCCAACCGCGACGTGATCGGCGACGACCCCAACCGCCTCAAGGTCGGGATGCAGCTGCGCATCCCCGAGGCCAAGTGACCGCGCGCGCTCCACGCGCGCCACGCTGAACTCCCACCGCGGGCCGGCCTTCGCGCCGGCCCGCGGTGTTTTCGAGCGAGCGTCTCGACGACGCCACCACGACTCGCGTTACATTCGAACTCGACTTCGAAGGGCGAACCTCGTGGGAAGCTCCCTGCACTTCTTCGCGCGCCTGAAAGCTGCGCTGCTGTCTCGCCGCTGGCGCGTGCCGCTCGTCGTCGTCTCGCTGGCGTCCGCGCTGTTGTGGTCGCACTCGCTCTACGAGCTCCGCCGCGAGTGCGCGCGTGACATCGGTTTTGCGATCTCTATCCCGTGGATCGTGTCGTACGTCTACTTGCCCTTGCTTGGCTTGATCCTCTGGATCGCCGCGTGGACATGGTCGAACCTCCAGGGCCATCGGCTGCGCCCCGTTTTTGTCGTGCTCCTCGCCTCGATCGTCGCCGCGCCCTTCCTGCTCCCGATGCCGACGCCTTGAGGCAGTTCGAGCGCCTCGCCACGGCCGGCCTCGCGGAGCTCGGCACCGCAGGATCCCGTCGGAGCCAGGGTCGGAGAGAAAGAATGTCTGGATCCGCGGAGGACTCCGTCTCCGCGAGTGTTCCGCGGGGCTCGTGAACTCCCGCGATCGTGGTGCGTTGCCGTGTGCGGGATGCAACTTCTGGAACTGACGGGATTGCGCGGGGTGAACGAGAGGCGCGAGTCGGGCCGCGCAGGGCGGGTGACCCGGGGGACCGCGATTGCCGCTTTCGGCATGGCTGTGGTTTTCGTGCTGTCGACGTTGGCGGCGTGCCATCGAGATGCAGGGACCGAAGAACGTCGCACGCAGGCGCTCCTCGACCACGTTGGAAAGGTGCTGGAGGCGAGCCGTTTCGCACGGGAGTTCCCCCAATCCGAAAACCCTTGGGAAGAGTCAGTCCGGCTGACGGGGATCCGCCACGCTCCAAAGGACGGATTGCCGCAAGGGCGCGCATGGTGCGTGCCCTTCCGCATCACGAGCCGACAAGAGCGATTCGTCGTCGCTTTCGAGGATCTCCGCAGGCCCGCGCCGCCACTGTTCGAGCAGGACTTCGAGAACATGCCGGAGCATTTGTGTTTCGCGCTCGTGCTGTGGAGCGATGCGGATCGGTCGACGTGGTCGCTCGTCAGCTCTGATGGGCAGCGAGGTGCGACGCTGATCGGGGCCGGGGACCTCGGGCAGTTCGAGTGGCCGAGCGAGACGGTGGACAGCCGCACTGCAGGATTCGTCGGCTCTTCGTGGCATTGGTCCACCGGGTATTCCTGGATGTCGCTGGCGTTGTACGACCCCTGCGAGGTTGTCGTTTCGTTCAATGGCGACAGCACGGACATCCTCGCCGAGACGCTTGTTCCGCGCCCGGGCGGTGTCCTGAGAGTGAACCGGATCATCTACAGGGAAGGCTCGGCCCTGTCGAAGCTCATCGCCTCGGGTTTGCCGCTCGAGCAGTGGCCCGAACCCGTCTGGCGCATCTCGGTCCGAGTCGCGCACTGAATTGTCGCGTCGGCGCGCGCCGCCCGCGCTCTTGGGCTACTTGAGGCCGTAGCGGTCGAGCTTCTTGTAGAGGTGCGAGCGCTGCATGTTGAGCTGCTCGGCGGTGCGCTTCACGTTGCCGTCGTTGTCGGCGAGCTTGCGGCGGATGAAGAGGGCTTCGCTCTTGTCCTTGAATTCCTCGAAGGTGGCGGCGGCGAAGACTTCCTCGAGCGAACCGGCGGCGGTGGTGGCGGGGGAGCGGGCGGAGGTGCGGGCGCTGCCGTTCTCGAGGATGCGCTCGAGATCCGCACGCGTGAGTTCGGGGCCGTCGGCGAGCACGCAGGCGGCTTCGAGCAGGTTGCGCAGCTGGCGCACGTTGCCGGGGAACTCGAGCGTGGCGAGCAACGCGAGGGCGTCGGGCGAGAGCGCGTGCGCGGAACGGCCGGAGCGGGCTGCGAGCTCGCGCAGGAAGTGCGTCGCGAGCGGCTCGATGTCGTCGGGGCGCTCGCGCAGCGGCGGGACGCGCAGCGGCACGACGTTGAGCCGGTAGAAGAGGTCCATGCGGAACGTCTTGGCCTCGACGGCGGCCGCGAGGTCGGCGTTGGTGGCGGCGACGATGCGGATGTCGACCGGTTGCGAGCGCTGGCCGCCGACGCGCGTGACCTCGCGCGTCTCGAGCGCGCGCAGCACCTTGGATTGCGCGGCGAGCGGCATGTCGCCGACCTCGTCGAGAAACAGCGTGCCGCCGTCGGCGAGCTCGAAGTGGCCGACGCGCTTGTCGGTCGCGCCGGTGAAGCTGCCGCGCTCGTGGCCGAAGAGCTCGCTCTCGATCAGCTCGGCGGGAATCGCCGCGCAGTTGACGGCGACGAAGGCGCCGGTGGCGCGGGCGCTCTCGAGGTGGATCTGGCGCGCGACGACTTCCTTGCCCGAGCCGTTCTCGCCGGTGATGAGCACCGAGGCGTCGCTGCGGGCGACGCGTGCGACGGAATCGCGCAGCGCGCGCATCGCGGAGCTGTTTCCGACGAGGCGCCAGGGCTCAGAGAGCCGCGTGCGCAGCGACTGGTTCTCCTCCGCGAGCCGGCGCTCGCGCAGCGCATTGCGGATCGAGACCACGACGCGGTGCGCCTCGAGCGGCTTCTCGAGGAAGTCGACGGCGCCGCGCTTGAGCGCGTCGACGGCGGTCGCGATGTCGCCGTGGCCGGAGATCATCAGGACGCTCGGCGCCAGCGGCTGCGCGGCGACCTTCTCGACGAACGCGAGGCCGTCCATGCGCGGCATCTTGACGTCGCACAGCACGATCTGCGGCGCGCGCCCGGCCTCGGCCTCGCGCTCCAGGCGCGTGAGCGCCTCGAGCCCGTCCTTCGCGGTCCAGACCTCGAAGCCCTCGTACTGCAGCATCATCTCCAGCGACATGCGGATGTCGCCGTCGTCGTCCACGACGAGCACGGTCGAACGTTGGCTGGCCATGCGCGGAGCGTAGCGAAAGGCGCTGGCGCTGCCGCTATCCTCTCGCCCGCTTGGACGCACCGTCCCATCCGCTCGATCGCCTGCGCTCGCGCCTCGTCGAGGGCCGCGCGCTCGTCGCCGGAGTTCTGTCGGGGACGAGCGCCGACGGCATCGACGTCGCGCTCGTGCGCTTCGAGGCCGCGGGAGAGCGCCCGCTCGGCGTGCCGCGCCTCGAGCGCTTCCGGACGATGCCCTTTCCGGCCGAGCTCAAGTGGCGCGTGCGCACCGTGCTCGACGGCGCCTCGCTCGACCTGCGCGAGGGCGCGCTGCTCTCGCGCGACCTCGGCCGCGAGTTCGGCCGCGCGGCGCGCGAGCTGGCGCGTGAGCACGGCGAGGAACTCGACCTCGTCGGCAGCCACGGCCAGACCGTGTGGCACCACGACGGCCACGAGGCGAGCGGTGCGGCGACCGTGCAGCTTGGCGACGGCGATTTCGTCGCGGAAGAATGCGCCTGCATCGTCGCGAGCGACTTCCGCCAGCGCGACATCGCCGCCGGTGGCGAGGGTGCGCCCGTCTCCGCGCTCGCCGATGACCTCGTGTTCGCGGACCTGCCGCGGCCGACGGCGATCCTGAACCTCGGCGGCATGGCGAACCTGACGGTGCTCTCCGACGATCCGGCGCAGCACGCGCTCGCCTTCGACACAGGGCCCGCGAATTCCTTGCTCGACGGGCTCGCGCGGCGAGTGCTCGGTCGCTCTTACGACCCCAACGGCGCGGCGGCGATGGCGGGCACGGCGAACGCGCAGCTCGTGAACGAATTGCTCGAGCACGAGTTCTTCAAGCGCACGCCGCCCAAGAGCACGGGCCGCGACACGTTCGGCGAGGCGTGGGTCAAGCGGGTCGTCGCGCGCGCGGAGATACTCGGAGTCGCGCCTGGCCCCGACTTGCTCGCGAGCGCAGCGGACTTCGTCGCCACGAGCATCGCCAACGCGCTGCGCGACTTCGGCATCCGCGCCCAGTGGCTCGTCGTGTGCGGCGGGGGAGTGCACCACCAGCGCGTGATGAACACGCTCGCGCTGCGTTGTCCGCAGCCGATCGCGTCCGGCGCCGACTTCGGCGTCGATCCCGACGCGCGCGAGGCGCTCGTGTTCGCGACGCTCGGCGCCCGCTGCGCGCTCGCGCTGCCCGTCACCTGCACCAACGCGACCGGCGCACGTCCCGGTCGCGTGCTCGGCAAGCTCTCGTGGCCCTCCCAGCTCCCCCGATGACCGACCTCCGCACCCTCGAACGCTGGATCGGCACCGTGCTCGCGCCCGAGGTGCGCGTGCCGGGCACGATCGCGAGCAAGACCGAGATCGCGCCTTCGCGTGCGTACCTCGAGCGTTTTCCGCCGGCCTTCATCACCGCCTTCGGGCGCACTCCCGCCGGAGCGGGGCAGCTCGCGCAACTGATCGCGCGCGTGCGGGCGACCTGCGCCGAACTGGGCACGCCGCCGCCGGCCGCGGCGGTCGATCTCGAGCAGGGTGCGGGCCTGCACTTCGCCGGGGCGACGCGTTTCCCGCCGGCGCTCGCGCTGGCCGCGGCCGCCTGCGCGGACGAGCCCGACCAGCTCGACTGGATCCTCGCCGCCGGCGACGCGACGGCGCGCGAGGCGCGTGCGCTCGGTGCCGAGCTCGTGCTCGCGCCGGTCGCCGACGTCAACACCGAGCGCGACAACCCGATCATCGCCACGCGCAGCTTCGGCGACGAACCGCGTGCGGCCGGCGAGCGCGCGCTCGCGTTCCAGATCGGGCTGCGCTCGGGCGGAGCGGGCGCCTGCGCGAAGCACTTCCCCGGCCATGGCGACACGAGCCGCGATTCCCACGCGGAACTGCCGCGGGTCGGCGCGGACCTCGCGACCCTGCGCTCGCGCGAGCTCGCGCCCTTCCGGCGGCTGATCGAGCACGGCGTCGAGACCGTGATGATCGCGCACCTCGACGTTCCGGCGCTGACCGGCGAGCCGGGTTGCCCGACGTCGCTCTCGCGCGCGGCGATCGAAGGCACGCTGCGGGGCGAGCTCGGCTTCCGCGGCGTCGTCGTGAGCGACGCAATGAACATGGGCGCACTCGCGAGCTTCGCGCCGCGGTACGTGCGCGCACTGGCGGCGGGCATCGACCTGCTGCTCTGTCCGCACGATCCGCAGGCGGCGGCGGAGGAACTGCTCGAGGGCGTGCAGCGGGGCGAACTCGACCCGGCGCGGCTCGCGGAGGCGGCGGGGCGCGTCGCGGCGTTGCGTGAGCGCCTGCGTTCGGTCACGGCCGCCGCACCGGCGCCCGCGCAGGCCCGGGAGCTCGCGGCGCGGCTCGCCGACCATTCGCTGCGCATCTCCCCGGTCGAGTGGCGCCCCGATCCCGCCGCGCGCTGCCGGCTGGCGCCGTCGGTGCCGCCGCCGGAGATTCCGGAGGTCGCCGAGGGGCTGGCGGAGCTAGCCCGGGCGGTCGGCGAGGCGGCCGGTGGGTACGAGCTGATCCCGGTGCTGTGCGAGGCGCGCGCGGGGCGCGGTAGATACAGCCTGCGGCCGGAGGAGCTCGCCGAGCTCGAATCCCGGCTGGCCGCGGCCCGCGCGAGTGGCCAGAGGGTCGCCTTGGTGTGGTTCGGCTCGCCCCAGTCGCTCCCCGGACGCCTGTGGAGCTCCGTCCCGGTCGTCCTGGCGCTCGCGCCCACTCCTCCTCAAATGCAGGCGGTCGCCCGCTGGGTCGAGCGCCTCGCCGGAACCGGTGGGGGAGACTCGCGCACGGTCCGTAGACTGCCCGCCGCACTGGGATAGAGGAGCCCACCGGTCAGGGGCCCGCGATCCTCGTTCGACGCGTGCTTGACCCGACCTCTCCCCCCGCTATCATCACCCGACCTTTCGCCGGAAGGGGCCTCCCCAAGCCCCGTCGCACGTCCCACCCGCTCCGCACTCCAGTCGAAGCGGAACGCGCGCGGCGCCCCTCCCGCAGAGCCCCCGCCTCACAAGGAATCACGACATGACCGGATCGTACCGGAAGCTGGGTCTTGCCATCGCCGCGCTGTGCCTCACCGCGCCCGCCGCGCTTGCGCAGGACATCGAAGGGACCTTCAAGCAGGGCGTCGACCTGCTGCAGCGCGACCGCAAGGAAGAAGCCCTGCGCGCGTTCCAGAAGGTGCTCTCGATGGAGCCCACGCCTGAGCAGGCCTATGCGCTGTGGACCTCGACCGACCACGACACGTGGCTCGAGATCCTGCGCTCGAAGGGCGATCTCGAGCTCGTCGGCCGCCGCATGATGGCGCTCGTCGACGCTGCCCGCCGCGAGCGTCGCAACGACACGGAAGCGATCAAGGCCCTGATCGGCCAGCTGAAGACCGAGAACCCGATCGAGCGCCGCGCCGCGACGCGCAAGCTCTCGGCCGACCACGGCGAATACGCCGTGCCGCACCTGCTCGGCTGGCTGGGCAGCACGGGCCAGGAAGAGGCTCGCACCACCGCGATCCAGACCCTGACCGAGATGAGCACCGACGTCGTGCTGCCGCTGTGCGCTGCGCTCGGCACCGACGACGCCTTCCTGCGCCGCAACGTCGTGTACGTGCTCGGCCGCATCGGTGACGCCCGCGCCGCGGGCTTCGTCGCCGCCGCGACCGCGGACGCCGACGCTTCGGTCGCGGACGCCGCGCGCGCCGCGCTCGCGAGCCTGAAGTCCAGTGGCAACGCCGCCCGCGACCTGTGCGCGCTGGGCGAGGCCTACCACATGCGCTCGCCCGTGGTCCTCGCCGACCACCAGTGGAGCGACGTGGTGTGGAGCTGGAAGGACGGCGCGCTCGTCTCGACCGCGACCGCCCGCTCGCTCTACCCCGACGCGATGGCGCGCACTTGCTTCCACAAGGCGCACGCGATCGACCTCCAGAACCCCGACGTCCTGCCGGGCCTCGCCCGCGCGGAAGCCGGTTCGATCGCCGCCGTGGCCGCCATGGCCGCCGCCGGCATCGACACGGCCGAACTGACGCCGATGGCCGACCAGGCTCAGGTTTCGCTGGGCATGACCGGCCCGGGCGCCGCCGACGCCGCGCTCACCAAGTCGCTGCAGCAGAACGACAGCAGCACCGCCGCGGTGCTCGTCCGCGCCCTCGCGGAGATGGCCCCGGCCCCGACCGCCGGCATGCGCGCCGCGCTCGCCAGCAAGGACGGCGCTGTCCGTTCCGAAGCGGCGGTTGCGCTCGGCCTCATGTCGACTTGGGGCAAGGGCAAGGCCGGCGACGACGTGATCAAGGCGCTCGGCGAAGTCGCCACGCGCGAGATCGTCCGCCTCGCGTTCGTGATCGACTCCGACGCCGCCCGCGGGCAGGCCGTCGCCGCGTCGCTCAGCGCTGCCGGCATGATGGTCAACTCGGCCTCGACGGGCATCATCGGCCTCACCAGCCTGCGCCGCATGCCGGGTCTCGACGTGGTCGTCGTCTCCGACACGCTGCCGGACGTCGCCGCCCAGCAGGTGATCGACGAGATCAAGGCCGAAGCCGCCTTCGCCAAGGCGCCGATCTTCCTCGTGTCGTCGAACCCCGACGCCGCCAAGGAAGCCTTCGGTGACACGGTCGCTGGTGTGCTCGCCGACGTGAACGACGTCTCGGCGGTCACCGCCGCGATGTCGGGCTCGATGGGCGCCGACCGCGAACGCGCCGACCGCCTCGCCGGGGAAGCCGCGAACGTGCTCGCCACGCTCGCCGGCACCGGCACGAACCTCGGCTCGGTCAACGACGCCCTCGCCGGCGCGCTCGGTCGCACGGACAACGTCGCGATCGGTGCCAGCTACGCGCTGTGCTGCGGTGGCAACGCCAGCCACGTCGCCGCGCTGGCCAAGGTGGTCGCCGACAACGGCCGTTCGGAAATGGTCCGTGAAGCGGCTGCCCGCGCGTGCTCGGCGATCTTCGCTCGCGGCGGTGCCGCTGGCGAGGCCGCCGGCGTCCTCGCCGGTGTCGCGCACTCCGACGCCCCGCTCACGGTCCGCAAGGCCGCCGGTCAGGCGCTCGGCAACCTCTCGGCCGCGGACCGCGCCGCTCTCGGCGCCGCTCACCACTAGTCGCACGAATCCGTTTCACTCAAGGCGCCGCTCCGCGGCGCCCGAAACCGACCACGCCAGCGGGGCAACCCGCGGGCGGGCCAGTTCAGCCAACGGGGCAACCCGAGGGCGGGCCAGAGTAGCACAGTGGTAGTGCACCGCTTTCGTAAAGCGGGGGTCACGGGTTCGAATCCCGTCTCTGGCTCCACTTCCAAGCAGCGGGCGCGCAGGGCAACTTGCGCGCCCGCTGTGTTTCGAGCTGGATGTCTCGTCGACGGTCAATACACGTCGTCGAACTGCAGGCGCAGCTCGGCGAGGCGCTGGCGAAGCTGCGCGACGCGGGCGGAGTGCTCGGGCGACGCGGCGAGGTTGTGGAGCTCGTGCGGATCGGTCGCGAGGTCGTAGAACTCCGTCGCGCTCAAGCGCGGAAACTCGATCAGCTTCTCGCTCGTGGTGCGAACGCCGAAGTGCGGCTCGACGCGGTGCGGTTCGGGGTACTCGAAGTAGCGGTAGTAGATCGCGTCGCGCCAGGTCGCCGGTGGCGTGGGCCCAAGCAGCGGAGCGAGGCTCGTGCCCTGCGTCCCCGGAAGCGCGGGCGCTTGCGCGAGCTCGCACAGCGTCGGCGCGAGGTCGATGCCGCTCACGAGATGGCCGTCGACGGTGCCGGGCTCGATCACGCCGGGCCAGCGCAGGATCAGCGGGAAACGCAGGGCTTCCTCGTACATCCAGCGCTTGTCGTACCAGCCGTGCTCGCCGAGGAAGAAGCCCTGGTCGGAGGCATAGATCACGAGCGTGTCTTCGGCGAGGCCGTGCGAGTCGAGCCACTCGAGCACGCGTCCGACGCTCGTGTCGACGCCGGCGACGCAACGCAGGTAGTCCTTGAGGTAGCGCTGGAAGTTCCAGCGCGTGCGGTCGGCGCCCTCGAGCGGCGAAGCGAGCAGGCCCGCGTTCTCGGAGTCGTAGGTCGCACGCCACTCGGCGAGGTCGGCGGGGCGCTTGGGCACGGGACGGCCGAGCTTCAGGTCGTAGTCGCTGAGGTGGCGCGCGACGCTCATCTCCTGCGCCGCGGCGCCGCTCGAACGCGTCGTGTAGTCGTCGAACAGCGTCTCGGGCTCGGGCAGGAGCTCGTCGCGGAAGAGCGCGAGTTCCTTCGGCCCCGGCTCCCAGGAACGGTGCGGCGCCTTGTGGTGGAGGCACAGCAGGAACGGCTGCGTCGGGTCGCGCTCCTCGAGCCACTCGAGCGCGAGGTCGGTCACGACTTCCGACGCGTAGCCCTCGACCTTGCGCGTGCCCGCAGGCGAACGCAGCTCGGGGTCGTAGTACTGGCCCTGGTCGGGGAAGACTTCCCAGTAGCCGAAGCCCGCCGGGTCGCTCTTGAGGTGCCACTTGCCGACTAGCGCCGTCTGGTAGCCCGCTTGCTGCAGCGCCTTGGGGAACGTCGGCAACGACGGATCGAACACCGCGGCGTTGTCGACGACGCCGTGGGCGTGGCTGTGGCGACCGGTGAGCAAGGTCGCGCGCGCCGGGGCGCAGATCGCGTTGCCGCAGAAGGCGTTCGTGAAGCGCTGGCCCTCGGCGGCGAGGCGGTCGATGCTGGGCGTGCGCGCGCTGCGAGAACCGTAGGCGCCGATCGCGTGCGCCGCGTGGTCGTCGGCGAGCACGAACACGATGTTGGGGCGACGGCGGGGCGCGGGCTCGCCCTGCGGAACGGCCGCCGAGTGGCAGGCGGCACCGAAGGCGACCAGCAGGAGCACCACGGGAGCTCGGTACGGCATGCGGACAACCTGCCATCGCGGGAGCGACGTGG
>JAPLOE010000288.1 GCA_026692705.1 Planctomycetota bacterium
GCGCGCGCCGTCGAACACGGGCACGCTCCAGTGCGAAGGCTCGTGCGCGGCGTGGCGCGCGACGTTGAGCCATTGTTCGGCCTCGAGGCCGGAGAGCGTGCGGAAGACGTGGTCGCGCAGCGTGCCGGAGTCGAGTTCGCCGAGCGCGCCGAGCAGCTGCGTCTTGAGGTCGCCGTTCAGAACGAGGATCGCGGTGCGCTCGGCGTCGCTGGAGAGCGCGGGCGCGGGCGGAAGGCCGAACAGCGCTCGCGCCAGGCTCGCGCGCAGCGGCTGCGGCAGCGTGTCGAGCTCGAAGGCGCGCAGGTCGGCGAGCAGGCATTCGTGGTCGGCGCTGGGCGGCAGGCCGACGAGCGCGCGCTCGAGCAGCGCCCCGAGCGTCGTCGGCAGGTCCCCGAGCTTCTCGCCCGCGATCCAGCGTTCCGCCGCGTGCGCGACGTCGCCACCGGGCGCCGCGAGCCGCACGCGCTCGCGCATTTCGGCCTCGATCCGCGCTCCGAACGGCCCGGCCTGCTCGACGCCCAGCCAGTCCTCGAACAGCGCGTCGCGCAACGCCACGCCAAATCCCGCGGCGCCGGTCGCGCTCGTGCGGAACGCGAGCCGCAGCCACTGGGCCTCGGTGCTCTGCCCTCCGTGCCGCAGGCGCGCCGCGAGCACATCCGCGCCTTCGAGCGGCCGGTAGAGCTGCGCGAGCACGTCGCGCCGCAGCTTCTCGCGCGCCGCCCGATGCCGCGCGCTGCCGACCGTGTCGCGCTCGACCTCCGCCGACAGCGCCTCGAGCAGCGCACCGATCGGCTGTTCGGCCCCGAGCGCGGCGCGCAGCGTGCGCAGCAGCGCTCCGTCGTCGCCGCCCTGCCCGGCCAGCGCGCGCAGGCGGTACTCGCCCTCGCCGTCGACGATCTCGAACAGGTAGCGGCTGCCCGGCCGCAGCTCGCTCGAGGTGCTCGCGGAGCACGCGGTCACCTTGTGCTGCCCGACCCCGACGAGCAGGTGCCCGCCCTCGAAGGACCCCAGCACCTCGCCCGAAACGACGCGGCCCTGCCGCAGCACGTTGGCGAGGTCACTCGAGACTCCGGCCACGCGCCCCCAGTTGGTGGACGCGGGCCCGAAGAAGGCAAGCGGGTCCATGGCACCCCGGTTCTCGGCCGCTGCACCCGCGAGTGCAGGAGGGAAACGGAACTTTCGTCCACGTCCGCCCCACTGCGCAGAAAAGGCCTCCGGGGCGCCGTAGCTCGAGCTCTGGAGCGCGCCCAAAAGCAGCTCACCCGGCCGGGAAGTCCCGACCGGGTGAGCGGTTGGCTGCCGAGCGCGGATCAGTCGCGCTGGTCGAGCTCTATCCAGCGCGGATCAGTCGCGCTGGTCGACCCGAATCGTGTTCCCGATGGTGTTCAGGTACAGGACGCGGTGGCGGTTGGCGAGGCTGACGGCGTGCCAGGCGAGGCCTTGGCTCAGGACGCCGGCGGAGTCGAGGGTCGGGATCTGCAGGTCGCGGATGCCGACGACCAGCGCCTCGGTCGTGCGCGGGATGCCGCCGACGGACACCGAACCGATGCCGCCAGCGAAGCTGTAGCCGACGACCGTCTGGCCGCGGACGAGGCCTTCGAGCATGCGCGCGCGGTTGAGGATCACCGTCATGCGACCGTAGAACTCGTAGCGCACGCGGCCGTTGGGCAGCGGGTACTTGGCGAAGCTGCCGTCCGGACCGGTCGGGAAGGCGTTGACGATGGTGGCGAGGATGTCGCCTTCCATGCCGGTGAGAGCGAAGGCCGGGCGCTCGGGCCCAGCGATGGCGTTGTTGCCTTGGGAGGCCTTGTCGCCGGTGCCTGCGCCGGCGCCGGGAGCCATCATGTTGAGCGGGAGGCTGCCGACGGTGTCGCCGCCGGTGCCGCCACTGGACATGGGGTTCTCGTTGGCCCGCAGGCCCAGAACGCCCAAGCCGCAGACGAGAGCGATCGCGAGCGCCAGCACGCCGCCGTTGCGTCGGCGCGTGGGACTCGGGCTCTTGGAAAGGAAGGATCTCATCATCAGGTCAACTCCTCGGCTGGAGTGCTCCTAGGCGTTGGTTTCCCCGCCACCCGCGGGCTGGAAGAGCTCGGGGCAGGTGGTAACCAGACGCTCGCCGAAGCCAGGTTGTTCGGAAATCGCCTGCTGGAGCCGCCGCGCGGAGGCAAACAGCCTCGCGACGTCCCCGACACGGTCGGGGTGGCGGTCGAGCAGACGGCGGAAGTAGTCGAGTGACCGGCGCGAGTCGCGCATTTGCGCGTACATCACACCAATGTTGAACAATACGAAGTAGAAGCGCTCGTCGCGCTCCTCGAGTCCCGCCATCGAGACCCAGCGGAAGTAGGTCAGCGCGCGGCGGTGGTCGCCCTCGGCGACGTAGAGCTGGCCGAGCTGCACGGCCGCGTGGCCGCGGTTCGACTCGCTCATGGCGCTCTCGAACACCTCGCCGAACTCGCGCGCCGCCTGCAGCTTCTTGCCTTCGTGGGCGTGCAGGAACGCGAGGTACAGGCGCGCTTCCTCGTGGGTCGGGTCGCTGGCGACCGCTTCCTCGAGCAGGCGGCGGCCCTTGTCCAGCGGCGAGACGATCTCCTTGAGGCGACCGTTGAGCATCGAGCGCGCGAAGGTCCAGTCGACGTCGCGCAGGTCGTCGTCGCCCTTCTCGATCACGCCGTCGACGAAGCGCTTGCCGTCGGCCTGGTAGGGCTCGACCTCGACCGCCGCCTCGAACACGTGCGTGCGCAGGTAGTCGGGATTGGTCCCGGCGAGGACGTAGGCCTTGCCGAGCTGGTAGAAGATCGTCGCGAGCTTGTGGACGAGCTCGATCGAGCTCGCGCGGCCGTAGATCGAGGAACCCGTCAGGGTCGAGATCCGGGCGAGCAGGCGCGCCGGGTCGGCGACGTCGCGGTGCAGGCGCACGCAGTTGCGCGTGTCGTCGAAGAACTCGCGGCAGGACGGGCACTCCTCGAGGTGCACCATCGCGCGCGCGGCCGCCGGCTCGTCGATCTCGCCATCGACGAGGCACGACAGGTCGAGCTGGAACCGCTCGCACACGTCGGCGGCATCCTCGAAGCCGTAAGTGGCGCTCCAGTCATTCGCCATCGTCGTTGTCCTCCTCCGCCGTGTCGAGCTCCAGACCGGAGCCAGCCAGCGACGGACGCGGGTCCCGGGCCGGACGGCAGTCCGCTGGGAGTCCCTCGAACACGCGCTTCATCGAACGGTGGATCTTCCGGCGCGCGCGGAAGATCACCATCTTCAGGTTCTCGAGCTTGATGCCGAGCCGATCCGCGGCCGCGCGGTAGCTCGATTCCTCGACCTCGACCATGTGGATCGCAGCGCGCTCGCGCGGGCTGAGCATGGTGTAGAACTCGAGGTACAGGTGCAGGTACGTCAGGTAGACGCGCCCGCACTCCGCCGACGCTTCCTTGTCGATCAGGCCGTCGTCGGGGCGGTGGTTGCGCTCCTCGGGCTGCTCGGAGAGGTCCTCGAAGGGAATCTCGTGGCGGCCCGCGCGGCCCTGGGCGCGCAGGTGCTTGAGCACCGTGTTGCGCACGATCATCGCCGTCCAGACGCGGAAGGCGTCCTCGCGCTCCGAGTTGAAGCGGTGCGGGTAGCGATAGACGTTGAAGAACACTTCCTGCAGGACGTCGCGCGGGTCCGACTTGCTGCCGTAGCGGCGCAGGCAGTGCGCGACCTGCACCAGCAGGTGGGCGTTGTTGAGCTCGTAGAGCAGCCCGAACACGCCGCGTCCGGTCGACTGCCGGAAGCTCTCCATCAGGCGCGTCGAGAGCGCGTCGCGCAGGGCATCGCCCTTGCGCTCGCCGCCGTCGATCAGCGCGACGACGCGCGCGAGTTCCGCCCGTCCCAGTTCCGACTCGAGCGCGAGCACCTGCTCGCGCAGCGTCTCCACCCGCACCCCGAAACCGTCGATGCCGACGTGACCCGAGACGCCAGCGCCCTGAAGCGCTGCCATCGTGCCCGGAGTTGCCGGGCCCTGCGGGTCTGCGTCGAGCATGGGCTCCGCTGGGGGTAGGGAGACCTGAAGGGGAGGAACGTTCGACCTTCGACCCCCGGAGCGTCCTCCGGCTGTCGACGTGTCGCGCGACAAGCCGATTCTAGACCCCGTCCGCGGCCCGGTTACCGCGCCCTTTTTGTCGGTTGCGGAGTTTCTTTGCAATGGGTGTGCGAAAGCGGCGGAAGTCCCTGTCGGCCAAAGGCTTGGAGAGAGGACCCTTTTCCGGGATTCGCTCCGGTCGGAGCTTTCGACCACAATCGGACCCCATGGAACGCTCCGCTCGGGTGCTCGAACTGGCGGCCGAGGCGGGCTTCGACCTCGCCGGGCTCGCCCCGCTCGGGCCGCCCCGGGATGCGGAGCGATTCCGCGACTGGCTCGCGCGCGGCCACCATGCGGGGCTGGCGTGGCTCGAGCGCGACGCCGAGCGCATCCTCGACCCGTGCCGCGACGCCCCGGCGGGCAAGACGCTGCTCGTCGTCGGCCTCGCCCACTCGCGCGCGCCGGTCGAGCTCGCCGGCGGGGCCCGCATCGCCCGCTACGCCGCCGGCCGCGACTACCACAACGTCGTGCAGAAGCGGCTGCGCAAGCTGCGGCGGGCGCTGCAGAACGAAGGCCTGATCCCGCGCGAGGACGCCGCGCGGGCCGCCGTCGACGCCGCCCCGCTGCTCGAGCGCTCCCACGCCGCCGAGGCCGGGGTGGGCTTCCCATCGAAGGCCGCCAACCTGCTGCACCCGCGTTTCGGGCCGTGGTTCTTCCTGGGCGAGCTCGTCCTCGACACCGAGTTCGCGCCCACGCCCGCGGTCCCCGCCGGATCCTGCGGCACGTGCCGCGCCTGCCTCGACGCCTGCCCGACCGGGGCGATCCTCGAGCCGGGACGCGTCGACGCCGGCCTGTGCCTGAGCTTCCACACGATCGAGAGCGCCGCTCCGGTCCCCCACGAGCTGCGGCCCGCGCTCGGCCCGTGGGCCTTCGGCTGCGACGTGTGCAGCGAGGTTTGTCCGTGGGGCGCCAAGGCGCCGGATTTGGCCGAGCGCTTCGGGCTGCACCGCGAGCTCGAGCAGGGCGGCGTCGAGCGCTGGATCGGCCTCGCCGACGACGCGGAACTCGCGGCGCGCTTCGAAGGCTCCGGCCTGCAACGCCCCGGCCGCGACGGGCTCGCGCGCAACGCCGCGCTCGTGCTCGGCAACCGCCCGAGCGCAGCCGGCGAACCGGTGCTGCTCCACGCGCTCAGCTTCGACCCGTCCGCGATCGTGCGCGAAGCCGCCGCCTGGGCCTTGGCCGTGGGGTACGCTCGTTGGGAGCGGGTCGAGGCCGCGTGGGTGGCCGAGCGCGACCCGGTCGCCCGCGCCGGGATCGAGCGCACGCTCGACGGCCGCTGACGCGCCGCTGGCGCGGGTTGTCGAGAAAACTCGACAGGGCATGACCGGATGTTCATCCGGCTCGACATGGGCTTCGGCGGCGCGCTGGGTTCGCGTCCCAAGTCCTTTCCGCACAAGGCTTTGCGCTCGCTCATCGGAGCCGCCTCGCCAGCGCTTCCCGAGGCCTCGGACGCCCCGCACGGCCCCGCCAGCGCCTTCCGGACGAACTCGCGGAACTTCGCGCCCGTCCAATTTGCTGAACAGCGGGCGGCATCCCGCCGCTCTCCCCTGGCGACCCATCACCACCCCAAACCTTTGCCGCAAAAGGAGTTGCGTTCTTCCCCACAGGTTCATCGAGGCTTGGCAACGCGCTTGCTCCCAAGGCTTGCGAACACCCGACGCTCACCGCAACCACCAAGGAAGAACGAGACACGCCATGGAAACGCCCGACTTCTACAGCGACCGCAAGTTCTGCTCGCACTGCAACCGCTACGTCCCCTACCTGATGAGCGTCGACCGCAGCTACTGCGCGGAGTGCGGCCAGGAAGTGCGCCTGTTCTCCAAGGAGGACTGGAGTTCCTTCCACCAGAACGTCCAGGAGCGCAAGCCCAAGGGTGGCCGCCCCCGCAAGGCCGGCGGCAACAAGTTCACGGCCTGAGACGGGCGGGGCGTCGGCGCTAGCGGCCGGCGGCGAGTTCGGCGAGCCTGGCCTTCGCCCGCTCCGCGCGCACCGCGTCTCCCCGGCTGCGGAAGTAGGTCTCGAGCGCGCTCCACGCGCTCGCTTCCCGCGGGAAGCGCGCCTCGAGCTCGGCCGCCATGCGGTCGCTCGTCGCTCCGGGCGCGAGTTCGGCGCAGGTCTCGAGCGCCAGCAATCGCACCGCGAGGTCGTCGGGCAGCACGTCGAGCAGCCGCGAGAGCAGTTCGAGCGCCTCGCGCGCGTTGCGGGTCGCGCGGTGCAGCAACACGAGCCGGCGCAGCGGCTCCACCGCGCGCGGGGAGTAGAGCAGCAGCCCTTCCTGCGCACGCACTTCCTGCTCGATGCGCGAGAGCTCGGCGAAGCGCACGCGCGAGCGTTCCGCGTCCTCGTCGCGGCCGAGCTCCGCCTGCAGCTGCGCGAGCAGGAACCAGCCGCGGGGCTCGTGCGGAGCGCCTTCGAGGCCGGTCGTCACCGCCAGCAGCGCCTCCCCCGGCCGTTCGAGGTCGAACAGCGCCTGCGCGCGCCACAGCAGCGCGTCCGCGTGCCCCGGACGGAGCTCGAGGCAACGATCGAGGCACTCCAGCGCGCGCGTCGCGTCGCCCTGACGAAGGTGCGCGAGCCCGAGCCCACGCCACGCCTCGGAACTCTTCGGCGCGAGCGCGAGCACCTTCTCGTAGTGCGCCTGCGCGCGGCCGTAGTCCCCGAGCGTGTAGTAACAGTGGCCGAGCGCCTGCGTCGCGCCGAGCTCGTGCGGAACGGCGGCGATGAAGCGCTCGAGCGCCTTCGCACCGTCGCCGTAGCGCCGCATGCGGAAGTACACGAGCCCGAGCTGGTACAGCGCCGGCGGAAAGTCGGGCTCGCGGCGCAGCAGCGGAGCGAGCAGCTCGAGCGCGCGCGGGTAATCCGCGGCCTGGTAGGCGGCGAGCGCGAGCTGCATGTCGCCCGCGAGCGCCTCGGGCAGCGCGTCCTTGGGATTCCAGCGCGCCCAGCGCCCCGCTTCCGCCTTCGGCAGCGTCGCCGGGTCGAGCTCGAGCGCCGCCGAGCGCGCGTCGCGCTGCTCCGCGGCCTGAACCTTCGACTCCTGCGCCGGAACTTGCGCGGCCAGCGCGAGCGAGAGCGCGAGGGCGACGCTCACCGCTCCGGCTCCTCGAGCACGAGCAGGCGATCGGCGTCGACGTTCTCGAGCACGAGCTCGCGCCCCGAAGGCCACGTCGCCACGACACGCTTCACTTTCGCGCTCGCGCCGAGACCGAAGTGCGCGCGCGCCGGAATGCTCGACTGGTAGCCGCCGCTCGTGCGGATCTCCGCCGTGCGCTGGCCACCTTCCCACTCGGCCTTCACGAAGCCACCGAGCGCAAAACGATTGCCCTGCTTCGAACGCAGCTCGACCGCGAGCCAGTGCGGCCCCGCGGTCTTGCCCGGCTCGCGCACGCGGTTTCGCAGCACGTGCACCGGCCCGTCGATCTCGAGCGCGACGAGGTCGAGGTCGCCGTCGCCATCGATGTCGCCGAAGGTCGACGCGCGCCACGCCCGCGGCGGGCCGTCGACGAGCGGCTCGACGGCGAAGCGCGAGTTCGCGAGGCCGCGGTAGAAATCCGCGGGCTGCGCGTAGCTCGTGTCGGTGCCGGGCCGGTCCGCCTGCGGGTACACGTGGCCGTTGAACGCGAACGAATCGAGCTTTCCGTCGAGGTCGAAGTCGGCGAGCGCGGTGCCCCAGCCCAGCCGCTGCATGCTCGGGCCCGCGATGCCGCTCGCGCCGGAACGCTCGGAAAAACCGCGCTCTCCGCGCGACAGGTACAGCGCGTTGGCCTCGCCCGAGAAGTTGGTGACGAGCAGGTCCTCGCGACCGTCGCCATCGATGTCGCCGCAGGCGACGCCCATGCCGGCCTGTTCCTTGCCGTTCATGTCGTGGCTCACGCCGCGCTCGAGCCCGACTTCCTCGAACGTCCCGTCGCCCTGGTTCTCCCACAGGAAGTTCGGCGTCGAGTCGTTGGCGACGTAGATGTCCGTGTCGCCGTCGCGGTCGTAGTCGAGCGTCATCACGCCCAGCGCGAAGGCCGCGCTCTCCGGACGCACCTTCGCCGACACCGACGCGTCGACGAGCCCGCCCGTCGCGCCGCCGCGCGGGCCGACGTTGCGCCACAGCCGATCGTGCTGCGGCTCGAGCCCCTCGGGACCGCACATCACGGCGTGTCCCTTCCACGAGCAGTCGCCGCCCGGCGGAGGCACGTGCTTGAGGTCGAAATCGAGGTAATTCGCGACGTACAGGTCGAGCCGCCCGTCGCGATCGAAGTCGAGGAACGCGGCGCTCGTGCTCCACTCGGCACCGATCGGCATCCAGCGCAGCGTCGCGTCGAGAAAGCCCTTTCCATCGCGGTTGATGTAGACGCGATTCGTGCCCCAGCTCGTCACGAACAGGTCGAGCCAACCGTCGCCGTCGATGTCGCCGATCGCGCAACCCATGCCCCAACGCGGCGCCGCGAGGTCCCACTCCTTCGGCGCGAGCTCGAACTGCCCCGTGCCGTCGTTCAGGAAGATGCGCGGCGGAAAACCGAGCTCGCCAGCCTCGACGCGCTCGAACGTCGAGCCGTCGACCACGACCAGATCGAGGTCGCCATCGCCGTCGAAGTCCGCCAGCCCCACTCCGCCGCCGTCGACCTCGAGGATGTAGTCCTTCGCGCGCGAGCCGCAGGTCGTCACGACTCCGGGCAGCGCCTTCGTGTCGTCGACGAACGGCGGCGCCGGCGGAGCTTGTTGTGCCGCGGGGGCCTGAGTCTGGACGAGTGCGAGCAGGAGCACCGGGAATTCGAGCGGCATCGCGTGTCCAGCATAGGCGACGGCCGCGCGCGAGTCGTGGCCGGGCTGGTAGCTTGGGCGCGTGCTCGATGCCCTCGAACTGCGACGCCGCCTCGCGGACGCGCGCCTGTACCTCGTCTTCACGCCCGAGATCGTGGCGAGCGGCGATCCGCTCGCGGTGCTCGAGGCCGCGCTGCCCCACGTCGACCTCGTGCAGGTGCGCCCCAAGCCGCCGGAGGCCGGACTCGATCCGCTGCGGCCCGCGCCGAAGCCGGCCGTGAGCGACGCGCGCGCGGTGCACGAATGGACGCTCAAGGTGCTCGAGTTGTGCGAGCGCCTGCGCTCCGAAGCGCTCGTGATCGTCAACGACCGCGTCGATGTCGCGCGCAGCCTGCTCGAACGCGGCGTCGCGGGCGTGCACATCGGGCAGGAGGACACGCCGCCGCAGGTCGCGCGCGAGCTGCTGGGCTCGAGCGCGTTGATCGGGCTCTCGACCCACACGTCGGCGCAAGTCGTGGCCGCACTCGACGAGCCCGTCGACTACCTCGGCTTCGGCCCGGTGCGCGCGACCGCGACCAAGGGTTACGAGCGCGGGCTCGGCACGGAAAAGGCCTGGATCGCGAGCCTCGCCGCGACGGTGCCCGTGTTCCCCATCGGCGGCATCGGCCTCGCCGAAGCCGCGGAACTCGCCGAGGTCGGCCGCGCCGCCGTGTCGTCCGCGATCCTCAACGCGCCCGATCCCGCCGCCGCAGCGCTCGCGCTGCGCAACGCGCTCAGCGCGCTCGACTGACGCCGGGCTCGCGTGGAGCGCGCTCGAGCAGCATCGCGTCGCCGTAGCTGAAGAAGCGGTAGCCGAGCGCGACGGCCTCGCGGTAGATCTCGAGCGTGCGCTCGCGGCCGGCGAAGGCGCTGACGAGCATCAGCAGCGTGCTCTTGGGCAAGTGGAAGTTCGTCATCAGCACGTCGACCACATGGAACGGCGCGCCCGGCACGAGGAACAGGCGCGTCTCGCCGCGGCCCGCGACGAGCTCGCCCGTCGCGGCGGCGCAGCTCTCGAGCACGCGCACGCTGGTCGTGCCGACCGCCACGACGCGGCCGCCGCGCGCGCGGCAACGCGCCACTGCATCGACCGTCGCCTGCGAGAGCTCGTAGCGC
>JAPLOE010000289.1 GCA_026692705.1 Planctomycetota bacterium
CCCCGCGCTGACGCACGCCCAGCGCGACGCCGCCCTCCGCGCCTTCTGCCTCCAGCTCGCGGCCGACCTCCCGGGCGTCGTTGGCGAGCCGGCTCACCCGCTGGAAGCCGGCCTGCGCCTGCACGAGGACTATGCCGTCAAGGCGACGGTGAGCGCGCGCTCCGACGGCTGGATCTACGCGGAAATCGTGATCCGCAAGGTGCTCACGCCGAACCTCAACGTCGGCGAGCTCGTGCTGCGCCGCAACTACGTCGCGACGAACGGCACCGAGTCGATCGAGCTGTACGACTGGTCGACGGCGAGCTTCCCCTACGGCCAGTTCGTGAACATCAACAACACCGCGGCCACCTCGGGCGCGGCCTACGACTCGGTGATTCCGCTGCCGGCCAATCCCGCGCGTTTCCGCGACGGCGAAGGCACGATGTACATGCGCATCTGGACCAGCGGCGCCGGCTCGGGCGGACGGCTCGAGCTCGACGAGCTTGGGATCATCGTGCGCTGAAAGCCGCTCAGGCGCGGGCCCACGCCTGCGCGATGCGATCGGCGTTGGCCATCAGCGTGAAGGTCAGGTTCTTCGCCGGCAGGAACGGGAACGTCGTGCCGTCGGCGAAGTAGAGCCCAGCGATGTCGTGGCTCTCGCCCGCGGGCGACGTCGTGAGCGGCGCGCGCGTCGCGCTCATCGGCAGCGTGCCCGCGTAGTGCACGCTCGCTCCCATCGGCCGCACGTGCGCCATTCCCGGCGGCACGACGCAGCCGAGCTTCGAGAGCGCCTTCTTCACCGTCGCGAGCGCCGCCTTCATGCGCTCGGGCTCGTCGTTCGACGGCGCGTACTGCACGACGAGGCGCGTCGAGTCGCCGTCGGCCTCGAGCTCGACGCGATTCCCGGGCCGTCGGTCGTCGTGGAAGTTGACGTTGACGATCCCGAGCGCCGCGTGCGCGTTGCGGAAGATCCACAGCGCGCTCTTCAGGTCGAACGGCACGCTCTGCACGATCGGGTGGATCAGCGCGGTCTTGAGCGTCGTCACGAGCCCATGCACGTAGTGGCGCGGATCGGGGCGCTCGAACCCCATCGCGAGCTGGTGGTACTGGTAGGAATCGGACTGGTAGCGCCGGCGCAGCATCGCGAGGTTCACGAACGGCACGAGCACTTGCCGGTTGTCCATCAGGCCTGCGAGCGCCGGCGCGCGGCCGCCGTGCGCGCGCAGCGAGTCGAGGAACAGCTTCGCGCTCGCCAGCGTGCCCGCCGCGAGCACGAGCGACTCGACCTCGTGCACTTCCTCGCGTCCCGTGGCGAGCTCGACCGCGCGCACGCGCCGCACGCGGTTGGATTCATCGGCCTCGAAGCGTGCGACGTGGCGGCCTGAGAGGTACGTGAAGCGCTCGTGCTTCAGGAGCGCGCGCAGCGTGAGCGACGGCGTGTAGAGCGCCTCGCGTGGGCAGCTCCACAGGCAACGGCCGAGGTTCGTGCAGCCGTTGCGGCCCTCGCGATCGTCGGCGCGCACCGCCGCGCGCGTGCGGCCCATCCAGGCGCCGAGGCGCGTGTTGAGGTGCTCGCGCTCGCGGCCATAACGCTCGAACAGCTGCGCCGAGTGCGGGTCGAGCGGCAGCCCGGGCGCGAGGTGCTCGTGCACGGGCGTGAAGCGCGAAAGGTCGTCGTCCGCGCCGCTGATTCCGATGCGCGCGGCGACTCGCCCGTAGTTCGCGAGCAGGCCTTCGGGACCGAGCGTGAAGTCGGCCAGCTCCTGCGCGTTGAACGGGAACGAGCCGCCAGTCCACGCCTCGGCGAGGCCGCCGCGCGCGAAGCTCGTCAGCGGATCGAAGCCGCTCGCGCGCATGCGGAAGCGCTCGAGCGGGGCGAAAATGAAGCCCTTGTGCGGCGGAAAGCCGTAGTACTCGCCCTTCGCGCCGGGGAAGAGCACGCTTTCGAACTTCGAGCCCAAAAAGTAGCCCGCGGGATCGGCGTGCTCGCGCTTGAAGCGCGCGAAGCTCGCGTCGGGAAGCACCGGCGCGGGCGCGACGCGGCCGACGTCGAGCATCGTCACCTGCGCGCCGTGCTCGAGCGCCGTCTGAGCGAAATGGACGCCGCTCGCGCCCGATCCGACGATCAGGACGCGCTTCATCGCGCGCCTCCGGCGAGCGACACGACGCGCACGGGCAGGAGCAGCAACGCCGTGACGACGACCAACGTCGCGAACACGGCTCCCAGCCACGCCATGCGCACGAACATGCCGAGGTTCGAGCCTGCCGTCGGCGTGTCGAGCGCCTCGTCGTGCGGCGCGCGCGTCTCGAGGATCGCGAGCAGCAGCACGAGCTTGCGCCGCAGCAGGCTTCCGTTGCCGAACACGCGTGCATGCGCGTCGAGCGCTCGCAGCGACCACGGCAACGCGCGCGCGAGCGCGACGACGCTGCGCTCAAAACCCGTTGTTCCGGGCAGTTCGACGACGCCTGCCTCGTGCGCCGCGACGTACTGCTCGGTCACGTACGCATCGCCCGCGCCCGCGCCGAGGTACCGCGCGAACGCCGCGCACTCCCGCTCGAGCGTCGCGCGATCAGCCATATTTCAGCAGCTCGTCGAGCATCGTGTCGACGTTGCGCTGGCCCGCGACGAAACGCTCGGAGAGCGCATTGGGCTTCGCGGTGCTGTCGTACACGAACGAATACAGCTGGCCCGCGCTCATCGGCAGCACCGGCAGCAGGAACTTCTCGAGCTGCTTCAGCACCGCGATCGCGCTCTTGCCCGGCAACGGCAGGAACGTCGCGTCGCCGCCCTTCTTGCGGCGGTGGATGCGCCCGAGGAAGTCGCGGAACGTGACGACCTCCGGCCCGCCGAGGTCGTAGGTGCCGCGGTCGAGCGACGGATCGCCGAGCCAGGCCTCGAGCGCGAGCGCGAGATCGTCGGCGTGGATCGGCTGGATGCGCACGTGGCCACCGCCGAACATCGGCACGACCGGCAAGCTCGCCATTCCCTCGAGCGAATGCCAGATCTTCGCGCGCCGGCTCATCACGATCGTCGGCCTCACGATGGCCCAGTCGAGCCCGCTCTCGCGCACGAGCGCCTCCGCCTCGAGCTTCGAACGCCCGTACGGGTACGCGTCGTGCTCGGGGTAGGTCGCGGCGATGCTCGACACGAACAGGAAACGCCGCACGCCCGCGCGCTTGCAGGCCTCGATCACGCTGCGCGTGCCCTCGACGTTCGCGCGCTGGAAATCGGCTGCGCGCGCCTTGCCGGTCAGCGCCGCCATGTGCAGGAACTCGGTCGTGCCTTCGAGGTCGCGCAGCCAGCCCTCGGGCTCGCCGATGCGTCCGTGCACCGCGCGCACTCCGGCCTCGGGGAAGGCGCTGACGTTGCGCGAGAGCGCGACCACCGCCGGCATGTTGCGCCCGGCCGAGCGTTTGTCGCCGGCGAGCCGCTGCAGCAGCGCGCGCCCGACGACGCCGGTGGCGCCGGTCATGAAGAGCTTGCGTTCGGGAGCCATCGTGGGGCGCGTCAGGATAGGGAGTCGAACGAGCGTCCGACAGCGCCAGCGCGACCCGCGCGCGCGCCGGTTTTGCAGCGACCCAACCCGTTCCCCTCCCCGGTCGCGTGCGGCGCCACTACCATCGTGCGCGATGATCGCCCCGCTCCTCGCCTTCGCGCTGTTCTGCGCCCAAGCCACGCCGCCGCCCAAGGCCCCCGAAGTCACGCCGTTCACGGTCGCGCTCGAGGGCGCGCGCAAGGCGCTCGCGGCGAAGGACCTCGAGAAGGCGCGGGCGCAGCTCAACCGCGCGCTGGAGCGCGACTCGCGCTCGACGGAAGCCTGGGCGGTGCGGGCGGCGCTGGCGGAGGCGGCCGGCGACCGGGACGAGCAGGTCTACGCGCTGCACACGCAGCTGCGGCTCTCGGTCGCGCAGAAGCTGCCGAAGGAGGCCGTCGAGGCGCTGCGCACGCGCCTGCTGACGCTCGATCCGCAGGCGGCCGAGCTGTTCAGCATGAACACGCGCTTCATCGGCACGCTCGAGCCGATCGCGGCGACGTACGAGAAGGATGGACGCCCGCACTCGGCGATCCGCGTCCACAAGCTGATCCTCGCGCTCGATCCCGAGCGTGTCGCCTCGCAGCAGGCGATCGAGCGCATCGCGTCGATGCCCGACCCGTCGCTCGCCGGCGACGCCAAGCCCAAAGACCTGCTCGCCGACGTCAGCGCCGAGTGGATCGCGAAGTTCGACGCCGAGCACGCGACCTGGGACGTGCGCGCGAACCTCGCCCGCGAGAACTACACGACCTACACGAACGCCGGTTACGAGGTGCTCGTGCGCGCGGCCGAGGCGATGGAGCAGATGAACCGTTTCTATCGCGTGTTCTTCCAGTACGGCACGGAGGAGGACGGCAAGACGGTCCCGCGCATCGACCTCAACATCTTCAAGAAGCGCGACGAGTACCTGAAGCTCGGGCTCGGGCCGCCGGTCGAATGGTCGGGCGGGCACTTCACCGGCGGAGCGGTCGAGACCTACGTCGAGGGCCAGGGCTTCGACGGCATGACGGGCACGCTGTTCCACGAGGCCGCGCACCAGTTCGTGTCGCTCGCGACGAACGCCGCGGGTTGGCTCAACGAAGGCCTCGCGAGCTTCTTCGAAGGTTGTCGCATCCTGCCCAACGGCACGGTGCTGATGAATTTGCCCGCGAACCACCGCCTGTTCCCGCTCGCCGACACGATGGAAAAGGGCTGGATGAGCGGGCCCAACGACGGCATCGATCCCGTGGATCCGGCGAAGAGCAATCCGGAGAAGGCGCCGACCTTCCGCATCGTCGTCGAGAACAACTACGCCTGGGGCCCGCCGTGGTACGCGCCGACCTGGGGCGTCGTGTTCTTCCTCTACAACTATCAGGACCCCGTCGACGGGCGTTTCGTCTACCGCAAGGCGTTTCGCGAGTACGTCAACGCGTCGGGCGGCCTGACGGGCAACACGGCGGTCACGAAGTTCGAGGAGGTCGTGCTCGGGCAGCCGCTGCCGCCGATCAAGGGTTTTGATCGCGAGGGCGCGAAGGACGTCGCGCAACCGAAGACGATCGACGAGCTGACGGAGCTGTGGAAGACGTGGATGCTCGAGCTGCGCGACGAGCAGATCGGGCGCACCAAGCGCGAGCGGCCGTACCTGCGCTGGGCGAACGCGGCGCTGCTCGCGAAGGACAACGTCGCTGCGCAGGAGCACTTCGAGAAGGGCGTCGTCGCCAACCCGAAGGACGTCGAGCTCGCGCTCGCCTTCGCGGACTTCCTCGCCGAGGCGAAGAACACCGACCGTGCGACGCGGCTCGCGCTGGCGGCGCTGCGCGAGCTCGAGAGCGCGAAACCGGTCGACACCAAGGCCGTCGACCGCGTCGATCGCCTGCTCGAGAAGTGGGATCCCAAGCGCGGCAGCATCCAGAAGGCGCAGCGCGAGCTGGAGGCGGCGGCGGAAGCGCTCGTCGCGCGCTACGAGTCCGCGGCGCGCCCGATGATGGTGATGGACCTGTCGTGGCGCATGGGCCTCGACCTCGACATGCCGAAGCTGTTCGCGGCCTACGAGCGCGCGCTGCGCTCGAGCGGGCGCTCGCTCACGCTGTGGGAGCTCGCCTACGACGAGAAGAGCCTCGAGGGCTGGGACACCGGCGGCAACGACTCGTTCAAGGCGGCCGGCACGTTCCTCGACGCGGCCTTCCGCGAGTATTCGGTCACCGACTTCGACTACCAGATGCTCGCGCTGCAACGCGTGACGAGCGGCGACTACTCGCTGGAGGCCGACGTGCTCGCGCAACGCGGCGAGTGCAACTTCACGGGCCTCGTGTTCGGCCGCAAGGACGCGAACAACTTCCACGCGCTCGTGTTCTTCCCCGGCGCGCCGCGCAAGGAGGCGAGCAAGGCCGTCGACAACGCGTGGGTCGACCTCGCGAGCTTCTACGGCGGCGGTTCGACCAAGACCTGGCGCCACGTGCCGGTCGCGGCGGACACGCTCGCCGACGGGCAGAGCGGCACCGGACGCTGGCACAAGCTGCGCATCGACGTGGCGGGCGCGCAGGTCGACTGCTGGGTCGACGGCGAGCTCGTCGCGAGCCACGACTTCGGCTCGCGCGACGTGCTCGGCGGTGCGATGGGCCTGCTGCAGGGCCGCGGCCGCGCGCGCTTCAAGGACGTGCGTTTCCTCGCGCGCGACCCGCGCGATCCGGCGGCGGCGCTCGAGCGCGCCGTGCGCATGGAGAAGCTGCGTTCGACGTTCGGCGAGGCGGTCGGCGGCAGTTACGCCGGCCTCGTTCCGCCGTTCCCGACCGTCGCCCGCTGGATGCAGGAGCCGCGCACGAGCTGGCAGGAAGCCGGGCTCGCGCCGCAGCTGCTCGTGCTGTGGTCGATCGAGCAGAACGAGCTGATCCCGCTCGACGAATGGCTGTGCGACCTCGCGGCGCGCCACGAGAAGATCGGCTTGCGCATCGTGTCGATCGCGTCAGCCTGGGACGACGGCAAGATCGCGAGCTACCTCGCGTCGCACCGCTTCCCCGGCGCCGCCGGCCTCGACCAGCGCGAGGGCTCTGGGCTGGGCACGACGCACCGGCGTTTCTTCATCGAGCGCTTCAACCTGCCGCGCCTCTTGCTGCTCGACATCGACGGCAAGGTCGTCTGGGAAGGTGACCCGGGCTTCAAGATCGGCGACAAGTTCGCGGCCGGTGTCGAGACCTACCTCGATGCGCCGCTGGCGGAGCTGATCGCGCGGCGCAAGCTTGACGTGCTGCACGGCTGGCTCGAGCTGTGGCGCACGCGAGGCGCAGCGCAGCTGCACGCGGGCGAGTTCGCGGAAGCCTGGCCGATGATGCAGGTCGCGCGCGAGCTCGACGGCCAGCTCGCACCGGAGGCGGTCGACGTGCAGCGCCAGCTCGCGCTGCTCGACGCGCTGTTCGCCGACCTTCCGACCGAGGCCACGCGGCTCGACAAGGCCGGCCGCGGCGCAGCGCTGCGCACGCTGCTCGAGTGGGCCGCGAAGGCCGGCGTCGTTCCCGACAAGGTGCTCGCGGCGAAGTTGAAGCCCGTGCTCGAGGGCACGCAGGTCGCGAACTGGGATCGGGCGCTCAAGCTCGTCGAGACCTTCGGCCCGCGCATCGAGCGCGATGCGGCCGCCGGGCCCGAGCTCGCGACGAAACTGCTCGGAATCAAGGGCGATTTCGCGGCCGAGCTGGCCGCCGAGGTGCGCGAGGCCGGCACAGATTCCGCGGCGCTGCGTGCGGTGCTCGCCGGCGCCGTCAAGTTGCCCGCACGCTGGCTCGCGCGCGAACGCTTCGGCTGGTGATGCACGCGCGCCGCCGTCCCCTCGCGGGAACGGCGGCGCGCGTTGAAAGCTCGAGGCGCTTGTCGCCCGCGCTCAGAGCCGGAACTGGCCGACGGCGGCCATCAGCTCGTTCGCCATGCGCGACACCTCGCTCGAGACCTTGAGCGTCTCGGAAGCGCCGGTGGACGCCTCGCGGGCCGCCGAGGCGACCTGCGACATGTTGGCGGTGATGTCGGTCGTCGACGCGCTCGCGCCCTGCACGTTCTGCGTGATCTCGTGCGTGGCGGCGGTCTGCTCCTCGACCGCGGCGGCGATCGTGGTCTGCAGGCTATCGATCTCGCGGATGATCCCGCCGATGCGCGTGATCGCCTCGACGGCGCCGCGCGAGCCCGACTGCATGGCCGTGATCTTGCCGGAGATGTCGGTGGTCGCCTTGGCGGTGGCCTTGGCGAGCTCCTTGACCTCGTTGGCGACGACCGCGAACCCGCGGCCGGCCTCGCCGGCGCGCGCGGCCTCGATCGTGGCGTTGAGCGCGAGCAGGTTGGTCTGCTGCGCGATGGTCGTGATCGTCTTGAGGATCGCGCCGATCTCCTCGCTCGAGCGATCGAGGTCGCCGACCGTGGTGTTCGTCGACTCGGCCGTCTCGACCGCCGTGCGCGCGACCTTCGCGGCCGCGCTCGAGCTGCGCGCGATCTCCGAGATCGCCGAGGTCATGCCGGCGGTGCTGTCGGACACCGTCGTCATCGATTCCGCGACCTTGGAGGCTGAGGAAGCGACGACCTGCACCTGGTTGGCGGCCTGCTGGGCCTCGGTGTTCATCTTGACGCTGGTGGTGGTCAGCGAATCGGAAGCCTTGGCGAGCTGTTCCGCCGAGGTGCGGATGCGCAGCATGCTGCCGCGCAGGTCTTCGAGCAGCCGCGAGAGGCCCTGGCCCATGCGGCCGATGGCGTCGGTGCCCGTCACGTCGACCTTGGCGGTCAGGTCGCCGCGCGAGATGGCGTCGACCGTGGCGAGCATGCGCTCGACCTTGTCCTGCAGCTGCTGCGCCTGCTCGAGCTCGCGCTTCTGCAGTTGCTTCGCCGTGGCCTCGGCCTTGAGCTGATCGGTGATGATGCGCCAGTTGACGAGCGTGCCGACGCGCTTGGCGTTGTTGTCGTGGATCGCGCACAGGCACAGGTCGATCGTCTCGTCGCCGAACTGCACCTGCGTGCAGACCGGCAGGTTCTGCTCGTCGGTGAGGAACGACAGGTTGGCGCGCGGGTCGCGGAAGAAGCGCGACAGCGGCTGGCCCATCAGGCGCGCCGGCGCGAAGTCCACGCCCAGCTTGCCGAGCGCGGACTCCGACTCGGGGTTGAAGTACACGAGCTTCATGTCGATGTCGGCGTACATCATCGCGGTGGGCGCGTTCTCGACCATCGCGGCGACGCGCGCCGCCTCGGCGGCGAGCGCCTCGGCCTTCGCGGCGGTTTCATGGGCCTTCTGCGCCGTGCGCTCCATCTCGCGGGCGCCTTCCTCGATCGTGCGCTTCTGCGCCGCCATCTCGGTCGCGCTCTCCTCCATGCGGCCGACGGTCTCGGTGACGGCCTTCGCCATGCGGCCGATCTCGTCGTTGCAGTCGACGCAGGACAGCGCGGCCATGTCGCCCGACTCGAGCACCTTCACGGCCGAGTTCAGCGGGTCGACGATCATGCGCGCGATGCGCATGCCGAGGAACAGGGACAGCGCGGCGCCGAAGGCGAGCACCGACCAAGCGATCCACGTCGAGGTCGACGCGACCTGCTCGCTCTGCTCGACGGCTGCGTCGGCGTCCGACTCGATCAGCTCGCCCAGGTCGCCCAGGCTCGTCTCGAGGCGGTCGTACACCGCCTGCACGGCCGGAAGCTGTTCGCGGGCTTCCTTGACCTGCCCCTTCGCGCACAGGCCCACCAGCGCCGTGCAGCCCTCGACGTATTCCTTGATGTCGGGCTTGGCGTTCTCGATCGCCTGGCGCGTCTCGGGCTTGAGCTCGAGCTCGTCGAGCGCGTCGCTGTAGCGCCGGAAGTTGGCCGCGAAGTCCGCGGTCTCGGCCACGGCGCCCGCGATCTGCTCGGGGTCACCTTCCTGGCCGACGAGCATCGCGCGGTACACGCAGGCGAGCATGCCATCGTGCATCATGTCGCAGAGCGTCATGTTGCGAACGGCGGGCAGCTGCGTGCGGCCGACGTCGACCGTCGTGCTGCCGAGGCGACTCGTGCTCCACAGTCCGGCACCGCCTACGGCCGCGATCGCGACCACGGCCAGGGCGACTAGGGTGTAGATCTTCTGCGCGATCGAGAGGCGACGGATCCAGCTCATTGGGGGGAAGGGGTGGGAGTTCGTTGGGGTTGAAACGACGTGCGCGGACGGCCGGGGAGCTCGATCCGCGTGCGAACTCCAAAGGTTTCGGACGGGCGGAGCGCCGAACCTGAGATCCGTTTCAGTGCGGAAACGCCCGCAGTGCCGGCGGCGCTTTCACCCGCACACCCAAACGCGCGCGGCGCGACGCCCGCAAGGCGCCCGAAAACGGCCTACTTGCGCCGCAGGAGCCGCGGATCGAACGCAAAGGCAGATCCGAGGTCCTCATCGGGATCCGCACGCTTCGACCGGGAAAGAACTTCCAGCAGGCGCTCCCGGTACGGGGAATCCCTGCGCACGTACACGAGCACCCACCACGCGTCCCCCCACGCGTCCCCGAGGCGGTAGCACGTTGCAAATTCGCAGCGCTCGCGCAGCCACACCATCTCGCGCCAGAACGACTCGACCACGCGCTCGTGGTTCCAGTGCTCGAACAGCGCGCTGCCACGTCCGCGCACCGTGCGCTGCACGTGCGCGCCCTGGAAGTTGGCGTCGTTCTCGGGCCCCGTCGAGCCCGGCGCGGCCGGCGGCAAGATCGAGAACGCGACGTCGGGTCCGAGCGAGTCGATGTACTTCCACATCGCCTCGACGCTCATGGCCTCGCGCCCCGAGAGCCGGTTGTGGTTGAGCCCGATCCAGTCGACGGCGCGCAGGCGCGAGAACCACGGCACCTGGCCCGCGCCCGAGAGCAGGATCGTCGCGTCCTGCTCGAGCCCGCTCTCGCCGAGGTCGAGCCCCAGCCGCGCGAGCGCGTTCGTCGGGCGGAACTGCGGCCACCAGGAGGTCGCGACGCTGCGCGGGTGCGCGAGCCAGATCGAGAGCGCGAGGTTCGGCGGCGCGGCGAGCAGCGGCACCACGACCGTCGAGCAGGCGAGCGTCACCGCGAAACGTGCGGGCGCGGCGACACGCAGCGCGCACAGGCCGACGACGAGCGCTCCGGCGAAGGGCACGAGCAGCGGGTACTCGTAGCGGAAGCCCGCGGCCATCTCGTGGATCGCGCGCGAGTAGGCGAACATCACGGCCACGGCCGGAATCAGCAGCCAGAAGCCGCGGCGCACGGCCTCGACCGGCGCGCGGACCGCGGCGGCGAGCGCTAGCGTGAGCGCGGCGACGGGCACGAGGCGCACGAGCGCAAAACGCGCCGTCGTGGCCGCGCCCGGCAGCAGCTCGCCATCGGAGCCGAAGATCGCGTTGGAGACCTTGACGTAGTACGGATTCGACAGGAGGTCGCCGAAGTAGCTCCAGCGCCACAGCGCGAGCGCGCCGAGCAGCGCGACGTGCGCGAGCGCGGCCGGCAGGACTCCGATCACGCCGCTCGCGAGTGTCCCGCGCGGCCGCCGCAGCACCGCGAGCACCACGAGGTACGCGCCACCGAGCAAGCCACCTTCGGGCCGGGCGAGTGCGAGCAGCGCGAGGGCGATCACCCCCAGCGCCCAACGCCCCGGCCCGATCGGGCGGCGCTCGTCCGCTGCGATCCACGCCGCCCAAGTCGCGACGTACGCGTGCGTCGCCGTGAAAAGCAGCGTGTCCATGCCCGAGGCGAGGTGCGTCGCCGTCTCGGGCAGAAGGCCGACGAGGAACACGACGCCGAGCCCTGCGAGGCAGGCCGGAATCGGTGGCGCGCGAGTGAGGCTCGCACCGAGCAGGCCAAACACGAGCGCGAGCGAGAGCAGCAGCGCGATGCCGAGCGCGCGGGTCGCCGCCAGCGGATCGAGGCCGGCGGAAATCGCGGCGGCGCTGGTGAGCACGTGCAGCAGGCTCGAGGCGCCCGACGTCGGCTCGGCGTCCGTCGCGTTGTAGCGCAGCCCGTGGCCCTCGGACACGTTGCGCGCGTACACGTACGTGATGAACGCGTCGTCCGCGGGCTCGTTCTTGTGCTCCGCCGTCACGCAGGCGAGGAACCACGCCACGAACGCGAGCCCGACCGCGAGCAGCGCGGCCTCGAGCCAGTTGGGCATTCCGTTGCGGCGTTCCATGGCGAGCGTGGCGTCGCGGGCGCGCCTCGAGCGCTTCCCGCGGGGACAGATCATGTCGATCGCGGGCGGGCACAGGAAGCGCGCGCGCGGCTCCGACACGCTCCGCAGGCCCATTTCCGCGCTCCCACGCACGCTGCGGCGGCTCGACGTGCCGTTCGCGGGCCGAGTCGGGCGCGTGCGTCGCGCCGGAGTCAGGGTCGCTTGGGGCCGGGGTCGATAGCGGCTATCGTCGCCACGCCCCAACCCCACATGAGCGCCGAGGCCCCCGCCCCCGCTGCCCGCGAGCCGGTCCTTGCCGCGCTCGGGCGAGCGATGCTGTTCGCTGCCGTCGCCGGCGGTGCGATCGGTCTCGTGGAGAGCGCCAAGGTGCTCGCCACCGCCAACGCGCGGTACGTGCAGTGGGCCTGCCGGCTGATCGCGACGGGCGGGCTGGGTTACGCGGCAGTCGGAGCGCTGCTCGCCATCCCGAGCGTGATCTTCGCGCTCGCGCTGTGGGGCCGCCCGAGCTTCCGCGCCGCGCCCGCCTCGGCCTGCGCCGGACTGGGCGCCGCGGTGTCGGTCGCGCTGTTCGCGCTCGTCGGCTGGATCAGCCTCGAGCTCGCGGTGCCGGCCGCACTCGCGGCGACGGCGATCGCGCTCGCGCTCAAGGAGCTGCTCGCGTGGTGGCCGCTCGTCACGCGCGTGCGCGTCGCGTGGTCGCTGCTCGGACTCGGTGCGGCGGCGTGCATCGGCGTCGTCGCGTGGCGCTGGAGCGACGGACTCGTGCAATGGATCGCGTGGGCGCTCGCGGGCGTCAACGTGCTCGTCGCCATCGCGGCCTGGCGCGGCTGGCGAGCGCCACACGCCGCCACGGCCGGTGCGCTCGCGCTGCTCCTGCTCGCGGCCGCTTCGGCGCCGGACCGCAGGATTCCCGAGGTTTCGACCCCGGGCCAGCTCGACGTGCTCGTCGTGAGCATCGACACGCTGCGCGCGGATGCGCTCGGATGCTACGGCAAGGCCGACGCGCAGACGCCGACGATCGACGCGCTCGCGGCGCAGGGCGTGCTGTTCGAAGACGCGACGAGCCAAGCCAACACGACCGGTCCTTCGCACACGACGCTGCTGACGGGTCTCTATCCCGCCGAGCACGGCGCGCGCTCCAACGGCGTGCGCATCTCCAACCGCGCGCGCACGCTCGCCGACGCGCTCGCGCGCACTCACGCCACCGGCGGTTTCGTGTCGGGCTTCACGCTCGTCGACGAAGCGAGTGGTCTCGCCGAGCGTTTCGACTGGTATGAGGACCAGATGCTCGCGTGGCGCTGGATGCCGCGCGTCAGCGAGCGCCTGCACCTGGTCGGCGCCGCGATCCGCTTCGCCGAGCGCCGCGGCCACGACGTGCGCCGCCCCGATCGCCCCGCGGGCGAGACCGTCGACCGCGCGCTCGACTGGATCCACACGCGCGGTGACGAGCCGCTGTTCACGTTCGTGCACTTCTACGATCCGCACGTCCCCTACGCGCCGCCGCGCGAGTTCGCGCTGCTGCACGGCGCCGACATGAAGGTGCTGGACGATCCGAAGGCCCGGCGCGGTTTCGACTGGTACGAGCTCTCGACGGCGCAGCGCGAGGCGCTCGTGTCCAATCCGGACGCTGTGGCCCACATGAAGGCGCTGTACGCGGGCGAGATCAGCTACGCGGACGCGCAGTTGAAGCGCCTGCTCGATGGCCTCGAGGCCGCCGGGCGCCTCGAGCGCACGCTGATCGTGCTCACGAGCGACCACGGCGAAGGACTTGGCTCCCACGATTACTGGTTCGACCACGGCTCGTTCCTGTTCGACGAGGAGCTGCACGTCCCGCTGATCGTGCGTTTCCCCGGCAACGCACACGCCGGAACGCGCGTGAAGGGTCAGGTGCGCCTGCTCGACGTCGCGCCGACGGTGCTCGACGTGCTCGGACTGCAGGCGACGCTCGAGACGACCGGCGAGAGCCTGCTGCAACTCGCGCAGAACGTGCCCGACGAGCGCAAGCGCCCTTCGTTCGCGATCAGCGACCTCGCGGGCAACGTGTCGGGCTTCGACATCGGCGGGCGGCGCATCGCGCTGCGCGCGAGCGGCTCCAAGCTGATCTGGTCGTCGTCGCACTGGCTCGACACGGAACGCATCGAGGAGCGCGAGCAGTACTTCACGCTCGCGAACGACCCCGACGAGCAGACCGACCTGCGCGCGGGTGGCAAGACTCCCGCCCTGCCCTACGCGGAAATGCAGCACGTGCTCGAACAGTGGCGCGAGAGCACGGCGTCGGCGAACGGCGCGGGCGAGCTCGACCGCGACCTGCTCGAGCAGCTCCGCAAGCTCGGCTATCTGTAGCGCAAGCGCAGGATCGAGCCGTCGCTCGACTTCACGAGCCGCGCGAGCGCCAAGGACGCTTCGCTGCGCGTGTTGACGAGCACTTCGAGCTCCGCCGAGCTCGCACGCGACAGATCCTCGACCGCGGCGACGATCGCACCCTCGATTTCCTCGGTCGGATTGCCGAAAACGCCGCCGCCGATGAACGTGAGCACGACGCGCTTCGCACCGCTCGCGGCGGCAGCGAACAGCGTGCCCGTGTAGCTCGCGCGCAGGAGCAGCCGGCAGGCCTCGAGCGCCTTGTGCGAGTCGCCGCTCGAATAACCGCCGAGCGCCAGCGTCGACGTGAAGACCTGCGAGACACGCTGCGCCGGCGCCGTTGGCACCGGTCCGGTCCAGTCGTGGCCCGCGCACACCTCGACGTCCTCGTGCAGGCCGACGCGCACCTGCTCGAAGCGCTCCTCGAGCGTCGCGACGAAACGCGCGAGGTCGGGAATGTCCTGCATGCGCAGGTAGCCCGAGCGCGCGCGGCCGAGCTTCGCGTCGATCGCGAGCCCGAGCAGCTCGATCCCGCGTTCGTCCGTCTGCGCGAAGCGCGACCCGTCGTCCGCGGGCGCGTGGTAGTGCCGCAACAACGTCCCCGGCCAGGCCGACACGGACGCGCGCGGCCCCTGCGTCGGGTCCGAGATGTACTGCTGCACCGCCACGACGCGTGGCCCCGGCGCTTCGAGGCAATTGAACTGCGACGCGACTTGAAAAACCGTTCCCGGCGGAGCGAAGGCCTGCAGCGCGCCGATGTCCGTCGCGGCGGCCGTCTTCTCGAGCGCGTGCACTCGCACGCGACCGCCCGAGCCGCGCGGCAGTCGCGCACGCAGCTCGGCGAGCGTCGGGACGCTGAACCTCCCGGCCGCACGCGGCTGCGCGCCGACGGAAAGCGTCGCAAAACCCGCGGGATCGAAGGCAAACGCGCTCTCAGGCTTGGCCGCGACAAGGCGCTCGGCCTCGGCGAGCTCGATGCGCAGCGACTCGCGCGTGCGCCGCGGCTCCACGAGCTCCGGAGGCAGCCCGAGGCTGCGCCCGAGTTGCTCCAGCCGCTCGACGAGCGCGTCCTTCAAACGAACTTCGTGACTCCCGGGATCGCGACCGCGGGCGACTCGATCGAGGTCCACTCGTAGGACGCGGGCGACAGGTCCTCCTGGCTGTTCCAGGCCTGCTCCCACGTGAGCGTCTGCCCGGTGTAGGCCGCCATGCGCGCCATGATCGCCATCATCGTCGACTTGCACATGTACTCCGAGTTGTCGATCACCGCGCCCTTGCGGATCGCGGCGAACAGCTCGTCGTGCTCGTTCTGGTACATGTCGTCCTGCTCGCCGTCCTCGCCGCGATGGCGCCAGGCGTTCTCGCCTTCGATCTGGTGCGACTGCAGGTGCGCGGTGCCCTTGGTGCCGAAGACGTGGTCGGAGACGTCGCTCGAGGCGCCGTTCCACTGGCGGCAGGAGCTGAACACCCGCACGCCACCGTCGTACTCGTACACGGTGTTGAAGTGGTCGTAGATGTTGCCGTACTTGGGGTCGGTGCGCTGCGCGCGGCCGCCGCTCGAGGTCACGCGCACCGGGTACTTGTCGCCCAGCGCCCACGCGATCTTGTCGAGCGAGTGGATGTGCTGCTCGACGATGTGGTCGCCCGAGGCCCACGTGAAGTAGAGCCAGTTGCGCATCTGCCACTCCATGTCGCTCCACTCGGGCTGGCGCCCGCGGTGCCACAGGCCGCCGGTGTTGTACGTGGTCTGCGCGCCGAGGATCTGGCCGATCGCGCCGTCGTGGACGCGCTTGAGCGTCTCGCGCTTCTTCTTCTCGTAGCGGTAGCACAGGCCCGAGACGACGTTGAGCTTCTTCGCGCGCGCCGCCTCGCAGGCCGCCATCACGCGCCGCACGCCCGGGGCGTCGGTCGCGATCGGCTTCTCGACGAACATGTGCTTGCCCGACTGCACCGCGTACTCGACCTGCATCGGCCGGAAGTGCGGCGAGGTCGCGAACAGCACGACGTCGACCGAGTCGATCACGCGCTTGAAGGCGTCGAAGCCGGTGAAGCGGTGGTCGGGGTCGACCTTGACGCGCGCGGCGATCGAGGCCGTGCCCTTGAGCGAGTTGTGCGCGTTCTCGACGTGGTCGGCGAAGGCGTCGCCGAGCGCGACGAGCTCGGCCTGCGGATCGGCCGCCAGCGCCTGCGCCGCCGCTCCCGTGCCGCGGCCGCCGCAGCCGACGAGACCGATCTTGAGCACGTCCGATCCGTTCGGGTGGAAGCCGATCACGCCCGAGGGCAGCGCACTCGCGACGGCGCCGCTGGCGAGCGCGACTCCTCCGGTGACGAGCACGTCGCGGCGGGAAGGGACGATCAGGTTCTTGCGCGGGGCGTGGGCCATGGTTGCCAGACTTCCATCAAGGGGGCGGGAGCGGGCCGGACGCGTGCAGGATAAGCGCGCGGAAGCCGGGCGTCTCGCGGCTCTCGACGCGCGGTCCTTCGCTCGCGCCAGAGTTCTCGAGCATGACCCGCACCTCTGCGCCGCGCCGTTCGCACAAGGCGAGGCCACGCTCCGGACCGAGGACGCAGGCGGCGGTGGCGAGCGCGTCGGAGAGCGCTCCATCGCGGGCGACGACCGAGGCCGACGCGCGCGTCGACAACGCACGGCCCGTGCGCGGGTCGACGATGTGCGAGTGGTGCACTCCGTCGACCACGAGCGCCTGGAACGCGTCGCCCGAGGTCGCGACGGCCGCGTTTTCGAGCACCAGCGCAACACTCGCGGTCTCATCCCCCAGCGGGCGAATCTCGACGCGCCAGCCGCGCTCTCCCGGCGGCGCGCGGCGCACCGCCACATCGCCGCCGCCGTCGACCAGCGCCCGCTCGATCGCGTGCTCCGCGAGCACGTCCAGCGCGGCGTCGAGCGCGTACCCCTTCGCGATGCCGCCGAAGTCGAGCTTCATCCCCGGGCGCCGGAGCTCGACCGAACGCGCCCACGGGTCGAGCCGCACGTGCCGCCAGCCGGTCGCCTCGAGCGCCTTCGCCAGCCGCGCCTCGTCCGGCAGCTCGCCCTGCCGCCGCGCGCGCCGCCACAGCCCGATCACCGGCCCCGCGGTGACGTCGAACGCACCCTCGGACTCCTCGGCGACCTCCAGCGCGAGCGAGAGCACACGCCACAGGTCCTCGGACACCGCGTGCAGCTCGCCGTCGCCGCTCGCCGCCGACAGCCGCGACAGCTCGCTCTCCTCGCGATAGTCGCTCAGCCGCGCGTCGAGCTCGTGCACCCGCGCGAAGGCCGCCTGCGCCGCCGCGTCCGCCACCTCGCGCGACTCCGCGTAAAGGACGATGCGGAACTGCGTCCCCATCGCCGCGTCCTCGTATTCGTGCCGTTCCAGGCGCGGCGCCGCGCACCCCAGACTCCCGGCGAGGCCGAGGCCGAGCAGCGCGAGCTTCAGCGCGTTCCCCATCGGCGGCATGCTACGCCGCTCCCGCCCCCCGCGCCCGCGAAGTACACTGCCGCGCCCGCCGCGCCGCCGCCTCCACCCGACCCGCCCGCCCCGCTCCATGCCCCAACCCCTCCGGCTCCGCGTCGTGTCCCAGGACGGGACGCTCGACGTCGTGCACGAGCTCGCCGGCGACAGCGCGTTGATCGGGCGTGGCCACACGGCCTCCGACCGCTGCGACGTGGTGGTCGAGCGCAAGGACATCTCGCGCGCGCACGTGCGCGTGCTGCGGGGGCTCGTGGTCGTGGACCTCGACTCGACCAACGGCACCTACGTGCAGGGCAAGCGCATCCAGGGTGCGGCGGCGCTGCGCGGCGGCTCGTTCCAGATCGGCGATCCGGCCGGTGGCAACCTCGTCACCGTGCACGTCGAGAGCGGGCCTGAGGACGAGGACGACGGGCTCGGAGAGGGCGAGCGCACGCTCGCGCCCTCGCCGAAGGCCTCGAAAGTCGCTGCGGTGCCGGTTCCGGTGCCCGCGGCGCCGGCGACGCCCGATCCGGCGCTGATGGCCGAGCTCGCGCAGCGCGCGAAGCGGATCGAGCAGCTCCAGCACGAGGCCGAGGCGGCGCGGGCCGCGGCCCAGGGCGCGATGCTGCAGCTCGAGGAGACGCGCCAGCGTGGCCACGGGCTCACCGCCGACGTCACGCGGCTGCAGGGCGAGCTCGAACGCGCGAAGAAGCGGCTCGACGAGGCCGGCAAGGGGCTGGCGGAGCAGGAAAAACGCGCTGCGGCGGCCGAAAACGACCTCGCGCGGCTGCGGGGCGAGCTCGACTCGGCCCGCGCGGCGGCCGAGGCCCACGCGCGCGAGTCGGACGAGCTGAAGAAGAAGCTCGCCAGCGCGAGCGCCGAACACGGGCGCCTGCAGGCCGAGCTCGAGGCCGCCCGCGCCAGCGCGCTCGCCCCCAGCCTCGAGATCGAGGCGCTGCGCAAGCAGAACTCGGAACACGTCGACGGCCTCGTGCGCACCCGCGCGGAGCTCGAGGAAGCGC
>JAPLOE010000290.1 GCA_026692705.1 Planctomycetota bacterium
GCACGTCGGCGAAGAGGCGCGAGCCCTCGCAGGCGCCGGCGGGATATTCGTCGTACAGGCCGACGATGTGGCCGAATTCGTGCGCGCGCACGTAGGCCGAGACGCCGGCGCTCGAGACGAACCAGGTCGTGCTGTACCACCAGCGATCGGTGCCCCAGCCGGTCGGGTCGCAGGCCCCAGGGAAGAGCTTGACCTTCGCGCCGTGGCCCGCGCCCCACTGCACGCGGAAGCGGATCTGCCACCAGCAGCAACCTTGATCGCGCGAACAGCTGCACGTCGCGCCGCGCTTGCAGTCCGAGCGGTGCAGGCGGAACTTCTTCGAGTACACCGACTCGATCTGGCTGCGCCAGCGCGCCTTCGCCGACTCGCTCGCGACCGCACCGGGCTTCAGGTCGAAGTCGATCTTGCGCAGCACGTAGAAGTAGCCGTCCTGCACGACGAGCTCGTAGCAGTACTCCCAGCCGTAGGACTTCCCATTGGGACGCCACACCTGACCGCGGCCGGGGACCACGCGCTGCACATACTGCGGTGCCGAGCGCCGCGACGGGCCGATCTTCTCGCTCACGTCCGCGACCGTCGGCACCTCGAGCTCGCCCGAGCTCGTGCGCGAGCCGAAGAACCCCAGCGCGCGCAGCTTTAAGCGTTTTTCCGCGGCAAACGGCCCACGTCTTGGAGAACTTGGCCTCGACGAGCTCCGCCGGATCCTTCTTCGCCGGCGAGTCCCCCATCGCCATGTTCGGCGGCTGCAGGTTCGTTCCCGGCGGCGTGTTCACCGGCGAACCGCCGTTCTGCAGCATGATGTCCGTGAGCCGGAAGACGTTGTCGCCGTCGGCCTTCACGTCCATCGAGTGCAGCTTCGGGTAGGCCTTGCCCTTGATCTTGTTCGAGACCATGCCCTGCGCGGAACCGGCCTCGTCGCCCGAGCTCATCGCGTAGTTCGAGCCCTTGAGCATGATCGGCTGGCCGTCGCACTTGACCGTGCCGGCGCCGTCGGCCGTGTCCGAGCTCATCGCGATGTTCGGATACGGGATCGGGATCGGTCCCGCGGGCGACGGCGTCTTGCACACGTCGGGAAAGGCCGGCGACGTGCCGTTGCTGCTCTTGTGGACGACGGTGAGCGAGTTGACGACTACGGTGGCGGGCATGGCGAGCTCGGGATCCAGCCTAACTCGGCTGCGCCTCGGAGAGAGGCTCGACCAGCAGGACGCCACGCGCGCCTTCGAAGGACGCGCAACCGATCACGTGCGGCTCCGAGCGCGCGAAGCCGCGCCGCGACCACTGCAGCGCGATGCAGGCTTGCGCGAGCGCCGTCGCCGCACCGATGTCGCCGAGCGTTTCCGCCGGCGTCCACTGGGTCCAGCCGCGCGGCGGCAGGCGCCCGAGCGTGCGCGTCTCGAGCAGCGCCCACTCGAGGCTGCGCCAGCGCTCGCCGTTCACGTCGGTCCACACGTGGCGCACGTTCGCGCCGTCCGCGTGCGCCGCGAGCAGCTCGGCCATCGCGTTCGAGAAGGCCTCGGCGCGCAGCGGATGTTCGGGACCGATCGGAACCGGCTCCTCGGCGACGGCCGCGCCACCGATGCGCCCGAGCACGTCGGCGCCGCGCGCGCGTGCATCGGTCTCGCGTTCGAGCACGATGAACGCCGCCGCCTCGCCCGGAATCAGGCCGCCACTCGCGTCGCCGGCCTTGAGCCGCCGCGCAGCGAACAGTCGCTCGAGCCACGCCGCGTCGAGGTGCGTGTCGATCGCGCCGATCACCGCCAGGTCGAGCTCGCGCTGCCGCAGGGCCTCGCAAGCGCGCGCGATGGCGACGCAGCCCGCCGCGTTGCCGAGCGTGAGCAACTCGACGCGCGCCGCTTCGGGCGTGAGCACCTCGAAGCAGTCGCGCACGCCGACCTCGCGGAAGGTCGCGAGCTCCGCCTCGTCCTCGAGCGCGAGCCGCGCGTCCGCCGGCGCCGCGAGGTAGAGCCCGAGCTTCTTGCGCTTTTGCGCGAGCTCGCGCCCGTCATGAACACGCGCTTGCCACAACGCCTCGTGCAGCGGCTGCGGCGCCGTGAGCAGCGCGAATTGCGTCCACGGCGTCGGTGGCGTGCTCGGGCTCAGCGCCGCGACGATGAGCGGCTCGTCGCCGGGCCCGACACCGCCGTGTTGCCACTTCGCGAAACGGCTGACGCGCGCGCGCACGACCGCGGCGGCCTGCGCGACGCCGTTGCCGACCGAGCAGCGCAGGCCCGTGCCCGTGACGACGATCGACTCAGCCACGCGGCGCCTCGCTCACGATCGTCCAGCGCAGCTCGTCGAGCCGCCCGTGCACGCGCACGTTGCCGCGGAACGTCAGCGACAGCCGCCGCTTGTCGCCGTCGAGGAGCAGCGTGTCGCACACGAGCTGCAACGGCTGCGGCTCGTCGCCGAGGCGCACCGAAACCTGCGGCCGCCAGCGCGGCACGACGAAATCGAGCTGCCCCTCGCGCGTCACGCCCTTCACGCGCACGCGCTCGCCGCCCTTCACGTAACCCGCGAGCACCTGATCGGGCGGCGCGACCTGCTGGAAGCGCGGATCGAAGTCCTTCGGCAGCAACGGCAGGCGCGACTTCGTCCACGCCTCGTCGTACGTGCCCGCGAAACGCGCGCGGTCGCTCCAGAACGGCGCGATCGGACCGAAGCCGATGGCGCGACCCTTCGTGCCCGCCGCTTCGACTGGCGCGTCGGGATGCTCGATCTGCGGCGCCGGCTGGCCACGCAGCTCGCTCACGTTCGAGCTGCGATAGCCGCAACCCGCCGGATTCGCGTCGAAACGGCGCGGCGGATCGGTGCTCGCATCGACGCCGCCGAACGTGCGCTCCCACACGAGCGGCACGGGCTCCATCGGGCCGGGCTCGGACGGAACGGTGCCCGTGAGCAGGCCACGCTTCCACGTGCGCGGGCCGCAGACCGACGCGCGCTTGGAGATCGAGCCGCACTCGAGCGAGACCTCGCACCAGCGCTGGTCGCGGTGCGCCGGATGCGCGTGCCCCCGCAGCAGGATGTCCGCCGCGGGCTTGAAGAGCGCGCCATCCGCGGCGACGACGAGCCCGGATTTCGCCGGATCTCCCGCGTATTCGTCGGCCAGCGCCACGGGCTCGTGCAGCTCGGCCAGCGCCGGAATGCCGCCGTCGAGCCGCGTGAGGTCGAAGCTCGCCTTGACGACGACGACGAGCGTCTCGAAGCCCTCGGCGTCGAGGACCACGAGCTCGCGGCAGGCGACGCCGGCCTCGTCGATCAGCTCCATTGCCTTCGGCGCGCGCGAGCCGCGCGCCGTCGTGGCCTAGTCGAGCGAGCTCAGGAAGAAGTCCGTGATCGGCGTGCCGTCGTCGAGGCAGCGCAGCTTGTCCGCGAGGAACGGCTTGCGGCACTTCGAGCAGGCGAACACGACGCGGTCGGCGTCCTTCTTCTGCTGCACCCAGGCGACGATCTCGGCGAGACGCTCGGGCGGGATCGAGTTCTTCGTCGCTTCCGCGAGCAGCCGCGCGCGCGCGCCGAACATGTACGCGTCGGTGTCGCTGGCGAGGCGCGCGTGCGTGAAGAGCGCGTAGTAGACCCACGGGACGAGCTCGCGCTCGGGCTTGGCGACCGCGAGCACGCTGTCGGCGCCCTCGGGGCCACGCAGTTCCGGCCACGCGTCGAGCTCGGTACCGATCGAGGCGAGGAAACCCAGTCGCGCGTAGGCGACGAGGCGCGCGAGGCCGAGGCGCTGGCCCGCGACATCGACGCCGATTTCCTCGAGCGCCGGCGGCAGCTGGCGCGCGCCTTCGACGACGGGCTTGGCCTTGGCGGCCTTCGGCGCGAGCTCGCGCGCGAGCGACGAGTAGTACAGCGCCGCGACGAGGTGCGGCACGTCGGTGCAGCGCGCGGAGCCGACGCTGCTCGCGCCCGCATCGCTGCCGAGGAACGACTGCGTCTGCGCGGCGCGCACGTGCGCCTGCGCCGTCAGGTACAGCGCGAAGTAGCGCTGCAGCGCGTACTCGTCGGCTTCCGCCGCGCGCGCCGCGTACAGGTTTTCCGCGCGCTTCGCCGCGGCCTTGGCGTCGCCGCCCGACAGGCTCTTGTCGGCCGAGGCGAGCTCCTCGCGGTTGGTGTCGTAGGGATTGACCGAGGCGCAGGCGGCCACGAAGGCGAGCGCGAGCGCGGTCAGGCCGCGCGTGAGGATCCTGGAGGTCTGCATGGGATTCACCGCGAGAGTCCGAGGAAGAGCTGGTTGGGCTTGCCGCCGACGACGAGGCGGAACGTGAGCAGCGACTGCGAGAGCTTGAGGTTGCGCTCGAGCGCGCCCGTGGTGTGGATGAGCTCGCCGTCGGAATACTCGTAGGCGTCCTTCGGGCTCAGCTTGAAGTACAGGTAGCCCTCGAGCGAGTCGACCAGCAGGCCGGTCGCGAGCGCGCGGCGCTCGAGGCGCTGCGCGAGCTCGTCGTCGCCGCGCACGATCGGGCCATCGCCCATGCGCACGGCCGACAGCTCGGAACCGTCCTGCAGCACGAGCCGGAACTCCATCTTGTCGGGGTCGACGTCGACGCGCTGCAGGTCGCCGGTGCGCTTGGCGTTGACGAACTTGACCTTGATCGGGATCAGGCGCTCGTCCTCGATCAGCTCGCCGAACTCGGACTCGTAGGCGGAGTTGAACTTCGCCTCGACGAGCACCGAGCCGTACTCGGCCGTCGCGATGTAGCCCGCCGGCGCGCGCGGGGCGCCGACCGGCCCGCCTTCGGGCAACTGGCTCGACGCACAGGCGCCGAGCGCGAGACACAGACCGGAGAGGAGCAGCACGGACTTGCGCATGGGGACGTCCTTGGGGGAGCGAGCTAGCGGGAGTAGACCAGATCGCGGGTCAGGGTTCCGGCCAGTTCCTCGCGGACCAGGCCGAATTCGGGCGAGAACCAGCGCTTGCGCTGGCCGTTGTCGGTGACGACGAGCAGGCACAGGCCGAGCGGCGCCTCTTCCCAGGCGCTGCGGAAGGTGCGCAGTTCCTGGCTCGCGAGCACGGCCGCGGGCACGTCGACGCTCGCGAGCGTGGGCAGCGGCTCGACGCGTTGCGACGTCGAGCGCGCTCGCAGGTCGAGGTAGACCTGCACGCCGTCGTCGGACTGCACCGAGTAGTCGACGCGCCGCATGCGCAGCTCGTGACCACTCTGGTCCTTGCGGCCCTCGGCGCTGAAGGTCTGCAGCTTGATGCGCCAGGAGCCCTTCGTGGCGCCGTCGCCCTCGGGCGTCGCGTCGAGGCTCTCGATCCACGACACGCGGCCGGAGCTGTCGACCTCGCGCAGCACCGCGCGGCCGCTCTTCTTCGTCGGATAGGCGGAATTGGGCTGGGCGAGCGCGTGCTGCAGGCGCAGCACCTGCCGCCAGTCAGAAGTCGGCGCCGTCGCGCGCTCGAGCTGCACCTTGGTCCAGTCGAAGGCGTCGTTGGTGAAGTCGTCGTCGTACCAGCGCCGCGCGAACTCGAACAGGCGCACGTCGCTCGTCACGCTCGAGCTCGCGAGCCCCGCAGCGTCGATGCGTCGGATCCACTCGGGCAGCGCCGTCGCTTTCGTGAGCACGGCGGGCTTGAGCGTATCGCCCTCCTGCGCCTGCGCCACGAGCTCGGCACGCAGCCGCTGCACGCTCTCGGTGAGCTGCTCGGGCGAGCCGTAGTGCTCGAGATGCTCGAAATACGCGGCGGAATCGGCGATCGGCGACTTGGCCTGCAGCGCGGTCCACGAGGCCTGCACGTCGCGCATGGACGCCGCCTGCTGCGCGTCGATCTTGGTCGTGAGGTCGCTCACCAGCCGCCGGCCCTCGGCGAGGCGCTCGCGCGCCGCCTGTCCGCTGAACTGGAACTTGGCCCACGTGCCCGGGTTCGCCTCCATCGCGACGAGGCGCTCGCTCGCCTTGACCAGCGCGGTCTCGGCCTCGAGCAGCGCACCGAGGTGCGGCTTGCCGCCCGAGTCGACCGAGCGCTTGTGCGTCTCGACCAGCGCCGTCGCCTGCACGAGCGCACGCAGGAAGTCCGCGAGCAGCACGTCCGCCGCGAGCGCCTTGACGTTCTCGTCGGACTCGATCAGCCGCTGCGCGCTCTCGCCGAAGCCGCTCTCGACGACCTTCGCCAGCTCGTCGAAGCTGCGCGCCAGCCGCGCCTCGGGCTTGCTCGTGCGCTCGATCTCGGAGTTGGTCTCCTTGAGCTGCGCGACGGTCTTCTCGAGCTCCTGGATGCGCTGTTCCTGCGTCTGCTTGGCGGTCTCGACGAGGTTCTTCGCCTGCCGCTCCGCGTTGAGCTGGCCCGCGAGGTTCTCGACCTCGTTCTGCTTCTCCTTCAGCGTCTTGTCCGCAGAGTTCTTCTCGGCGAGCGCCGTGGACGCCGCCAGTTCCGCCGCCTGCCGCGCGCTCAGCTCGCTCGCGTGCTTGGCCTTCCACTCGTCGACCTCACGCTGCCGCGCGCTCGAGGCCTCCTCGCGCGCCTTGGTGGTCGCCTCGACGAGGCGCGAGTCGACGCCGGCGAGTTCCTTCTCGAGGCTCTTCACCTCGCCCGCCGCCGAGCTCGCCTTGAAGCCCGCGAAACCCGCGATGCCGACCGCTCCCGCGATCACGCCCCACGTCCAGGCCGGCACGTGGACCGGCAACTTGTAGGCCGATGACTTCTCGATCGCCGTGATGAACTCGGCCGCCGACTGGAAGCGGCGATTGCGATCCTTCTGGAGCGATCTCTCGAGCAGCTGGCGCAGCGGCTTGGAGAGATTGGGAACGTCGGCGAGGCGCTCGCCGAGGTTGGTGCTCATCACCGAGTCGACCAGCGTCTGCGTGGTGTTGCCTTCGAACGGCCGGCGGCCTGAGAGCATCTCGAACAGGACGACGCCGACGGCGAACAGGTCCGAGCGCGGGTCGAGCCGCTCGCCGTTGGCCTGCTCGGGACTCATGTACATCACCGTGCCGGCACGCGAGCCCTC
>JAPLOE010000291.1 GCA_026692705.1 Planctomycetota bacterium
AGCAATTTTTTCTGCGAACAGCGGCCTGCGTAGTCGGCAACGCCGTCGACGCAGGCCGCTGTTCGCAGAAAAAATTGCTCTGGCTCGGTATTTTTGCGCCGACGCCGGCCGCTTTCAGCCCCAGGCGTCGTCGCGGGCGGCCTTGCGGCGCTCGACCACGGCGCGGTCGATCAGCGTGCGCACCGCGCGCTCGAGCTCGTCGACCCACTCGGACCCGAAGTCGCGCTCGAGGATGTCGCGCTCGGAGAACTCGTAGCGGCCCGAGCGCGGGTCGAAGTCGAACTGGTAGTCGTGCTCGCTGCCGTCGTCCTCGGTCACCATCACCATCACGATGTTGTTGGGGGCGTCGAGTTCGCAGCGGAAGGTGGCCATGGCGGTCTCCGGGGTCGGTCGGGCGCAGGATCGGCCCGGGCGGGGGGCCGGCTTGAGCGGGCCAAGGTAGCGCCGGGGGCGGCCGGGGCAAGTCGGGCGGCGGATGCCCACGAGATGGACGAATCCGGGCCTTTACAGCCACCCCGCGCCCGCCGACGATCCTCTGCCCATGTGGAAGGCGCTCCTGCTGCTCACGCTGGCCCCGCTCTTCGGCGGTTGCGCCTCGTGGACGGCGGTGCAGCGCGACGCCTCGTGGACGCTGTACGTCAAGGACGGCGAGCAGGTCGACGTCGAGCGCTTCGGCGCCGCGCTCGGCCCCGCGGTCGAGGCGGTCGAGGAGCGCATGGGCGCCTTCGCGCGGCCGGTGCGCGTGCACGTGCTCGATCCGCAGTCGAAGCAGGAAGCGCCGCCCGGCGGACCGGCGGCCGGCGAGCTGCAGGTCGTGCCCGACATCGGCCCGGCGCGCGTGCGCGCCTACCACGTCAAGGGCGGGGCGCTGTTCCAGCAGAGCGGCATCTTCCTCGGCACGTGCGACGTCGGCACGGTCGTGCACGAGCTCGTCCACGCGCGCATCGCGGACCTCGGGCGCCGGCTGCCGTTGTGGTTCGAGGAGGGCGTCGCGTCGCTGTGGGGCGACGGCATCGAGTTCGAGGGACACTGGGTCGTCGACGGGCTCGCCTGCTGGCCGATGCGCGAGCTGCGCGACCTCAAGTGCACCGATACGGAGCTCGAGCGCTGGCTCGGACTGCAGGCGAGCGACGAGTACGACTCGCGCGACAACCTCGTCGCGCACTTCCTCGGCTGGGCGATCGTGTTCGACCTCGCGCGCGAGTTCCCCGACGACGCGTGGGACCAGTGGCTCGTGCGCTTCGAGAGCGAGGTCGCGCGGTCGGGCCGCGTCGCCGCCGCGCGCAAGCGACTGGAGCGCACGCTCGATCGCAGCACCGAACGCAGCTGGCTCGACCGCCTCGGCTCGACCGAACCCGGCGTGCGCGCCGCCGTCGCCAAGGGCCTGTGGAAGCTGCGCAATCCCGAGGTCGTCGACCGCATGCTGTCGGCGCTCGAACGCGAGACGCACGCGGAAGTGCGCGTTGCCCTCGCGCTCAACATCCTGCTTTCGAGCGGCGAGACGCGCATGGGCCGCTCGCGCTGGGGCCGCATCAGCAACCTCGCCTTCCCCACGCTGCGCGAGGCCAAGCTGCCCGTCGAGCGCGAGCAGAAGGCGCTCGAGGACATGTACCAGTCGATGCGCCGCTGGGACTCGCGCTCGAGCCGCAGCACGCAGTCGGCCCTCGAGGATCTCGCGCGCTTCTGGGAGGAGTGAGCGCGGCGGCTTCGCCCGCTCAGCTCTCCTCGTCGCCCTGCCGCACCATCACCACGCGCGACTTGCCGAGCTCCTTCGCGCGGTACATGGCCTTGTCGGCGCGGCGCATCAGCGTCTCGGGCTCGGCGCCATCGCGCGGGAAGAGCGCAACGCCGACGCTCGCCGACACCGCGAATTCGGCCCCGCGGAACGGGATCGGCACCGCGAGGGCCGCGACGACCTTCTCGCCGACGCGCCGCGCCTCCTCGGCGCCCTGCACGCCCGGCAGCAGCAGCACGAACTCGTCGCCGCCCAGGCGCGCAACCGTGTCGCCAGCACGC
>JAPLOE010000292.1 GCA_026692705.1 Planctomycetota bacterium
GCCGGCGGCGGCCCCTTCGGTTCGTTCGAAGGCGCGGCGCAGGCTGCGAGCAGGGCGAGCGAGAGGGCGGGAATCGACGTGCGCATCGTGGGGAGCTCCGGAAGGGCCGCGCACTCTAGCGACGCGACTTCGCGCGGCCACAAGCGTCCCCGGACTGGCCGCCTTCGGCCTCGGGCGCGTACCCTAGGCGCCATGCGATTCCTCGTTCTCCTGCTGTCGCTCCTCCCCATCTGCGCTTGCGTCGCTCCCCAGGACGGGGCGCAGGTCGACATCACCTCGCGCCGCAACCCGCGCGGGCCGCGCGTGCTCGCCGTGACGGCGCACCCCGACGACGAGGCGGCGATGGCCGGCACGCTCTACAAGCTGTCGACGTTCCTCAACGCGGCCTGCGACCTCGTGGTCGTGACCAACGGCGAGGGCGGCTACAAGTACTCGACGCTGGCGGAACAGCTGTACGGCGTCGAGCTCACCGACGAGGCGCAGGGCCGCGCGCGCCTGCCGGCGATCCGCCGCGCGGAACTGCGCGAATCGGCGCGCATCCTCGGGCTGCGCTCGGTGACGTTCCTCGAGGAGAAGGACCACCGCTACACGACCGACGTCAACGAGGTGCTCGGGCCCGACGCGACGGCCTGGAACCTCGCGCACGTGCGTGCGGCACTCGCGGCGCAGCTCGCGTCGGAGCGTTACGACTTCGTGCTCGCGCTCGCGCCCAACGACGGCACGCACGCGCACCACAAGGCGGCGACGGCGCTCGCGGCGGAGGCCGTGCTCGCGCAGCCGCCCGAGGACCGCCCGGCGATGCTCGTCGTCAGCGTGCGCAGCGAGGCCGAGCCCGTCACCGCGGCCTACGCGCTCGAGGAACTCGGCGTCCCGATCGGACCGTTCGTGTTCGACCGCCGCCAGCGCTTCGGCCTCGACGGCAAGCTCGACTACCGCATCATCTCCAACTGGGTGATCGCGGCGCACAAGAGCCAGGGCACGATGCAGCTGCTCGTCAACCGCGGCGATCGCGAGGAATACCTGCTGTTCGGCGACCGCAGCGTCGGTGCGTCGAAGCGTGCGCAGGCGCTGTTCGAGCTGCTCGCCCGGCCGCAGTTCGCGGAGAAGCCGGCGGGCACGACGGAGCCTGCGGACCAGCCCTGACGCCTCGCCCGTGAGCTCCCAGCCCGCGCCCACGGCCCGCCTGCGCTCGCTCGATGCGCTGCGCGGGTTCGACATGCTGTGGATCGCGGGCCTGGGAGCGATGCTCGGCGCCTGGGCCGACTCGAACACGTGGGGCTGGCTCGACGCGGCGCGCGCGCAGACCGAACACGTCGAGTGGCACGGATTCACGTTCTGGGACCTGATTTTCCCGCTGTTTCTGTTCGTCGCAGGCGTCTCGCTGCCGTTCTCGTTCGCCAAGCGCCGCGCCGAGGGAGCGCGGGACTCGACGCTCGCGCTGCACGCGCTGCGGCGCGGGCTCACGCTGGTCGCGCTCGGCCTCGTCTACAACGGCCTGCTCAAGTTCGACTTCGCCACGCTGCGCTGCGCGGGTGTGCTCGGACGCATCGGGCTCGCGTGGATGCTGGCGGCGTGGATCGCGCTCGCGAGCGGGAGCTTCCGCGCGCGCGTGGCGTGGGTCGTGGGCCTGCTCCTCGGTTACTGGGCGCTGCTCACGCTCGTTCCGGTGCCCGGCTACGGCCCCGCGAACCTCGAGCCCGGCACGAACCTCGTCGACTGGTTCGACCAGCACTTCCTCCCCGGCCGCCTGTACCGCACGGTGCGCGATCCCGAGGGCCTGCTCGCGACGCTGCCGGCGGCCGCGACGGCGTTGTGCGGCGTTCTCGCCGGCGACTGGCTCGCGCGCACCGACGTCGCGCCCGCGCGCAAGGTGAACGGCCTCGCGGGAGCGGCGCTCGCGTGTCTCGCCCTCGGCGCGGCCTGGGCGCTCGTGTTCCCGCTCAACAAGAACCTGTGGACCAGCTCGTTCGTGCTGTGGTGCGCGGGTTGGAGCCTCGTGCTGCTCGCGGCGTTCCACCTCGCGATCGACGTGCTCAAGCTCGGCGAACGGCCGGTCTTCGGCGCCGGCGTGCGCTTTCTCGAGGTCGTCGGCGCCAACGCGATCACGATCTATGTGCTGCAATCGTTCCTCGACTTCGACGCGCTCGCCCGGCTGCTGCTCGAGGCCCGCGGTGCTCTCAAGCTGCATCCCGCGCTCGTCGCCGGAGGCGGGCTCGGGCTGAAGTGGCTGGTCCTGTGGCTGCTGTGGCGAGCGCGGCTGTTCCTGCGCGTCTGACCGGCGCGTGCGGGCCGCGGCGCGCGGGTCGGAAAAAAAGCGCAGCTCCGCTCCGCGAACGAACCGGGGCCGTTTCGTAATCTCCGCCATCCGCTTCCCGGATTGAGCCCGACGGCGAGCCCCAGCCGATAGCCCGTTGCCCCATGCCCGAGTCCCCGACTCAGCCCAACTTCGCCCATTTCCGCTTCGATCCGGTCGCCGACCGGCTCGGCGAGGGGCCGCTGTCGGCGGTGTACCGGGCCAAGGACGTCAAGCTCGACCGCACGGTGGCGCTCAAGGTGCTGCGCGCGCACGTCGAGCTCGACCCCGAGGCCGACCAGCGCTTCGAGCGCGAGGCGCGCCACACGTCGAACCTCGTCCACCCCAACATCGCCACGATCTACGAGTACGGCGAGTGGCAGGGCCAGCGCTACATCGCGATGGAGTATCTGGCGGGGCGCACGCTCGACCGCATCCTGCGCGAGCAGCCGCTGTCGACCGAGGAGACGCTGCGCGTCGCGCTGCAGGTGACGAGCGCGCTCGGCCTCGTGCACCGCGGTGGCCTGATCCACCGCGACCTCAAGCCCGCGAACGTGATGGTGCTGCACGACGGCAACGTCAAGCTGCTCGACTTCGGCATCGCGCGCGCGCGCGGCGAGGAGACGATCACGCAGCACGGGATGCTCGTCGGGACCGTGCTCTACATGAGCCCCGAACAGGTGCGCGGCGAGGACCTCGACGCACGCAGTGACGTCTTCGCGCTCGGCGCCGTGCTGTACCACGCGGTCACGGGCTCGCTGCCGTTCCCCGGCCAGACCTTCCCGGAAGTCTGCATGGCGATCCTCGACGCGCGGCCGCAGCCCGTGTCGCAGCTGCGCCCCGGGGTGCCGCAGGCGCTCGAGGACTTCATCCTGCGCTGCCTCGCCGCGGAACCGGCGCAGCGTTATGCGAACGCGGAAGTGGCGCACGGCGTCCTGCTCACGATCGCCGACGGCCTCTCGCAGCGCCGCACGCCCGACCGCGTCGCGCACCTCTCCGGCCATCTCGTGCTCGTTCCGCTGCGCTCGTCGCGCGCGCAGGCCGGGCTCGCGCTCGACCTGCGCAAGGACGTCGCGAGCGAGCTCGCGCGCGCCGGGATGAGCACGACGCTGCTCGCCGACGAGAACGTGCCGAGCGACCTGCGCGCCGACTTCACGCGACGACACCGACGAGTTCGCGATCCAGGCCGGCCTCGTGCGCGCCACCGTGCGCCAGCTGCGGCGCCAGTTCGCGGAGCATCCGCTCAAGGCCATCGAGGAGCCGCGCGGACGCGACACCGAAGGCGCGCGCAAGCACGCGCTGCAGGGGCACGAAGTGCTGCACCGCGGCATGACCAAGCACCTGCTCGCGTCGATCTCGCTCTTCCGGCGCGCGCTCGAGCTCGACTCGCGCTGCGCCCTCGCCTACGCCGGGCTCGCCGAGGCGTTGGTGCGCAAGTACCTGTACTGGGACGGCGACGAGTCGTTCCTCAACGAGAGCCGCGAGCAGGCGCGCCGCGCGCTCGCGCTCGATCCCAACTGCGCCGAGGCGCACACGTCGCTGGGCTTCGGCTACCACCTGACGGGCCTTTCGGTCGACGCGCAGCGCGAGTACCGGCTCGCGATCCAGCTGAACCACGAGGAGTGGCTCTCGCACCGCCTGCTCGGCGCGCTGCTCACGCGCGAGGGCAACTACAAGGCCGCCTCGCCGCTCCTGCAGCGCGCGATCGCGATCCGGCCGAGCTACATCTCGAGCTACGACCACCTCTACAGCGCCCTGCAGCGCCTCGACCGCTACGAGGAGGC
>JAPLOE010000293.1 GCA_026692705.1 Planctomycetota bacterium
CGCGATCGCGCGCGCGAAACGCACGCCCTTCGCCGCGAGCGCGTCGACGTTCGGCGTCCGCGCGCGCGGGTCGCCGTAGCAGCCGATCGCGTCCGAACGCACCGTGTCGAAGGTGACGACGAGCACGTTGAAGCCGCTCGCCTTGCCCCACATCGCGTCGCGGGCAGGCGCCGTACCGGCCGCGGTCGAATCCGCCGGCTGCGAGTCCGAGCAGCCGCCGCCGAGCAGCGCCAACGCGGCGACGAAGCTCCCCACGCGAAGGTTCCTGCGCACTCTGGCCCGCGGGAGCGAGGCGCGCGTTTCGAGACACTCCGTGGCGTTCAAAGGAGCGGTCGGCAAGGCAAACCGTAGGACTTCCAAGGGATCGGTCGGTGTTCCAACAATCTCGACCTTCCTATCCCTTCCGGCGCCCGAGGGGACAGCCGCGCAGCAACTCCTTCCCGGCGCGACCCGCCGCTCTCAACGGTGCGAGAAACGGACCCCACGCCGCTCACCGGCGCCACGGGGCGTCCAAAACCGAGACGATCCAGGCCCGACCCGGCGCTAGAGGCCGAGCACGTAGGCGAGCAGGTCGGCGGCGTCCTTGTCGCCCATGGCCTCGAGCTGGCCCTCGGGCATCAGCGAGAGCTTCATGACGCGCACGCGGGCGATCTCGGAACGCGGGATCACGCGCGGCGCCTGGGCACCGTCGGCGTTCGCGGGTCGCAGGGTGACGGATTCCGCGTCTTCGCGCACGAACAGGCCCTCGACGGCGGTGTCGTTGATGAACTCGACGCGGTAGACGCGGTACCCGGCTTCCATGGCGGCGCTGGGTTCGAGCAGGGCCGCGAGCACACCCTCGAGGCCACGCCGCTGGATGCCGTCGAGCGGCGGGCCGACGCTCTCGCCGACGCCTCCGACCGAGTGGCACTTGGCGCAGGTGCGCGAGAAGACTTCGGGGCCACGCTTGGCGTCGCCGGTGCGCGCGAGCGCGGCGTAGCGCTCGAAACGCGCGAGGCGCGCCGCCTGAGCCGCGTGGTCGGCGAGCGCCGGTGCGTCGAACGTGGTCTCGATGCGCGCACCGCCGTCGAGCTTCGCCTCGTCGCCGGGAAAACGCGCGAGCAGGCCAACGGGGCGCGGGCCGTCGATCGTCGTGGGCACGCCGAGCGCGATCTCGCCGGGCGTTCGCTCGCGCGACCACACGCGCACTTCGCACAGCGCAAGCTTGCCGCGGCCTGGAGTCGTGCGCGCGACGTCGAGCCCTTCGAAGGGCCCGAGCGCGCCCGCTTGCGCCTCGACGTCGAGCAGGCCGTCGATGTAGAGCTTCAGCGCGCCGTCGGCGCTCGCGGTGAGCGCGAGGTGCGTCCAGCGACCGGGTTCGAGCTTCGTGCGCGAGATCAGCACGTCGCCGCGCTGCGGACCGAGGTAGAGGCGCGGCCGGCCGCCGGCGAAGTTGAAGTCGAAGGCGCCGGGCTGCGCGAGCAGGCCCTCGCGGTTGTCGACGCCCTCCTGCACCTGCACCCACGCTTCGACGGAAAACGGCACGGAAAGCGCGAGATTCGTGTCGAGTGCGTCGCGCGCGCCGCCCGAGAGCACGAGCACGGGGCGACCACCGCGGCCGAGCTGCTCGCGCAATTTCGCGAGCGCCTCCTTCGAGCTCGCGAGCCCGTCGAGCGAAGCCAGCAGGCGTTCATTCGCGAGCGTGCGGTCGACGTCGTTGGAGAGCAACGCCGCCAGCAGCGCATCGGCGCCCGGCCGGTGCAGCGCGAGCTGCGCCGCGGCGCGTTGCGCGAAGGCACGTGGCACGCTGGGCAGGCGCTCGAGCGTCGCGGCGACCGCTTCCGGCGAAGCATCGGACGCGAGTGCGGCCAGCGCCTCGCCCTGCAACTCGTCACCGGGCAACGAGCGATCGACGAGCTCGGTGCACGCCTCGCGCGCCTCGACGTGCAGGCGCTGCAGGCCACGCAGCGCGTCGCGGCGCAGCGAACGATCTGCGGCCGAATCGCGGGCGACACTCAGGAGCTCGGGGCCGAGCTCGTTCAGCTCGAACTGCATCGCGACCTTCACGGAGAGCGACGGATCGTGGAGCTCGCGCACCGCGCGGGCCAGCGCGATGCGCGCGGCTTCGTTGAACTGCAGCGGCGCGGCGAGCCCGAAGGCGTCGACGATGCGGCGCAGCTGGCCGGGCTGCGCGAGCCGCTTCACGAGGTCGACGAGCACTCGCTCGTCGCCCGCGCCGCCCGCGAGCAGCGTCAGTTCCTCGTTCGAAGGTTCGCGACCGTGTTCCGCGAGCGCCTCCACGAGCCGGAAGGCGGACCTGGGCCCGAGCGCGAGTGCCGCGAGCGCGCGCGCCTCCGCGGAGAGCTCCGGCTCGGTGTCGAGCCAGCGTTCGAGCGTCGCCTCGCGCCCTTCGAGGCCGATGCGGATCCACATGCGCTCGCGCATCGCTTCGAGCGAAGCTCCCGTGAGCGTGACGACCCGATCCTGCTCCGCGACGACGAACTGGCTCTCGTCCGGTGCCGGAACGCGCGCGAGCAGGCGCTCGAGCGCCCGCACGTCCTCCGCAGGCGCAGTCGCGAGCGCGCGCAGCCACTCGCAGCGCACTTCGAGATCCGAATCCGTCCCCGGATCACGCGGCAACGCGAGCAACGTGTCGAAATCCGCCGCAGAAGCCGCAACTGCGCGCACGGCGTGCCGTCGGATCGGGACGTTGGCGTCGCTCAGGAGCTCCGCCGCCAGTTTGCGATCCACGAGCTTCAGGCCCTCGAGGCACCAGAGCGTGAGCAGGCGTTGCGACACGTCTCCGGTGCCGCGCGCGTGGGCAACGAGGAACTCGACGAGCCCCACTTCCTTGCGCGCGACGATCTGGTGCCACGCTGCGCGCGCCTCGAACTGACGTCCGGAAGTCAGCTGCGCCTTCAAGCCCGAGAGATCCGTACCACGCTCGTTCAGCGTCCCGGGCCGCGCTCCCTGCGACTCGTGCCGCACGCGCCACACGCGCGTGTGCACCTTGTCGCGATCGGGGTGCGTGCGCGGCACTTCGTTGTGCGAGATGATCGGGTTGTACCAGTCGACGATGTACAGGTCCTCGTGCGGCCCGTAGTGCACCGCGACGGGCCGGAAGCAGGGATCCGTGCTCGTCACGAGCTCGCGCAAGTCGGTGAACTTCGATTGCACGCCGCGCCCTTGCCACTGAACCGCCTGCACCTTGCGCTCGATCGGATTCGCGAGCACCACCGTCGGTCCGTCGACCGGCGCGAACAGTCCGTACCGCACGCCCTGCGCGAACGCGAGGCCCGACAGTCCCGTGCCGCCGAAACGCAGCTCCGTCCCCGGCGGATGCACGGGGCCGAACGGCCGAAAACGATCCTGCCCGATGCCGGGATAGCTCGCGCCGAGCACCAGCGGCACGACGCCGTAGCCCATGTCGTTCGCTTCCTGCGCGAGGAATTCTCCGTGTTCGTCGAACACGAGCCCCCAGATGTTGTTGAGGCCCGTGGCGACGATCTCGAAGCGCGAGCCGTCCTCGCGGAACCGTCCGACCTTGCAGAAGTCGAAGCGCGTCTCGCGGCCGCTGCGGTCGCGCACGAGCGAGTGGTTGAACGCACCCTGCGCCATGTAGATCCAACCGTCAGGCCCACGCAGGAAGCGGTGCGGCAGCAGGTGCGAGTCGTCGATGCCGAAGCCGGAGAGCAGCACCTCGCGGCGATCCGCGCGTCCGTCGCGATCGTCGTCGACGAGCTTCAGGATCTCCGGACCGTGCTGCACGATCGCGGAGGACTCGAGCGGCAGCACCGCCATCGGCATCACGAGCCCGTCCGCGAACACGCGCGGGTTCGCGCAGGTCGCGCCCCAGGGTCGCTCGATCACGAGCACCTGATCGCGGCCTCCGTTGCGATAGACCTCCGCAGCGCGCGAGTCCTCGTTGCCGTCGAGCGGATACTCGCTCGCCGTGACGGCCCACATGCGGCCCGCGTCGTCGAAGTTGACGTCGACGATCTTGCGCGCGTGCGGTTCGGAGATGACGAGCTCGATCTCGCAGCCGGGCGCGAGCCGAAACAGCGCCTTTTCCGCTTGAGGATCGAGGGCCTGGGGAGCTTGAACGAGGAGGAGCGCGAGGGGCAGCACAGGCGAAACGTTAGCATCCGCGCCATGGACGCCTCCTCCCCCGCAGCGCTCGGCAAGACCGCCCTCGACCAGCTCTTCCTCGAGGCGCGCACGCACTACGCCTTTCAACCGCGTCCGGTCGAGCCCGAGCTCTTGCACCAGCTGCACGACCTGCTGCGCTGGGGGCCCACCGCGGCCAATTCCTGCCCGCTGCGCGTCGTGTTCGTCGCGAGCGCCGAAGCGAAGGCGAAGCTCCTGCCGTGCGTGTCCGCGGGCAACGTGAAGAAGGTCCAGTCCGCTCCGTTGACCGCGATCCTCGCGATGGACCTGCGTTTCTTCGACAAGCTGGCGAAGCTCTTCCCGCACACGGACGCGAAGAGCTGGTACGAAGGCAAAGAAGCGCTGATCGCCGAGACCGCGATGCGCAACAGCTCGCTGCAGGGCGGCTACTTCATCCTCGCCGCGCGCGCGCTAGGCCTCGACTGTGGTCCGATGTCGGGCTTCGATCCGGCGAAGGTGCGCGAGGCGTTCCTCGCGGGCACGAGCTGGACCCCGAATTTCCTGTGCAATCTCGGGTACGGCGACCGTTCCGCGCTCCACACGCGCCAGCCGCGCCTCGACTTCGACGAGAGCTGCCGCATCGTTTGACTTCCAACCGACCACCGGCTCGCGACGCGCCCCCGCGACACTCCCGTGACCCAAGCTCCCACCCTCGAACTCGTCGTCCAGTCCCCCACGTCGGCCGCGCTCGATGCGAACGGCTATCCGTGCCTGACGGAAGCGCGTGTCACGGCTCCGAACGGCGTCGGCGCAACGACGCTGCGCATCGGCCTCGCGGGCGTGACGCCGGCGCCGGTGCCGTACGAAACGACGCTGGAGCCGTTGCGCGCGGGCGAGACGCTCGCCGTCAGCCTGCGCGAATTCTGCCTGCCGTTGTCGTTGCTCACGGGTCGCACGGAACGCACGACGGTCGAACTGGTGGCGCAGCTCGTCGACGCAAGCGGAGCGTTGCTCGCGACGACGGGCGCGCGCGTCGTGATCCAGCCTTCGACGCATTGGGATCCGACGTGGGCCGGCGTGGAGAGCCTCGCTGCCTTCGTGACGCCGAATGCACCGCAACTCGCCGAGCGCCTGTCGGACGCGTCGCGGCGCCTCGGGGCGCGCACGGGCAACGAGTCGATCGACGGCTACCAGTCGGGCAGCGCCGAACGCGCGCAACGCATCGCGGAAGCGTGCTGCGAAGCGCTCGCGGCGAGCGTGCAGAATTACACCGAGGGCCGCACGAGCTTCGAGGGCGCGGGCCAGCGTGTGCGCCTGGCGGGCGAGGTGCTCGCGGAGTCGATGGGCAACTGCCTCGATCTCGCCTGCGCGGTCGCGGCGCTGCTCGAGCTCGCGGGACTGCATCCGCTGCTCGTGCTCGGCGAAGGGCACGCGATCGCAGGCTTTTTCACGGGCGAAGAGCATTTCCCCGAGCCCGTGCACATGGGCACGTCGCGCGTGCGCAACCGGCTGGAGCTCGGCGAGCTGCGCGTGCTCGACGCGACGGCGCTCGCGGGCTCGAACGCCTCCTTCGGGCGCGCACTGGAGACCGGCGAACGCTGGCTGGCGGAACGTGGCGAGCAGATCTGGGTCGTCGACATCAAGGCGGCGCGCGCGGCGAAGGTGCGGCCGCTGCCGGACCAGCTCAACGCCCTCGGCGTGCGCGAGGCGCTGCGCCGCGAGCCGCTGAACATCGAGTGGAAGCCGAAGCTCCCGGTCCATCTCGCGCCGCCCAAGCGCGTCGAGCGCACGTACCGCGAGCAACGCCTCGCGCTGTGGCGCAAGCGCCTGCTCGACCTCACGCTGCGCAACCGGCTGCTCAACGATCCGTTCGAGAAGAAGGGCCTGCCGCTGCTCGCGCAGGGTGACGACGCGCTCGCGCTGCTCGAGGACGAGTTGTGGAACGAGCGCAAGCTGCGCCTGTTGCCGAGCCAACCCGGTGCGAAGGCGCTCGACATCGAAGCCGTGCGCGCGGAGCTGAAAAAGGGCTGGCTTTCGGTCGCGGTGAGCGAGGCAGAGCTCTACACGCGCTCGACCAAGGCCTTCCGCGACGGTCGCAGCTCGGTGGAAGAGACCGGCGCGCGTTCGTTGTACGTCGCGATCGGTTTCCTGCGCTATCGCGTCGAAGGCCGGCCGACGGACCTGCTCGCGCCGCTGCTGCTCGTGCCGATCGAGCTCGAGCGCATCTCGCGCGCCGAGGGCTACCGCGTCGTGCCGCTGACGGACGACACCGTGACGAACGCGGCGCTGTCGGAATTCCTGAAGCAGACGCGCGGCATCGACCTCGGGCTCGAGGACACGCTGCCGGAGGACGAACAAGGCGTGCACGTGCAGGCGCTGCTCGCGCGCGTGCGGCACGCGGTGCGCGAACAACCCGGCATGACGGTCGAGGCACGCGCGAAGATCGGCACGTGGGCCTTCAAGAAGTTGCCGCTGGTCGAGGAGCTGCGCCTGCGCGCCGATGCGCTCAGCCAGCATCCCCTGGTCGCGACTCTGCTCGAGCGCAACGCGAGCGCGGCCGCGCGCGAGGCCTTGCCCAAGCCGGAAGACGTCGAACAGATGGCGCCGCGCGCCGAGCTGCGCCTGCCGCTCGCGGCCGACAGTTCGCAGGTCGCGGCGATCGTCGCGGCGACGAAGGGGCACACGTTCGTGCTGCAGGGACCGCCCGGAACAGGCAAGAGCCAGACGATCACGAACCTGCTCTCGGAGGCGCTCTCGCGCGGCAAGCGCGTGCTGTTTCTCGCGGAAAAGAGCGCGGCGCTCGACGTCGTCGCGAAGCGGCTCGAACGCACGGGCTTGGGCGTGTACGCGCTCAACCTGCATCCGGAGCAGGCCACGAAGGCCGGTTTCGTCGCGCAGGTGAAGGCCGGCCTCGACAACCTCGATGCGAGCGCCGCAGCGCATTCGCGACGGTTCGTGGAAAAGGGACAGGCGCTCGACGAGGCCGTGCGACAGCTCGCGCGCGTCAAGGAGTTGCTCCACGCGGCTGCGGATGGCGACGTTTCGCTGCACGAGGCTGTCGACGCGGCGGTGTGCGCGCGCGCGGCGCTCGGTGGCCTCGCGCCGAAGCTCGAGGGCGCGCTCGCGGTGCCGCTGCACCGCACGCAGCTCGCGGAGGTTGAGGAGCGAGGCCGACGCCTCGGGCTCGCGTGGCAGCAGGTTCCGCGGGAATCCGCGGGACTCCTGTTCGATCTCGATTGCCGCGCGCCGCTCGCGGCGGAACGCGAGAACGAGGCTGCGGAGTCGCTCACGCGGCTTGCGACGGCCCTGCAGCGCGCGCTCGACACGTCCAAGGACCTCGCAGGCCGCCTCGGTGTCGCTGCGCCAGTCGACGCGGCTTCCGCGGCGCGCCTCGCGAGCCTCGCGACGTTCCTCGGCACCGACCACGCGACGACCGCGCCGCTGGCTGCGGCCCTGTGCGGCGCGTCGGCGAACACGGCTTTCGAGACGCTCGATGTCGCGTTGCGCCTCGAGGCCACCGCGCAGGGCGAACGCGCTCGGGCCGAGCAGCTCTTCGAGCGGGACGCGCTCTCGCTGCAGGCCTCCGCGCTGCTCGGCGAGCTGCGCGCGAGTCGCGAACAGTTCTTCGTCTCCGCCTGGTTCACCCGCCGCCGGATCCGCAAGCAGCTCGTGCCGCTCGCGCGCACGATGCTCCCCACCGATGTCGACGGCCTGTCGGCGGCCGTGCAGGCGCTCGTCGACGCGCGCGCGGCGCTCGAGGCTGTCGCTCCGCACGCGAACACCCTCGCGCAGTTGCGTGGCCCGGCGCCGGTGCTGGACGTTGCGGACGCGCGCCGTCGCCTCGAGGCGGCCCGTGAGTTGCACGCGTCGCTGCGCGCCGGCGATCCGAACCTCGCTCCGTCCCTTGCGCCGCGGCTGGGCGCGTTGTGCGGCTCGGCGGAGCTCGCCGCGAGCTCCAGTGCGGTCGCGCAGGCGCTCAGCGCGCTGGAACCGCTGCGAAACCAGCTGATTTCGGCGCTTTCGATCGGTTCGGCCATCGCGCGCCCCTTCGCCGCCGAGCTCGAGTGCTGCCAGCGCTGGCTCTCGCGCAGTTCGGACTGGGACGTGTGGAGCACGTACGCCGCGGAGCGCTTCGTCGCGCGCGAGCGTGGCCTCGCGCCCCTCGCCGCCGCGCTCGAACGCAGCGCCATGCCCGCGGGCAAGGCCGAGCTCGCCGCGCTGTCGGGCGCGCTCGATGCGTGGCTCGAGTTCCGGCTGCGGCGCGAGCTCGAGCTCGCGACGACGAGCGGCGAGCAGGTCGAGGAGCTGCGCCGCAAGCTCTCGGTGCGCCTGCGCGAGTACGGCGAGGGCGTCGCCGATGCCGTCGACACGGTGGCGCGCGATCGTGCGAAGAAGGCGCTCGCCGATGCGGAGCGCGACCCCACGCTTTCTGGCCAGCTGCGCGAGCTGCGCAAGCTTCAGACCTTGACGACGGTGCGGCGTTCTCTGCGGCGCCTGATGCGCGAGACCGGTCGCCTGCTCATCGAGCTCAAGCCGATCGTGCTTGCGAGCCCGCTCTCCGCCGCGAGCCATTTGCCGCCGGATTTCCCCGAGTTCGACCTGGTGGTGATCGACGAGGCCTCGCAGGTGCCGGTGTGGGACGCGGCCTGCGCGCTGTCGCGCGCGCGCGAGGCGGTGGTCGTCGGCGACTCGCGCCAGCTGCCCCCGACGTCGTTCTTCGACCGGCGCGAGGAGGAGGACGAAGGCGACGAGGAGGCGGAAGAGGTCGAGTCGGTCGAGAGCGTGCTCGACGGCTGCGTCAACGCCGGGCTCCCGCAGCTCTCGCTCCTGTGGCACTACCGCTCGCGCGACGAGCGTCTGATCGAGTTCGCCAACCGCCGCTCCTACGGCGCGCGCCTGCAGACCTTCCCCGCGCCCCACGTCGCGCACCCCAACCTCGGCGTCGAGTTCCGGCTCGTGCCGGGCGTGTACGACCGCTCGGGCTCGCGCACCAACCGCATCGAGGCCGAGTCCGTCGTGGCCGAGATCGTGCGGCGGCTCTCGGATTCCGACGGTTGCACCGCCAACCGTTCGATCGGCGTCGTGACCTTCAGCGTGGCGCAGCAGGAGCTCGTGCGCGACCTGCTCGACGCCGCGCTCGACTCCAACGCCGCGGCCGCCGCCGCGGCCTCGGGCGATCCGGTGTTCGTCAAGAACCTCGAGAACGTGCAGGGCGACGAGCGCGCGACGATGCTGTTCAGCGTCGGCTACGGGCCCGACGCGCAGGGCCGCATCCACTACAACTTCGGGCCGCTGACGGCCTCGGGCGGCGAACGCCGCCTCAACGTCGCCATCACGCGCGCGCGGGAGAAGGTGATCGTGTTCGCCTCGATGCGCGCGGCGCAGCTCGATCCCGCCAAGTGCCGCGCGCAAGGCGTCGGCGACTTGCGCAGCTACCTCGAATACGCCGAGCGGGGCGTGCTGCCGGCGATCGACGGCGACAGCGGCTCGCGCAAGCCGATCGGCATCACCGGCGTCGAGCGCGACCTCGCGGCGCGGCTCGAGCAGCGCGGCTGGAAGGTGACGACGCACGTCGGACGCTCGCGCGACTACCGCATCTCGCTCGCGCTCGCGGACGCGCGCGACCCGTCGCGTTTCGTGCTCGGCGTCGAGCTCGACGGCGCACACTGGGCGAGCGCGCCGACCACGTTCGATCGCGAGCTCGTCCGCACGGGCGTGCTCGCCGGCCTCGGCTGGAAGGTGATCCGCCTCTCCGCGCTCGATGCGTGGCGGCAGCCGGAGCTCGCCGCCGAACGCATCGACGCCGAGGCTAGAAAGTCAGCAGGAGGTTGATCGACAGCGCGTGGTTCATCCGGTCGTCGCCCGTCCGGCTGAGCCACTGGTTGAGGTAGCCGACCTCGAAGGCGAGCGAGTGCTCGGCGTCGAGGAAGAAGCCGATCCCGAGGAACGCGCGGTTCTGGCGCAGGCCCACGTTCTGGCCGAAATCCGTGTCGTTGAGGTCGAAGAAGACTTCGTCCCAGGCGCTGAGGTAGCGCTCCTTGCTCTCCAGCGGCCGCGTGTACTTCACGAACTGGCGGAAGCGCCAGCCCATGTCGTCGGCGTCCTCGACGAAACGTTCCTCGAGGCGCGAGCGGAAGTTGAGCTTGTAGCCCTCCGAAGGCGGCGACCACGTCAACTGCTGCCAAAGGCGATCCTCGGTGCGCGAGCTGCGGCCCGCAGGGTGGGTCTCGACCCACGCGTAGCCGAACCACGCGGTGGTGTTCTCGGCGAACGTGTAGCCGATTCCGGGACGGAAGATCGTCGTGTCGAGCGTCTCGCCGTCCTCGCGCCAGCGCGCGTGCAGGTCGAGCCAGCCGCGGAAGCCCGCGAGGTTCTTGTCGAGCTTGCCGAGATCCGCCTGCGCGAAGACGGCTTCCCACAGTCCGCCGTCGTGATCGATCTGGGCCAGCGCCGGCGAGGAACCGAGGAGCGCGAGCGCGGCGAGGCTCGCAGCAACGGGACGAAGGGAGGCAGAGGGGCTCTTCATGCCCGACAGCATGACGTCGGCAACCCAAGTCGCGATACTCCCAAGTGCCGAGCGCGCCCCGCAGGCCTAGAATTCCCGGCGTGCGCAAGCTCCTCCCGTATCTCGCGCTGGTCGCGGCCCTGGCTTGCTCGCGCGGACGGCCGGCCGCCGCGCCGACGTCGCCGAGCGTGCGGGTCGAGCTCAAGGCCGTGCCGCCGTCGACGCCCTTGCCTGCGGCGCACGCGCTCTCGAAGTCGTTCGTGGAGCTCGTCGGCGACGTCCTCGACCGCGAGATTTCGCCTCAGTTTGGCCAGGAAGCGCGTCCCGTGCGGCTCCTGCAGCCGGGAGCCGCGCTCGTCGGCAGCGCGCGCGCGCCGCGGCGCAACCCGACGCTCTCGATCGACTACGGTGCGCTCGAGCAACGCGGGCGCGCGACGCCGCCCTTGCTCGACGTGCGCGTGCGCTTCGAGTCGGGGCGGACGCTGGAGCAACGGCGCGAGCTCGAGCTAGAGCCGCGTTGGCACACGCTCGAGGTGCCGCTCGAGGCCGAGGAAGGCGAAGCGCTCGAGGTGCGGCTCACGCTCCAGCTCTCGGGCGACTACGTGCTCGCCGGCATCGGCACGCCACGCCTGTCGGTGCCCGAGACCGCGCCGCGCACGGTCCTGCTCGTCACGTCCGACACGCACCGCGGCGATCACGTCGAGGGACTTCCGGGCGCGACGGCGATCGACACGCCCGCGCTGCGCGAGCTCGCGGCGCGTGGCATCGTGTTCACCGACTGCTGGTCGACGACCAACATCACGATTCCGTCGCACGTCTCGATCTTCACCGGGCTCCACCCGCGCGACACGGGCGTCAACGACAACGCGACGATCCTCGCAGCCGATCCCGACGTTCTCGCGGAGCGCTTCCGCGACGCGGGCTGGCACACGTTCTCGGTGACGAGTCTCAATCTGCTCTCCCCCACCTATTCGGGCCTCGGCCAGGGTTTCGAGCGCACGTTCAACGCCACGACGACCCGCGCTTCGGCGAAGACGATCGATGCGGCGCTGCGGCTGCTCGACGAGACGGGCTCGCGCTCGGTGTTCGCGTGGGTGCACGTGTTCGACGCTCACGGTCCGTACGAGCCGCACCCGCCGTGGGACGCGCGCTACTACCCCGGCGACCCGCGCTCGCTCGCGATCGAGCCCGAACCCGGCATGCGCGTGCCGCCGAACCTCGAGGGCGTGCGCGACGCGAACTACATGCGAGCGCTGTACCGCGGCGAGATTGCGCATCAGGACGAGCAGCTCGCGCGCCTGTTCGCGCATCCGCGCGTGCGCGAGGGCGTCGTCGCGTTCACGGGGGATCACGGCGAGGTGCTCGGCTCCCACGGCATCTGGTGGGCGCACAAGGACGTGTATCCCGACACGCTGCACGTGCCGCTCGCGCTCGCCTGGCCCGGTGCGCCGGCGGGAACGGTGTGCGCGGTGCCCGTGCAGAACAACGACCTCGGGCGCACGCTGCTCGATCTCGCCGGCCTCACGGAAGTGGCCTTTCCCGGCCGAAATCTGGCCAAGTTCGAGCAGCTCGAGCCCGACCGCGCCCGTTTCGCGCTCTCCGGCGCACGCACGGCGGCGTCGATCACCAAGGGCGGCTGGCACCTCATCCTGCAGCTCGAGACCAAGGACGAGCCCGAGCTGCGCACGCACCGCGAGCGCCACCAGTTCGAGCTGTTCGATCTGCGGCAGGATCCGGGCGCGCTCACGGACCTCGCGGCGAACGAGGCCGAGCGCGCGAGGGCGTTGCGCACGGAACTCTTCGAGTGGCTCGCGGGTTGGAAGGGCGAGCGTTTCGTCGCCTTTCGTCGCACGGATGCCGAGGCGCTCGCCAACCTCGCGAAGCTCGGTTACGCGTCGAATGCACCGGGCGACGGCACCGACTCCGCCCCGCTGATCGATCCGCGCTGCGCCTGCGCGTGGTGCGCGAGGGGTCGCTGAACGATGGAAACGCGCCGCACGGGTTGGATCGCGTTCGCGTTCGTCGTGGCGCTGGCGTTCGTGCTGCGCTGGCGCGGCGTCGGCAGCCAGTTGCCGCAGTGGACGCACCTCGACGGCTATGTCGAGCTCGTGCAGCAGCAGTACCTGCGCAACCCGCAGTCCGTGGAGTGGCCCGACATGAACCTCGGCTACTACCCCTACGCGACTTCGGCGCTCGCGGCGGCCCTGCCCGACGTGGGCGTGCGTCACGGCGAAGGCGGAATCACCGAGGAAATGCTCGCGGCAGCGCGTGAGCCGTGGGTACGCATCCGGCTCGCGTCGATCCTGCTTTCGCTGGGAGCCGTCGTCGGCGCGTTCGCGATCGCGCGCCGGTTCGTCAACACGCCGTTTGCATTGCTCGCGAGCGCGCTGGTCGCGACGAGCCTCGTGCACGCGACGTTTTCGGCCGAGCAAAGGCCGCACGGACCGGCCTCCGGAACCGCGGCGCTGGCGATCTGGGCCTTGCTCGCGCTGCGCAACGGCGGTCGCGCACGCTCGCAGCTCGTGGCGGCCGCAGCCGTCGCGCTCGCGCTCGGGACGTTGCAGACTGGCGCGGCGCTGCTGCTTTCGTGGGCGATCGCGTGGTGGTTCCGTCGCGAGCGCGCGGGCGCTGGCCGCGAGGCGCTGCAGTGGGCGGCGGGACTCGCGCTGGTCGCGATCGCCGCGTGGTTCGCCTATCCGTTCCACTTCGACGAACGTGCGGGCGCCGCCGGGCACTACGAAACCGGCGACGAGAACGTCTGGATGGGCGGGCACGCGCTCTACACCGAACGGCTCGGCTTCCGCGGCTTCAGCGTGATGTGGAACACGTTCCTGGGCTTCGATCCGTGGCTGATCGTGCTCGGTGGCATCGCGGCGCTCGCGTGGGGCGTCGCGCGGGTTCGCGGGCAGCGTGCGAGCGACAGCGAACGCACGCGCGACACGTTCGTGATCCTCGCGTACGTGCTGCCCTTCGTCGTCGTGTTCGGCGTGTACGACATGACGTACGACCGTTTCGTGCTCTCGCTCGTGCCGTTCGTCGCGCTGGGCATCGCCGTCGGGCTGGAGGCGCTCTGGGGTCAATTGCCGGGGAAATTGCGCCATCCCGCGTTCGCCGCCGTGCTCGCCGTGGGCGCGCTCGGAGTACCGCTCGCCGCGACCTGGCGCATGGGAAGCGTGCGCGCTAGCGCCGACACGTTCGAGGAGGCCGCGCGCTGGATCGAGGCCAATGTCGACGCAAAGTCGCAGCGCGTGCTGTTCCTCCAGAACATCGACCTGCCGCTCCTGTACGAGCGTGGAGCGCTCGCCGAGCTCAACGACTCGCGCACGCTGTACTGGACGGCGTTCCAGCGCAACCATCCGGCGCCCGAGGGCTCGGGCTTCCGCGTCGCGCGGCCGCCGCGCGCGCAGGGCGGCGACGAGCAGGACGACGAGGCCGTCGACACGAGCTTCCTCACGCCCAAGCGGCTGCGCGAGCTTGGCTTCGACTACGTGGTCGCGTTGCCGCCCAAGCGCGGCGGCGTGAACGACGCCGACGCCGTCGGAGCGCTGCGGGCGCTGCGCAAGAACCTGGAGCGCGTCGCGCTGTTCGCCCCGGCCGAGGACGAGGAAAAACGCGCGCGCACGCTCGACTTCGGCCCGCGCGTCACCGAGACGTCGACGGTCTGGAACCTCTTCGCGATCCGCGCCTTCGGGCCGCGCATCGAGATCTTCCGCCTGTGAGCGCAGCGGCCACGGCGCGCGCTCGCTGCTAGACTCCGGGCGCCTTCGATGAAATCGCTCCGCGCCCAGCTTGTCGTTCTCGCGCTGATCGTCGCGGCGGCCTTCGCCCTGCGCTTCCGCGGGCTGAACTACCAGCTCCCGCAGTGGACGTACTGGGACGGCTACGTGCTCTACAGCCAGACGCAGTTCCTGCGCGGCGAGTTCAAGCCCGATGGGCCGGAACGCACGCTCGGCTACTACCCGTACCTGTCGTCGGGAGTTGCCGCAGAGCTGCCGGCGGTGCAACTCGAGCGTGCGAGCGACGCCGGCGAGGCCACGCTCGCCGCCGCACGCGAGCCGTGGATGCGGCCGCGGCTCGCCTCGCTCCTGCTCTCGCTGTTCGCCGTCGTCGGCGCGTGGGGCATCGCGCGCTTCTTCGTGCGGCCGGGTTATGCGCTGCTCGCTGCGGCCTTCGTCGCGACGAGCCGGCGGCTGGAAGGGCACGCTGGTCGCGGCTTTCGGCACGGCGCTCGCGATTTCGGCGCTGCAGAGCGGCCTCGCGACGCTCGTCGTCTTCGCGATCGCGTGGTTCCTCCGCAAGGATCGCACGCGGCTCGCGCGCGACCTTGCGGCGCTCGCGGTCGCCGCGCTCGTGATCGCGGTGTTCGTGCGCGTCTTCTATCCGTTCCACTTCGATGGGCGGGCGGGCGCGGGAGCGGTGATGGAGTCCGACGGGCGCACGCTGACGCTCGCAGGCCACACGATCCACCTCTCGAAGCTCACCGGGCGCGGCTTCTGGATCCTCGGCGGTTCGCTGGCGCTGTTCGATCCCGTGCTGACGTTGCTCGCGCTCGTCGCGACGCTGCGCTGGCTCGTGCGCTGGCCGAAGAAGAAGGACGACGCCGAGCGCGAGCGCCGCCGCGACGCGTGGGTGTGCCTCGGGTACGCGCTGCCTTTCCTGCTGATTTTCGGCGTGTACGACCTGACCTTCGAGCGTTTCGCGTTGCCGCTGGTCCCGTTGCTCGCGGTCGCGGCGGCCTGCGCGGCGCAGGCGATCGCGGATCGACTTCCGCAGGCGCTGCGGAGCCCGAAGTTCGCTCCAGCGCTCGCGCTGGTCGTGCTCGCGCTGCCGCTCGCGGCCGCGTGGAAGCTCGGGAGCCTGCGCAAGGAGCCGGACACGTTCGAGATCGCGGCGACTTGGCTGCGTGAACGAGCGCTGCCCACGAACGACAAGGTCCTCATCCTCCAGAACTTCGACCTGCCGATCCCCTACTCGAGCGTGGCGCTGCGCGCGCTTCCGCAGTCGCAGAGCCTGTACTGGACGCAGGCGCAGCGCACGTTGCGCGATGTCTCGAAGGACGAGCCGGGCCTGCACGTCGTGCGGCAGCAGCCCGCGATCGTCGACGATGAAGGCGAGGAGCTCGAGCCCTCGGAGCCGGTGACCCGCCAGTGGCTCGAACGCAACGGCGTGAAGTACGTCGTCGCGCTGCAGGCGAGCCGCAACCTGCGCGACCCGACGACGCTCGACCTGATCCGCCAGCTGCGCAAGGCCCAGAAGCGCGCGCTGCTGATCTCGCCCTTTGGCGAGATCCAGCTGCGCGAGAAGGGCGAGCGCGAGTTCGACATCGGCTTCGGCCTGACCGAGAGCGGCACGGCGTTCCAGCTGCTGCGCACGCACACGTTCGGCCCCCAGATCGAGATCTTCGAGCTCTGATGGCGCCGCCGCTCGAACCGGCGACGGGCGACCGTTGCTCGCCGCGTTGTGGCCGCTGCGCGCTGCCGCCCGACCTGTGCCTGTGCGCCGAGGTGAAGGCGCTGTGGCTCTCCACGCGCGTGCTGGTGTTCCTGCACCGCCGCGAGGTCCACAAGCCGACGAACACGGCGCGCATGGTGCCGATCGCGCTCTCCAACTCGGAAGTGCGTGTCGTCGGGCGCGAGTACGAGCGCGAGCGCTACGCGAACCTCACGCCGCCGGGCGGGCGCGCGCTGCTGCTCTTTCCCAGCGCCGACTCGGTCGAGCTGACGAAGGAGGGCGCGCGCGAGCTGTGCTACTCGAGCCCGCTCACGCTCGTCGTGCCCGACGGCAACTGGCGCCAGGCGCGCAAGATCGCGTTGCACGAGGAAGGCCTCGCGCTCGTGCCGCGTGTGCACTTGCCCGCCGGGCCGCCCTCCGAGCTCGCCCTGCGCTCCAACCCCGATCCGGCGCGCATCTCGACCTTCGAGGCCATCGCGCGCGCCGTCGGCATCCTCGAGGGCGAGGCCGCGCAGAAGGCGCTCGAGCACGTGCTCGCGCTCAAGGTCGAACGCACGCGCTGGACGCGCAAGCGCCCGAAGAAGACCGAGATCGAGGCGAGTGCGCTGCGCCCGGTGCGCGACGAGGACGACGGCGACGACGAGACGGACGACGACGACGCTACTTGAAGAGTCCCGCGTCGCGGTACTCGAAGTAGATGTGCACGAAACGCTCGAGCTGCGGCCGGTACTGCACGCCGAAGCTGAGCAGCAGGATGTGCTCGACGATGGAACGCGCGGCCTTCTCGGGATCGCCGCCCGGCTCGGACCCGCGCACTCCCCCGCCACCGCCGCGCACTTCCATCATCACGTTCGTGCCGCCGCCGGCCTTCGAGATCTGCTCGAACGTGTCGCGCGCCGCCGCGCTGGTGCAGATCGTCGACGTGATGAACGGCCGGAACTGCTCGCGCTTGCCGCTGACGGCCTTCGAGCCCTTCACGAACGGCCGGTCGTGCGCTTCCTTCACGGACTTGAGCAGCCCTTCCATCGTGCGCGGCTGCGGCGGCGCGTCGCCGATGATCAGGATCAGCCGGTTGGCGTCCTTGTTCCAGTCCATCTCCTTGGTGAGCGCGACCTCGAAGCCCTTGTCGACGCTCTCCGGCACGTCGCCGCCGCCGCCCGCGATCAGTTTCGCGAGCCCCTCGCGCACCGCGTCGTGCTTCTTCGTCATCGACACGAGCAGCTTCGCGCCATCGGAGAAGTCCCAGCAGGCTGACGACGTCGTTGATCGCATCGCGCGCCGTGTCGATCGCGACCTGCATGCTGCCGGTCGAGTCGATCACGATCGCGACGTCGAGCCCCGCGTCGCGCAGGTCGAAGGCGCGCTCGACGAACGCGCCCGCGCTGCTGCGGCCTTCCGGTTCGGCGCCCGGCGGCGGTTCCCAGGCCGTCGGCGCGTAGGTCGCGCGCGCTTCCTGCCACCAGCGCTTCCAAGCCTTGCGATCGGCGCCCGGCCCCGACGGCAGGATGCGCGCGAGCACTTCCGTCGCGTGCGCGATGAGCAGCTCGTTCTTCTCCTTCGACACGAGCTCGACCACCGCGTCGACCACTTCCGGCGTCGCGACGCACGTGAGCTTCGACGCCTCCATGCCGCGCAGCAGCTCGATCGCGTACGGCCGCAGGCGCTCATCCTCGGCGTTGAGCGCCGCGATCACGGGCACCGCTCCGGCCGGATGAAAGTCGTTGCCCAGCGAGAGCAGCACGATCGCCTGCAGCGCCCAATGCTCCGCCGTCGCATACGAACGCACGATCGCCTAGGTCATCGGCCGGTCGAGCGGCTTGGGCGGCTCGGGCACCGGCTCGGCCTTCGGCGGCGGGCCACCCTGGGGCGGCGGGCCGCCTCCCGGACGCAGTTGCGCGAGCGCGGGGCCGGCGAGCAGGGCGGCGAGACACAGGGCAAGGGTGCGTCGGAGCATCGGGGGAGCGCTGGCGGTCGCTTCGAAACGTTTATACCCGCAAGGCGCCTGCGGTGACCGCCTTCCGCTCGTTACCCTCTGCGGCCCGCACCTCCAAGGACCTACCGATGCGCAATTTCCTCGCCTTCCTCGCGACCGCCTGCGTCGCCCTGTTCGCCTCGCTCCCCGCCCGCGCCGAGCTCCGCACGCGCGCCGTCGAATACAAGCACGGCGACGTCACGCTCGAGGGCTACGTGGCCTTCGACGACGCGCTCGCGACCGAGAAGAGCCCGCGTCCGGGCGTGCTCGTGTGCCCCGAATGGTGGGGCGTCACCGACTACGTGCGCCTGCGCGCGCGCAAGCTCGCCGAGCTCGGTTACGTCGCGTTCGTGCTCGATCCCTACGGCAAGGGCAAGGTCACGACCGATCCCAAGCAGGCCGGCGAGTGGGCCGGTGCGCTGTACGCGAATGCGAGCTTGATGCGCGCGCGCGCGACGGCGGGCTTCGAGCAGCTGCTCGCGCTGCCGCAGGTCGACAAGTCGAAGCTTGGCGTCATCGGCTACTGCTTCGGCGGAACGCTGGCGCTCGAGCTCGCGCGCACCGGCGCCGACCTCGACGCGGTCGTGCCGTTCCACGCGGGCAAGCTGCGCTCGCTCGGCACGCCCGCCGACGACAAGAACATCAAGGGCCTGATCACGGTGTGCCACGGTCTCGCCGACGCATTCGTGAGCGACGAGGAAATCGCCGGCTTCCACGCCGACATGAAGGCCGCGGGCCTCACGTACCAGTTCCTCGGCTACTCGGGCGCCGTGCACGCCTTCACCAACCCCGACGCGGACAAGTTCGGCATTCCCGGCATCGGCTACAACGCGATCGCGGACGCGCGCAGCTGGGAACACATGAAGCTCGCCTTCGCCGAGGCCTTCGCGCGCGGCGAAAAGCGCTGAAATCAGGCGAAAAATGGGCAATCCCAAGCAACAGGGCCTGTTCGACGCCACGCCGCCCAAGCCGTCGCGCGTGGGACGCATCGCGTTCGACATCGAGACCGCGAACCTGATCGAGCTCGCGCCGGGGCAGGACCTCGACAGCGCTGGCCCGCTCGACATCTCGTGCGCCGCCGCCGCGGACGAGCACGGCACCGTGCGCCACTGGTACATGCGCGACGCCGAGGGGCGCCCGCACGGCACGCTCGACGTCGGCAACGCGCGCGACCTGCTCGCGTGGCTGCGCGAGCAACAGCGCGCCGGCCTGCAAGTGTGCGCGTGGAACGGGCTCTCGTTCGACCTGCGCTGGATCGCGCACGCCGCGAAGGACGCCGCGCTCGCGAAGGAAGTCGCGCTCGAGCTCTACGACCCGATGTTCCAGTTCCACTGCCAGCGTGGGTTCCCGATCGGCCTCGCGTCGGTCGGCGAGGCCTTCGGGCTCGCGGAACGCAAGCTGATGCACGGCTCGCAGGCTCCGCAGGAGTGGGCCACGGGCGATCGCCAGCTCGTGCTCGACTACGTCGCCGGCGACTGCCGGATCACCAACGCCGTGATCGGCTGCATCGTCGAAGCGCGCGAAGTGCGCTGGAAAACCAAGGCCGGCAAGCTCTCGCGCGAGCCGTTCCCGCGCCTCCTGAAGGTGCGCGAGGCCATGGAGCTGCCGCTGCCGGACGTGTCGTGGATGAGCGAGCCGCTGCCGCGCAAGAAGTTCCTCGCGTGGCTCGAGATGAAGCCGTGAGCGGCGCCGCCCCCGCGCGCCGCGAGCGTTTCTTCGCGACCTGCGCCCCCGGACTCGAGGCGCTGCTGCACGCGGAAGCGAGCGAGCTCGGCCTCGCGAAGCTCGAGCGCCAGGTCGGCGGCGTCTACTTCGAGGGCACGCTCGACGATGCGCTGCGCGCCAACCTGTGGCTGCGCACCGCGATCCGCGTGCTGATGCGCCTCGCGCGCTTCGAGGCCAAGGACGGCGACGCGCTCTACGCCGGCGCGAGCACGGTCGAGTGGGAGCGTTTCGTCCGCGCCGACGGCACTCTGATCGTCGACGCGCACACGAGCGATTCCGAGCTCGACCACTCGCTGTTCCTCGAGCAGCGCGTCAAGGACGCGATCGTCGACCAGCTGCGCGAGAAGTTCGGCACGCGCCCCACCGTCGCGAAGGAAGGCGCGGATCTCGGCGTGTACGTGCACCTGTTCCGCGACCGCTGCACGTTGCTCGTCGACACGTCGGGCGATTCGTTGCACAAGCGCGGCTGGCGCCGCTTCCAGGGCCGCGCGCCGCTCGCGGAGACCTTTGCGGCCGCGCTCGTGCTCGCGTCGAACTGGGACAAGCGCGCTCCGCTCGTCGATCTGTTCTGCGGGTCGGGCACGGTGCTCGTCGAGGCGGCGCTGATCGCGCGCAACATGGCGCCGGGGCTTTTCCGCGAGAAGTTCGGCTGCGAACGCTGGCCGTCGTCGGAGCTGCGCAAGGCGACGCAGCTGCGCGAGCAGGCGCGCGCCGCCGTGAAGCCGTCGAAGGCGCGGCTCGTCGGCCGGGATCTCGATCGAGCGATGCTCACGGGCGCGCAGGAGAACCTCGAGGCGGCCGGACTTGGCGACGCCATCGAGCTCGAGCACGGCAACGCGCTCGAATTCGCGCCGCGCAAGGGCTGGGGCGCGTGGATCGTGAGCAACCCGCCGTGGGGCGAGCGCATCGGCGAGGAACGCGACGTCGCGCGCCTGTATTCGCAGTTCGGCGCGCTGCTGCGCGAACGTTGCGCGGGTTTCCACGCTTCGCTGCTCGTGCGCAAGGGCGCGATCGCGGAAGAGCTCCGGCTCCCCAACCCGCGCCGCACGCGTGTGCTCAACGGCGGCATCGAGTGCGAGATCGTCACCGCGGACCTCTGACGCGCCCGCGCCGGAATACCGGGAATACCGAGCCAGAGCAATTTTTTCTGC
>JAPLOE010000294.1 GCA_026692705.1 Planctomycetota bacterium
GACAGCACGAGCGCGAGCACCAGCGCCTGGCGCGCGAGCCGCAGCGGATGGATGCCCGCCATCAGCATCGCGGTCCACTCGTTGTCCGCCGCGAGGCGCCCGTAGGCCGACACGACCGCGAGCAGGAAGCCCAGAGGCAGCAAGTACGGCGCGAGCTCGAGCATCAGGATCGGCACGTAGCCGAGCACCGCCGCCATGCCGACGCCCGAGACCTTGTGCACCGCGTGCACGAGCACGCACGGCACCGCCACCAGCGCCATGCCTCCGCACGCGAACACGAGGCCACCGAGCAGGCGGCGCAGCACGTACAGTTCGAGCGTCACGCGTCGAATCCTAGAAGCCGCGCTCGGCGCTTGGAAGCGCGGCGCAGGTTCGGGTCCTGCAACGCCGGATTTCGCGCCGAACTCCGCGCGCGCTTCAACCGCTCCGCCGCATTGCCTACGATCGCCGGCCTCTTGCTCGAGAAGGTGCTCAAGGAAGGCGAGCGGCGCAGCGTCCGGCTCGAGCGTGATGCCGCGGGGCAGCGCACGGTCGTCAAGCGCTTCAGCGCGCCCTCGCTCGCGGCGGCGACGCTCGACCGCGTCCGGGCCGCGCGCGAGCACCGCCTGCTCTCGGAACTGCGCGACGCGGGCGTGCGCGTGCCGCAGGCGCTCGGCCTCGAGCGTGTCGACGGCGGCTGGGAAGTGCGCATGGAATGGCTCGGGGCCAGCGCGACGGCCGCCGACCTGCTCGAGGGTCGCGCGCCGTGGCCGCGTGGGCGCGCCGCGGGCTGTCGCGAGCTCGGGATCCTGCTCGCGACGCTGCACGCGCGCGGCGTCGACCATCCCGACCTGCATCCGGGCAATGCGCTCGTGTCCGCCGACGGCCGCGCCTGGGCGATCGACTTCCACAAGGCGCGCCGCGTGAAGGCGCTGCGCGAGCGCACGCTGCGCCGCGACCTCGCGAGCCTCGCCGCCTCCGCGCGCGAGACGCTCACGCCCTTCGAGCGCGCGCGCTTCTTCCTCGCCTGGCACTCGGCGCTGCCGGCGGAGCTGCGCCCGGACACGCCGCGGGCGCTGCTCGCGCGCGAGATCGAGACGAGCGCCCGCGAACGCCGCGTCGCCGTCGTCCACAAGCGCCGCCTGCGCAGGTTGCGCACGTCCAGTACCGTCGAGAAGGACGAGCGCGACTTCTCCGGCTACGTTCGCCACGGTTTCGACGCCGAGCGACTCGGTCGCCTCGCCCGCACGGCTCTCGCGCGCGGCCCGGGCCTGTTCGCGGGCCTCGTCGAACCCGGCGTGCTCGTCGTCACCGGCATTTCCGAGCGCCAAGCGCGGCGCATCTTCGTCAACGCGGCGCGCGCGCTCGAGCATCGCCTGCCGGCCGCGCGCCCGCTCGCGCTCGCGCGCGAGCCGCGTCCGTGGGTCGCGCTCGAAGTGCCCGAACATTCCCTGCCCGCGACCGTGCCGCAGGCGCTGCGTTCGACACGTTCGCTGCATTCGCTGGGCAAGTTGTGCGCGGGGCTGTTCGATCGCGCGCTGCGGCCGCGTTCGTCGGCCGGGCCGCTGTTCTGGATCGCGGGCACGGGCGAGGTCGTGCTCGGTGCGGTGCTCGAACTCGAGCGAGACGCCACACGCGCCGGCGGCGTCGACACGGTGCGCGCGCTGTCGCTCGCGGGCCTTTCGATCTCGGAGTTGTCGCCGCGCGAGCGTGCGGCCTTCGCGGCCGGGCTGCTCGCCGGTTCCGGCCTCGCGGGCGCCGCGCGCGAGGCGCTGCGGGCCGAGTTGCGCCATGGCTAGCGAACCGTTGCGCCGCCGGCTGCGCGCCGCGTTGCTCGGCGGACTTGGGGCGCTCGCGGGCGGCCCCGCGGACTTCGTCGTGCGCGGCGTGCTCGCCGCAATCGCCTTCGGGGCGCGTGCGACGCGCCACCAGCGCCTCGCGCGCGCGAACCTCGCGCTCGCGTTGCCGGAATGCAGCGTCGAGGAACGCGAGCGGATCCTTTCCGCGATGTGGAAGCACACCGCGCGCCTGTTCCACGAGTGGCTGCTGCTCTCGGGGCCGCGCGGCGGAGCGTTGCTCGATGCCGTCGAGCTCGGCGACTCGCTCCCGCGCCTGCGCGAGCACTTCGCGCGCGGCCGCGGCGTGCTCCTGTGCACGGGGCACCTCGGAAACTGGGAGCTGCTCGCCGCGCGCCTGCGCCGCGAAGGCTTCGACGGCGCCGTCGTCGGGTACCGCAAGCGCAACGACTCGTCGGCGGACTGGCTCGTCGAGCTGCGCGCGCGCCACGACGTGCGCAGCCTCGCGCAGGACGATTCCCCGCGCGAATTGCTCGGCGTGTTGCGCTCCGGCGGAGGCCTCGGACTGCTCTGCGATCTCGAAGTGCGGCGGCTTTCCGGCGTGTGGCTGCCGTTCCTCGACCAGCCCGCGCTGACGATGACGGCTCCGGCGGCGCTAGCTCGAGCCGCGCGCCTTCCGCTCGTGCCGTTGCGCTGCGTGCGCAGGGACGGGCGTTACGTGCTGAGCGTGGAGGAACCGCTCGAGCTCGACCCCACGTTGCCGCGCGAGGAGGCCGAACTCGACCTGCTCGAGCGCCTCAACGCAACCTACTCGCGCTGGATCCGCGAGACGCCGGAGCAATGGATCTGGTACCGGCCGCGCTGGTCGACGCCGCCCGCCGACGAGGCCGCGCGCCTCGCCGCGCGCGTTCCGCTCGGCGCCCGAAAGCGTCGCGGGTAGGACGTTTCCGCCCTACCCGCGTCGAGACTTCGCGTCGGCCTGCGCGCCGCTCACTTGTCGTCGATCGGATGTTCCTTCATCCACTCGGCGAGCACGCGATTCGACTCCATCTGCTTCCAGTAGTCGGGCAGCGTGCGGCGGTAGCCACGCAGCTCGCGGTCGAGGTGCACGACGACGTTGCCCGGGCCTTCGTAGCCGTCGAACTTGATCAGCTCGGCCGCGGCCTTGTCGGCCATCGCGTTGTCGCCGGAGTACGTGATCAGGATCGCGAGCCACTGGATCGCCTGCCCGATCTGGCCCTTCTTGAGCTGGTGACGCGCCTCGAGCATGCGGTCCTCGAACCACGCGTCGCGCTCCTTGATCAGCTTGTCGAGCAGCGCGAGCCCCTTGCCGCGGTCGTCCGTGGGCGCCGTCTCGAGCCAACGGTTGGTGAGGCTGAACGCCTCGCGGTAGTTGCGCGGGTTGTCCCACGTGAGCGCCTTGACCTCGAAGTCGATGTCCTCGAAGGTCGCGGGCTTGTTGAGGTCGACCATGCCGGCGTAGCGCTCCTTCTTGCGGTGCACCCACTCCATCTCGGGATGGTTGGGCCAGCGCTTCTCGAACTCCGCGATGCGCTTCAGGAACACGCGCACCACCGGGCGCTCGACCTTCGCGCCGAGCCGGCTCGACTCGAAGTTCTTGAGCATCACCTGCAGGTACTGGTCGCCGGCCGCGTTCGCCGCGGCGACTTCCATCGTCTTGCGACCTTCGACGATCTTCTGCTCGATCTCGATCAGCTCGGCCTGGTACTCGGTCGCGAGCTTCGAGCGGTCCTCGATCAGCGCGATCGCGGCCTCGGCCTGGTCCCACATGCCGCCCTCGAGCGCACGCCGCGCCATGAACACCTGCTGCGGCCCCGCGATCGCCGTGTCCGGCCCCTTGCCGATGAACTTGTTGATCACGAAGAACGCGAGGATCGCGACCGGAACCAGGATCATCAGGACGTGCGCGGGCTTGAGGCCGCTCTTGTCCTTGAAGATTTCCTTGTTCGAGCGCTGCCACGCTTCCTTCTCGCGCTCCGGAGCCTTCTTGCCGGCCGGAATCGGCGCCTTGGCCTTCGCCTTGCCCGTGCCCGCGGCGGCGGACGGCTTCGCGGCGACCGGAGCGGCCTGCTTGGGCGCAGCGGCGGGTGCGGGAGCGGCGGCCGCGGCCGGCGCATCGTCGTCCTGCACCGAGATGCTCGCCTCGCCGATCGTGACGACCGAACCCGAAGGCAACAGCATCTCGCCCGCGACCGACGCACCGCCGACCATCGGGGGCACCACGCCGGGCTTGGGACGCAGCTTGACCGTGCCCGCGCTGAGCACGAGCTCGGCGTGCACGTCGGCGACGCCGGGGCTGGCGAGCTTGAGCATCGCGCGCTCGCCCGAGCCGATCGTCAGCACGCCTTCGCTGGCCTTGAACGCGCGGCGCTTGCCGCCTTCTTCCACGACGAATCGGGTCATTGTTCGAGCTCTCTCTGGAAGGCGGTGTCGACGCCGAAGTTCTGCGTCCAGTAGTTCGAGGCGTTGCCGCTCGCCATCTCGCGGTGTCCGCTCATCAGGATGTTCCTGTGGTGGCCGCTGGAGTGCAACCAGCCATCGTGCGCGGCCTGCGGATCGCCGCCGACCATGGCGCAGTTCTCGCTGACGCCGCGCCCGTATCCGGCGAGGCGCATGCGGTCGGTCGGACCGTGGCGCGCCGGGTCACCCTTCTCGAAGTGCCCGAAATCGCCGGTGTTCGCCATGTATTCCGAGTGGCCCTGGGCCGCGACCTGGATGCGCGGGTTCCACCGCCTCGGCGGCGGGAGCGTCGCGGCGGCGCGCGTAGCCCGAGAACTGGCGCTCATTCCACGCGACGACCGCGCGGTCGTAGGCCAAGTCCTTGGCCTCGTCGGCGGTCCACGCGAAGGTCGTCAGGTCGACTTCCTCGAGCGCGGGATCCTGCACGAGCAGGTACTCGGGAATCGACTCCGGCAGGCCGAACTCGAGCTTGAGCTGGGCGTGGACCTCGCGGCACCAGGCGAGCTCGTCGCAGTCCGCGCGGAACTCGCGCGAGAGCTTGACGAACTTCGAGCGCTGCAGGACGTCGCGCACGGCGCTCACGAGCTCGTCCACGCGCTGCTGCGCGCGCGCGTACTCGCCGGCGGTGTGCGGCGGCTCGGGCGGGTTGTAGGGGTAGAAGTAGACGTTCTCGTCGAAGATCAGGTCGAGCGCGGCCTTGCGCGCGGCGTCGAACTCGGTGCGCAGCGCGGCGAGGCTCACGAGCGACTTGGAGCTCTTGTCCTTCTCGAGCGACTTGATCGCGGACACGGCGCGGTCGCGCAGCGCCTTGTGCGCGGCGAACTCGCTCGCGCCGGAAACGAGCTTCGCGAGCGCCGCCTCGCGCGCCTCCGGCCCGGCCTTGAGGAACTCCTTCGTGAGCGCCGCGTCCAGTTCCGCGCTGGCCGTCGTCGCGGCCTCGGCGCTCGTCACCCAGCGGCCCTTGTCGAGCAGCCAGCGCTCGCTCGCGCCGATGCCGCCACGCGCGCGCGCGACCATGTTGGCCGCGTCGGAAGAGGTCACGTCACCGGACTCGACCATGCGGCCGAGGTCGGTGATCGCACGGTCGCGTTCGGTGGCGTCGGGCGAGCGCAGCAGCTCGGCCGCGATGCCGCGGCGCGCGAGCGGGCTCAGCTCGATCACGGTCGCGATGCGCTTGAGCACGTCGAGGTGCTGCTCGTTCCAGTCGCGCGACTCGCCAGCCTGCTTCCAGCCCTGCGCGTCGACCGAATCGATGCCGAGGTTGCCGAGCACGGTCGGGTCCGCGCGCCACGAGTCGATCAGTTCCGCGCGCAGCATCAGGCGCGCGCGCAGGTCCTGCGCCTCGCCGATGTAGTCGTCGCGCAGGTCGCCGGGCAGGAGCTTGCGGCTCGCCGCGAGGAAACACTGCCGCGCGAAGGCGAGCTCGCCGCGCGCCGAACTCTCGCGCGCGAGCTGCACGAGGCTCTCGGCGTCGCGATCCTCGGGCACCGGCGGCGAGACGAGCAACTCGGCCAGCGCGGCGCCCCGGGGATCGAGCAGGTCCGCACGCGCCGGAACGCGCGCGGGTTCGGGCTTCGACTCGGGCGCGGGAGTTTCCTCCTCGCGCGTCTCGCCCCGTGCGACCTGCAGCTCGATGTCGCGCAGCGCGCGTTGCAGCGTGTCGGCGCCGACGGTCTTGGGGAAGCGCTTCAGGTGCTGCTCGACCCACGTGCGCGCTTCGCCGGCGCCGAGCTCCGCCGCGAGCTTCTTCGCCTGCGCAGCGAGTTCCTTGGCATCGGCGCGCGCGCCGTCCTCGAACGCGAGCCGCAGCGGCGACAGGTCGCCCGTGCGCTCGCGCGGTTGTTCGGCGAGGAGCCGCAGCGACTCCTCCGCACGCGCCCACTGGCGCTCTTGCAGCGCCTCACGCACGTCGGAACGCAGTCCGGCGATCAACTTGTCGCGCGCGTCGGCCGAAGCCGGCAGCGGCGCCTCGTCGCCGACCGCGGGGGTCGCAACGGGATTCGTCGCCGCGCGCGCCTTGCCGGCGCCGCCGTGCGCGACGATCAGTTCCTTGAGCTCGCTGAGCGCCTTGCCGATGCGCTCGCGCGCCACCGGGTCGGTCGTGCGCTCGCGCAGCGTCTTGAGCCGGTCGCGCAACTGATTCTCAGTCGACGTGTCGATGCCGGCGAGGATCTCGTCGAGCTTGGCGAGCGCGCTCGCGCGCCGTTCCCGCGCCGACGCGATCTCGCGCAGCAGGTCGGCGGCCTCGGTCGTCTCGACGCCGGCGAGCTTGCGCTCCGCCGCCTCGAACTGGCCAGCGTTGAGGTCGGCGCGCGCCGCCTGAAGCGTGTCGGCCCCCCCTCCGCAGCCCCCGAGGCCGGCCCCGAGGCCGAGCGTGAGGAGGAGCGCGAACGTGGCGAAGGGAGCGCGGCTGAGGTGCGGAGTTCGGGAGGCCATCGGCAGGGTTGCGGGGCGGGAACAGGGTACCGACGAGAAGCGAATCGGTCACCGATTCGTGCCGCTCCCCGGCGCACTCCTCGACCAACGCGGGGGCGTTGCGTAGGTTCGTCCCACGCCATGGCGGAAAACCCGACCCCTCTCGCGTCGCTCGGACACCGGCTCGACCGCACCTACGCCACCCTCCACACGGCCAAGGAAGACGCATTCTGGCGGGCGCGCATGGGCCTCGCCGACGACGCCGCGGCGGCCCAGGCGGAGCTCGACCGGCTCGACATCGAGCTGCAGGCCTTCCTGCAGGACCCGGCGCGGCTCGGCGAGGTCGAAAGCGCGCTTTCGGGCAGCGGGACGGCCGAGGAACGCACGCGCCTGGAGGGCTGGAAACGCACGCTGGAGTGCCACACGATCGCCAGCGCGTCCGCCCGCCAGAGGGCGGCGCGCATCACCGAGCTCGAGGGCAAGCTCGAGCACGCGCGCGGCGAGATGCGCCTTGGCTACGTGGGTCTCGACGGAAAGTTCGTGCCGGCGACGAGCGTCAAGCTCTCCGCGATGCTGCGTTCGGAGGCCGACGAGCGCCTGCGCCGGGCCGCCTGGGACGGCCTGCGCTCGATCGAGGGCTTTGTCCTGTCCAACGGCTTCCTCGAAGTCTTGCGCGAGCGCAATCGCCTCGGCCGCGAGCTCGGCGCCGAGGACTACTACGACTGGAAGTGCCGGCGCGTCGAGGGCCTGAGCAAGCGCGAGATCTTCGGCTACTTGGGCGAGCTCGAGCGGCTCACGCGCGACGCCGCCCGCCGCGCCGTCGACGACCTGCGCGCGTCCAAGGGCGCCGCAGCCGCGAAGCCCTGGAACCTGAGCTTCTCCGTCAGCGGCGACTCGACGCGCGAGCAGGATCCGTACTTCCCGTTCCGCGAGGCGCTCGCGCGCTGGGGGCGTTCGTTCGCGGCGCTGGGCATCCGCTACCGCGGTGCCGAGCTCGTGCTCGACCTGATCGACCGCAAGGGCAAGTACGAAAACGGCTTCATGCACGGCCCGGTCGTCGCGTGGCGCCGCGACGGCCAGTTCCAGCCCGCGCGCATCCACTTCACGGCCAACGCGATCCCCGGCATGGTCGGTTCCGGCCACAACGCGATGGCGACGCTCTTCCACGAGGGTGGCCACGCCGCGCACTTCGCGAACATCGACATGCCGAGCCCGTGTTTCGGGCAGGAATTCGCGCCGACGTCGGTGGGCTTCAGCGAGACGCAGAGCATGCTGCTCGACAGCCTGCTCGACGACGCGGACTGGCAGCACCGCTACGCGCTCGACGCCGCGGGGCAGCCGATGCCGTGGGAGCTGCACGAGCGTGCGATCGACGCCTCGCAGCCGTTCGCGGCGTGGCGCGCGCGCGCGATGCTCGCGGTGTGTTACGGCGAGAAGGCGCTGTACGAGATCCCGGACGCGGAGCTGTCGGCGGAGCGCGTGCTCGCGGAGCTGCGCAAGATCGAGCGCGAGCTGCTGTTCCTCGACGAGGGCAGCCCGCGGCCGATCCTCGCGGTGCCGCACCTGCTCGCCGGCGACTCGAGCGCCTACTACCACGGCTACGTGATGGCCGAGATGGCCGTGCACCAGGCGCGCGAGCATTTCTGCGCGCGCGACGGGCGCCTCGTCGACAACCCCAAGGTCGGGCCGGAGCTGGCGCGTGTCTGGTGGCAGCCCGGAAACAGCCTGAATTTCGAGGAATTCGTGCGCCGGCTGTGCGGGACGGGCCTGTCGGCCGCGCCGCTCGCACGTTCGCTCAACCGCGACGCGGCGACGGCGAAGCGCGAGGCGCGCGAGGCGATCGAGCGGCTCGCGCGCGTGCCGCAGGGCCCCGCGCGGGTCGAGCTCGACGCGCGCATCCGCGTCGTGCACGGGCGTGAGACGATCGCGGAGCTCGACGGCGACTTCGACGCGTTCAGCGCGCAGTTCGCACGCTGGATCGACGCCCACGGGAAGAGCTCCTGAGGATGGAGCGCCGCCTCGAGCTCGCGCGACGGCTCGCGCTGGTCCTCGCGGGCGCCCTCGTCGGCCTGCACTTCGCGCCGCTGGGCTTCATGCCGCTCGACCAGTCGATCTGCTTCGACGGCGGCTGGCGCATCCTGTGCGGGCAAGTGCCGATGCGCGATTACGTCGCGCCCAACGGCTTTCCCGTGCACGCGCTGCAAGCGCTGTTCTTCGGTGTTTTCGGCGTCTCGTGGCTCGCGTACTGCCTGCACGCTGCGGTGATCAACGGCCTCGCGGTCGGGCTCGTCGACCGGCTGCTCGACCTGCTCGGGCTCGACCGCACGTGGTCGAGCGTGTTCGCGCTGTGCACCGCGTTCGTGTTCACGCCGCCCTTCGGCGTGCCGTACATGGACACGCATGCGTTCTTCTTCTCGCTCGCGGCGCTGGTGTGCGCCGTGAGCGCCGCGCGCGCGGAGAACGCGACGGTGCGAAGGCTCGCCGCGTTCGCGACCGGACCGCTGCTCGCGGCGGCCTACCTCTCGAAGCAGATTCCTTCGGTGCTGTTCCTGCCGCCGGTGCTGCTGCTCGCGCTGTGGGCGCGGGAGGAGCGGCTCGTGATGCTCAAGCGCGTGCTCGCGAGCCTCGCGCTGACGGCGGTGGCGCTCGTGGCGCTGGGATTCGCGCTCGGCGTCGACTGGGAGCTCGTGCGGCTGCATTGGCTCGAATTGCCGAGCGAAGAGGGCGCGCGCCGCTTGCAGTTCGTGCCTTCCCTCGGCGATCTGGCGAAACGATTCGCGGAGACCCGCACGGAGCTCGGCCTGCACGGCCCGACGGCGGCGTTCCTGGTCGCGCTGGTGCTGACGGCGCTGCCGTTTGGCATCGGAAGGCTCTATCCGCGCGACGCGCAGCGCCTCGTTTGGCCCCGCGCCGCGCTCGGGGCAACGCTCGCGCTCGCGGGACTCCTGTTCATCGCGTGGACGAGCAACCAGAAGGCGATCGGGGTGCCGCTCGTGTTCGCTGCGGCCGGATGCACGGCAGCCGCGTTCCAGGCGCTTTCCCGCCAGCAGGGTGGGCTCGGGCGCCGTCGGCTCGCGCTCGCGCTGTTCGTCCCCGTGCCGCTGCTCGCCACGGTCTGCGCCTTCGACGCACGCACGTTCGGCCGCGAGATCGACGTGACCCGCAAGGTCAACGACCTCAAGTTCGACGCGGAGCTCGCGGAGCGTTCACGTCCGGAACTGCCGGAGAAGCTCAGCTTTCTGCGCTGGAGCGTGCCCAAGCTCGTCCAGTACTCCCCCACCGATCTCGCGGCACTCGTCGAGTACCTGAAGGCGCGCGAGGGTGGCTTGTTCCTCGTCGGCGATTGTTCGCCGCTGTACGCGCTGTCGGGGAAGGTGCCGACCCTCCCCGCGCTGTGGTTCCACCCCGGGCTGACGTTCCCGTCGACGGCCGATGAGCGCTTCGCGGCCTTCGAGGAGCGCCTGTTGAAGAACCTCGAGCGCGAGGACGTGCGCACGATCGTGATCGAACCGCGCGTGTGGATCGGCGACGTGCCCGCGCAGAAGCTGATCACGCTCGAGCGCTTCCCGCGCGTGAAGGCGCTCGTCGACGCGCGCCTCGCCGGCGAGCGCCAGTTCGGCGCCTTCCGCGTGCTCGAGCTGTCGCCCCGCTAGCAGCGCCGCTGAAGCGAGAAATACCGAGCCAAAATACCGAGCCAGAGCAATTTTTCCGGCAAACTGCGGCCTGCGTCGACGGCAATGCC
>JAPLOE010000295.1 GCA_026692705.1 Planctomycetota bacterium
GGAGCGGTCGGGCGGGAGCAAGCAGGGCCGACCGTCGTGCGACGGCCGGCCCCGCGATCGGTCTTCGGTGGCGGGGCGAGGCCCCGCGGCGCGTCACGGGAAGATCGTGAAGCGCACCGCGTTGGTCAGGCCGGTCGTCGACGGGCTCTGCGGGTCGCGCGACCAGAACTGCGCGCAGACCTCGGCGCCGATGGCGAGCTGCGGCAGCGTGCCCGACTGGATCACCGCGTTGAAGTCCATCGCGTAGGTGCCCGTGCAGCTGTTGCCGGTCGGGTTGCCGCCGGACTGCAGCTGCGGCGTGCGGACGCGCGGCGCGGAGATGCACATCGTGCCGCCCTGGTAGGGCATGTTCGCCGCGGTGAAGCCGAAGTACAGGATGCCCGTCTTCTGGTTGAGCACGTTGCTCGCCGAGATCGTGAACGCACCGGCGGCCGAGGCGCTCGCGGCACCGCTCGTCGCGATCGCGGGCACGCAGCCGAGGCTGTTGACCTTGGCCGTGCAGTAGGTCTGCGAGACCGCGGGGTAGGTCACGCGGAAGGCGAAGGAGTTGAAGTTCGGGTCGTAGGCGAGGCCCGTGACCGTCAGGCCGTCGGCGGAGATGCCGGTCGCTTCGGCGAAGGTCCACGTCGAGGCTTCCGGGAGGCCGAGCGCGAGCAGGTCATCCTGCAGCAGCGTCATCGCCGCGCCTTCGCGCGAGATGAACGGGGCGCGGCTGCCGAAGGGGCCGCCGCCGCCGGCCCAGCCGACGATCAAGACGCCGTCGGCGCTCATGCCGGTCGGGATCGTGTTGTGGCTGCCCCAGCCGAAGGGGTCGACGTTGCAGGTGCCGCGGTCGACGAGGCCGTTGGTCGAGTCCCAGCGGAAGAGGTGATCCAGGCCCCAGCCCGAGGGCGTCGAGAGGCCGGTGCCGCTCGAGCCGGCGATGTAGCGGCCGTCGGTGGAGATGGCCCAGCACTCGCTCCAGCCGTTGATCGGGTCGTTGGGGTCGAGGCTGCCGAGCAGCAGGGCGCCGTTCACCTGCGACCAGGAGTTCGCGCGCCAGGCGCCGGTGACCGCATCCGCGTCCCAGCCCGCGGCGACCGAGCCGTCGGCGGACACGCAGTTGGGGCGCGAGCTCGAGCTGTTGCCGCCCGTCGAGCCGAGGTCGACCGTGCCGTTGACCGGATCCCAGCGGAAGGCGTGGGCGATGTTCGGGGTGACCCAGCCGAGGCCGACGACGACCGAACCGTCCGCGCTGATGTCGTAGGAGCTCGTGAGCGACGAGCCGCTCGAGCTGATCAGGCCGGGCAGGAACGTCCACTGGCCGGTGCTCGCGCTCCAGCGGGCCGCGGTGTCGAGGCTGCCGTTGTTCGGGTCGGGCAGGGTGGCCGAGACGTAGGTGCCGCCGTTGGCGATGCTGCCGCTCCAGGCCGAGCCCGAGTAGACCAGCGTCCAGCTGGGGTTGGTCGTGGTCCACACGTACAGGCCCGAGCCGTCGGAGGCGAGGATCGCCGAGGCGTCCGGCGACACGTCGAGCAGGCTCGCCCAGGGGCCCGGCAGCGGGATCGACTGGAACGTGGTCTGGGCGCTGGAGACGAGCGAGAGGGAGGCGAGGGCCGCGGCAGCGGCGGCGAAGCGGAAGTTGCGCATGGTGACGATCGGAAACGGGTTGTGACGGTGGGGCCAGAGCCCCCGGGCCCATGGGACGGACTCCGAGGGAGCCGTCGCGCTGGCTCCGCGGCGTGAGGCAGGGTTTCTCAGCGTCGTCCGCCGGCCCGCGTTGGTCCCTTTCCGGAGGAAATCTGCCCCGGCCGGCGCCGATCAGCCCTGGGAGGGCCGCAAACGCGTCGAAAGCCGTGCAAGGGCCAGGAAAAGCCTTCCGCGCGACTGGGATTCGGTGCAGCCCAGCCGCTCGGCCGCCTCGGCGTGGGTGCGGCCTTCGATGTGGATCAGCTTGATCAGCGTGCGGTCGGTTTCGCCGAGCTGGTCGAGCGCCGCCGCCAGCCGCTCCAGGTCCTCGCGCAACATCGCCTCGCCGCTGGGGCTGCCGAGGCTGCGTGCGAGCCGGGCGAGCTGCTCGATGTCCCAGGCCGACGGCAGGTCCGAGGCGCGCACCGCGTCGCCGCGCCGTTGCGCCGAATAGAAGCGCCGACGGTCGATCAGCTTGTGCAGCGCGATCTGCAGCAGCCAGCGCCGGAACGCGGCCTCGCCCTCGTAGCGGAAGCGCTCGCGCGACTCGAGCGCCTCGCGGCAGATCGACTGGACGAGATCCTCGCAGGACTCGCGGCGCGAGAGGTCGGCGCCCATGTTGCGGCGCACGTAACCCTCGACGTCGCCGAGGTGGCGCTCGAGCAGCGCTTCGAGTTCGCGCGACTGTGCAGATTGCGGATCCATCGCGGCACGCGATCGGTGCCGGATTCAGAGACTATCCGCAATTGCGCGAGGCGGCCACCTGCGCAGTTCCGGGCTAGCCCGGACTTCTCACCAGAATCTACTGCGGCCGCGCTATCTCGGCGCATGCTGCGCGGTTGGAGCGGTTTCGATCCTCAGCGACCAGACAGGTCGCCTCCGGTCGAAACCGCTCCAACCGCTTGCGAGCGCTCGAGCTATCGCGCCCTCGCTACGATCCTGGTGAGAAGTCCGGGCTAACATTCCAGCGATGGGACTCCAGCCTGGCAGCGATTCCGGCGCCGTCGATCAGGTCGAGGCCCTGGTCGCCGAGTTGCTCGAGCGGCTGGCGAACGGGGAGCGGGATGCCTTGGTGGCGCTGTGCGAGGCGCACCCCGAGCTCGCCGGCGAGCTGCGCGTGCGCATGAACGCCCTGCGCGAGATGAACCTCGTGCCCGCGGACGCCGCGGCGATGGCGTTCCCCGAGCGGCTGGGCGAGTTCCGGCTCGTGCGCCGGCTCGGCAGCGGCGGCATGGGCGTCGTGTACGAGGCGGTGCAGGAGTCGCTGGGCCGCACCGTGGCGCTCAAGCTGATCCGGCCCGAGCACCTGTACTTCGAGCGCTCGCGCGAGCGCTTCCGCCGCGAGACCGAGGCCGTCGCGCGCCTCTCGCATCCCGGCGTCGTCTCGATCTACACCGTCGGCGAGGCGCAGGGCACGCCCTACTTCGCGATGGAGCTGATCCACGGCGCGACGGTGGCGCAGGCGCTCGAGCAGGTGCGCGGCGTCGCGCCCGAGGCGCTCGTGGCGGCGGACCTGCGTGCGGCGGTGGTGTCGTGCCTGCTGTCGGGCGCCGAGGGCCCGCGCGAGCCGCGCGAGGAGCTGTTCGAGGGCTCGTGGGTCGACGCTTGCGCGCGCGTCACGCTGCGCACCGCGCAGGCGCTCGCGCACGCGCACGAACGTGGCGTGCTGCACCGCGACATCAAGCCCTCGAACATCGCGATCACGGTCGAGGGGCGCGTCGTGCTGTTCGACTTCGGCCTCGCGGGGCTCGACTCCGAGCTGCGGCTCACGCGCTCGGGTTCCGCGCTCGGGTCGGTGCTCTACATGGCGCCCGAGCAGGTCGCCGGACGCATCGAGGACATCGACGCACGCACCGACGTGTACGCGCTCGGCGTCACGCTGTACGAGATGCTCACGCTGCAGCCGCCCTATTCCGGCGCCGATGCGGAGCAGGCGCGCGCGGCGATCCTCGAGGGCAGCCCGCCGCCGATTCGTGCGCGCAACCGCGCCGTGTCGCGCGACCTCGAAATCGTGTGCCTGCACGCGCTCGATCGCGACCGCGGGCGGCGCTACGCGTCGATGCAGCAGTTCGCGACGGATCTGGAGAACGTGCTGCACGGCCGGCCGATCCTCGTGCGGCCTCCGAGCGCGGCCTATCGCGCGCGGCGCTGGGTCGCGCGGCATCCGACGCTGAGTGTCGCGCTCGGGCTCGTCGGCTTGCTCGGCACGGTGCTGCCGTCGGCGCTGTACGTGCAGCAGCGCAACAACAACGTGGAGCTCCAGCGGCTGCTCCACGACGTTTCCGCGGCGCAGCAGAAGGCCTCGAGCGAGTCCGAGCGCGCGCACGCCGCCGCGCGCGAGGCGGAACTCTCCGCGAGCTTCCTCGTCGGCCTGTTCGGCGCGTCGGATCCCTATTCGAGCGGTCGCCGCGACCTGACCGCGCTCGAGATGCTCGACGCAGGCATGCAGCGCGTCGACGTCGAGCTCGCGGGCCAGCCGGAGCTGCAGGCGCGGCTCTACGAGCGCATCGGCCTCTCCTACAACAACCTCGACCTGTACGAGCAGGCGCTCGTGCCGCTCGAGCGCGCGCTCGCGTTGCGCCGCGAGCTGCACGGCGACACCGACCTGCGCACGGCGAGCGCGATGGTGCTCGTCGCCTCCGCGCAACGGCTCAGCGGTCGCACGGGAGCGGCGAAGCTGCTGCGCGAGGCGTACCGCATCTTCGAGGCCACTCCGCCCGAGGAAGTGGGCGAGATCGTCAACGCCGAGGCCCTGCTCGCGCTCAGCCTGATCGACGAGGGCGAGACGCAGGAGCCGGTCGAGCTGCTGTCGCGCGCGCAACGGCGCATGGAAGGTGACGTGCTCGACGACGCGGGGCTGCGCTGGATGGTCGCGACGGTGCTCGCGACGACGCAGCTGCGGCTGGGGCAGTTCGAGCAGGCCGAAGCGAGCGCGCGTTCGATCCTCGAGCGCGAGAGCGACGTGCCGCCGCAGCTCGCGCCGTGGCGCTGCGCCGCGCTCGACACGCTCGCGAACGCGCTCGACCAGCAGGACAAGAACGAACAGGCGCTCACGGCCTACGAGCACGCCATCGCGGAGTCCGAGGCGGTATACGGGCGCGAGAACCCGACTTTCGCGATCACGTCCTGCGACTACGCGGACCTGCTCGCGCGCAGCGGCGATCCCGAGCGCGCGATCGAGCTGTTCGAGCACGGCACGCGCGTGCTGCGCGAGCAGCTCGGACTGCGACACCCCAAGACGCAGCGTGGGCTGTGCCTGTTCGCGGACGCGGCGCTGTCGGCCGCGCGGCCCGAGCTCGTGCAGGCGCTGCTTTCCGAGGCCGTTTCCGAGCTCGGCGCCGATCCGATCGCGACCACGCTCTCGCCGCTGCGCCTGCGGCTCGCGCTGGTCGAGCTCGCCCTCGACGACGCCGATTCCGCGGCCGCGCGCCTGCGCGAGTGCGTGCCGTCCGAGCTGGATTCGCTGCTCTCCCCGGCGGAATCGCTGCAGCTGCTGCTCGCGCGCGCACTGCTCGCGACGGACGAGGGCGCTGCGGAAGGCGAGCAGCTCGCGCTCGACCTGCTCGAGGCCGGCGACGGCGATGTGCGCGCGGCAGCGCTCGGTCTCGCCGCGCGTGCGGCCTGGCGCGCGGGTCGCCCGGCGCAGGCGCTCGACCTCGCGCAGCGTGCGCTGGACCTGCTCGATGGCCCGCGCCGTGGAAGCTGGATCGAGCTCGAGACGCGCCTGCTCTCCAGCGCGCTTGCCCTGCCGGAAAAACCGCTGGAAACGGAGTGTGGCGAGCTCGCGGCCGCGCTGCGTGCGTTGCAGGCCTCGCTCGGCTCGCGCCACGCCGACGTGCGCGAGCTGCGGCGCCTGCTCGAACGCGAGCGTGTCCTCGAGCGTTGCCCGCAGTTGCGCTGAAACGCCGCGAGGGCGGCCCCGCAGGACCACCCTCGCGTCGCAACTCGAGCTCGCGCTCGACTCAGGGGGCGAAGGCCGCCGCGACGGCGCTCGACACGTTCGCACCGCTGCCGCACGGACCGGTCGGATCGCGGTACCACGTTTGGAAGCCGAAGGTCGTGCCCGGGAGGATCCAATTGATCGCCGGGAAGTTCGCGATCGAGTACGCCGACAGGCCGGGGCCGAAGCTGACCGTGCCGGTCGGGCCGGAGTTCTTGGGTCCGATGCGCGCGATCGGGCTGACGAGGCAGCGGCGACCGTCGTAGAACGGCAGCGGGGCCACGATGTTCGCGCTCATCATCAGGATCAGCTGCTTGAAGGTCGGCAGCTGCGTCGTGGTGAGCACGAGGTCGTCGAGGCCGACGCTGGTCGAGCCGCTCGGGATGATGCGCGCGCCGACGCCGGTCGAGTTCGCGCAGCCCGCCGTCGCGTCGCCGTTGCCGCAGGGCGCGACCGCGTTCGGGCAGAAGCAGAACTGCGTGTAGCTCATCGGCACCTGGCACATGTCGGGGATGCCGTCGTTGTTGACGTCGGCGGCGCCGAACAGGCGGATGTCGAGCGCGTCCTCGACGCCGTTGCCGTTGCAGTCGAAGAACGGCACGGTCGCGAGCTCGATCGCGTCGAGCTCGTCGTTGCGCGGCGGCGGCCCCATGCGGATCGTGCCGAGGCCGAGGTTCTCGGCGGCGATGAAGATGCCGGGGAACGGGCTCATGCCACCGGGGACCGGCGGAACGAGCACGTCACCTTCGCTGATCGGGATCCCGAAGATGCTGTCGGGCATGCCGACGACGGCCGAGCCGCGGCGCACCGAGAACAGCAGCATGTCCGTGCCGCCCATCCACGCGAACGGCACGGCCGAGGGCTGGTAACCGGCGACCCCGTTCTCGCAGATCGCGAGCGCGTCGAGGTCGTCCGTCGCGGGCCCGAAGAAGTCGAGGCCGAGCACCGGCGCGGGCGCGTACAGGAGCGGCGGCACGCTCGCGAACGGCGTGACGAGCACGTCCCCGGGCCGGAAGCCGTGCGCCGCGGCCGAGTTGCTCCCCGGGATGCCGGTGATCGGGTCGACGATCGCGCCGTCGAGCGAGAAATACACGCCACCCTGCGGCCAGCCCGCGACCGCCGGATTCCAGGCCGTCAGCGCGTCGAGGTTGTCGCCGGTCGCCGGCAGGCCGGGCACGGGAAAAGTCGGCTCCTTCAGGCCCATGCCGCGGTAGTGGAACGTGCTCGCGCCCTGCAGGCCGTTGCCGTCGAGCGCCGCGGTCGAGCCCGGCATCGGCCCGGCGAACGGAGCGAGCGGAGCCGGCCCGAGGTTGAGCGTCACGAACACGTCCGCGGCGCTCTCGCCCAGCGGGAACTCGGTCGAGATCGAAGGCGCCGCCGGCAGGCCGATGCCGCGCGCGAACTTGTCGACCGACAGGTACAGGTGGCGGATCGGCGCACCGGGCGCGAGCAGCTGCGCGCGGCCGATGTCGAGCGCGTCGACCTCCACGGCGCACGGGGTTCCACCCGGATGGCCCGCGCAGACGGGGTGCATCGCGAGGCCCAAGTGCGCCGGAATCGGGCCACCGTGCGGGCCGGCCTTGGCGCGGATCGCGGGCGTCGGCGCGGGGCCGAACTGCGGCAGGAAGGTCGGCGCCGGGCCGACGAGCAGGTCACCTTCGGTGATCGGCAGGCCGTACTGCGAGTCGAGCAGGCCGACGGTCGGGCTCTGCCAGTCGATCGACAGGATCGGCATGGAGTTCTGGGCGAGCGCCGCCGGTGCGAGGGCCGCCGCGGCGACGAGGAACAGGACGCGAGTGGAGCTGCGAAGCATGGGAGTGTCCGTTTCGGAGGGGGCACGGGCTCCGACCGGCCTGTCCGGCGGTCCCGCAGCTCCCAAGGGACGGCCCACGCCGCGACTGGACAGCAATCGCAGGAAATTCAGCGCCTCACAGTGCGCACTCGTCCGGGACGCCGTCGCAGTCGAGGTCCGAGGACGTGCCGTTGGCGATGTCGAAGGCGTCCTCGACGCCGTTGCCGTTGCAGTCGTAGAGCGGGGCGACGGGCGCCGCCGGAGCGACGGCCGGAGCGCAGCGTGCCGAGAGCAGCGGCGCGCAGGCGAGGGCGAGGAGCAGGGGGAGGTGGCGCATGTCGGGTCCTGGGCCGGAGTTGCTCCCAAGTGACGGCGCACGCGGGCGCTGGACAGCGCTCTCGCGGAAACTGGCGTCTCAGGGACCGTGAAGAGATTCACGGGCTCGACGTCCGGCCCCGCCAGGCGACGGCGCAACAAGCATCCTGAGAGCTCGCAAGCTCATTTCTTCACGAGCTCTCAGCGGAATGGCAGCGGCGCCGCGAAGCGCTTTTCGCGCTCGAGTTCCCAGTCGAACAGCTCGCGCGGGCGGCGCGCGCGCGCGGCCGAGGTCGGATCGACCGGCCACACGTGCACGCTGCCGTCGGCGCAACCGGAGATGATGCGCGGCTCGCCGCCATCGCGGCTGAAGGCGGCGCAGGTGACGCCGGAGCGGAAGTCCGTGCGGCGCGCGACCGGCTCGCCCGTCGCGATGCTCCGCACGTACACGGAATGGTCGCGCGAGGCGGTCAGCGCGAGCTCGAGCGTCGGGTGCAGGTCGCAGTCGGTGAGCGCGGCGGTGTGCATCACGCGATCGGGTACGGGCTTGTCGCGCGCGAGGTCGAGCACGCGCACGACGCCGCGGCCGGCGGCGCCGATGGCGAGCAGGAAGCCGCCGCCGGGAGCGAACTGCACCTCGCGCGCGAGGAACAGGTCGAGCGGCTCGCGCGTGGAGCCGTGCGAAGCGAGCGAGAACTGCCGCAGGCGGCCGTCGGCGCAGGCGAGCGCCACGCGGTCGCCGTCGGGATGCGCAGCGAGGTGCTGGGCCTCGGCGGGCGAGCTCGAGCTCCACGTGAGCTCGTCCGTCGTCGTGCCACGATCGAGGTCGAGCAGCGCCAGCCGCTGACCCTCGAGCGCAAGCGCGACGCGGCCTTTGCCGAGCCACGCGAACGCGCGCGCGGCTTCCGCGACGACGAGCGTGCTTCCGTCGGCGTCGATGCGCACCATGCGGCCGTCGCTCGCACGCGCGAGAGCTCGCTCGCCACCGGGCTCGAGCGCCAGTTCGATCGCGCCACCTTCCATGCGGCCGGAGAGCTCGCACCAACCTTGCTGCGAGAGCCACCCGAAGCTGCCGTCGGCGCGCGCGACGAGCGCGCGGCCGTCGTGCGCGAAGCTCGCGACGCGCGCGCGCGCGCCCGTGTCGCCGATGCGCGCAAGCTCGCGTCCCGCCGGCCAATCCCCGCGTTCTTCCGCGCGTTTCGGCGTGTGCCACAGGCGCGCAGTGCCGTCCTCGGACACGGTCAGCGCATGGGCGCCGTCGGGCGAGAGCTCCACCGAAAGGATCGAGCCCGTGTGGCCGTCGAGCGCGTAGATGTCGGGCCGATTCTCCGACCACCACACGAGCGCGTAGGGCGCGAGCGCGTGCGTGACGACGCGCCGGCCGCCGAGCGCCCAACGCGAGCTCACCGGCCGCAGGCGCTCGCTCAGCGTGCGTTGCAGCGTTCCGTCGGCGCCGAGGATTGCGAGCGCGGGATCGCGCGAGGCGACGAGGATCGAGCCGTCGCGGGGCGAGATGTCGATCGACTGCACGCGGTCGGACTGGCCGGCGTCGAGCGTGCGCGACGTGCGCGTCGCGAGGTCCCACAGCAGCGTTCCGTTGGGCGCTTCGCCGCTCTCCGAACCCGTGACGAGCCCGTTTCCATCGCGCGTGAAACGCACGCTGGAGAGCGCACCGACCGGGCCGAGCGCGGGCGCGAGCTCGCGTCCGTCGGGCAAGGACCACAGGCGCAGCGTGCCATCGAGCGAGCACGTCACGGCCGTGCGCGAATCGGCGGCAATGTCGCTGTCGGTGATCGCGGCGGAGTGACCGACGAGGCGGGCGAGCTCGCGGCCGTCGTGCGCGTCGAGCAGCAGCGCGACTTCCGAGCGCAGCGGCCGAGGTCGCGCGGGGGCGGAGCTCGAAACGAGCAACACGCGGCCATCCGGCGACGGCACGACGCGGTTGAAGCGCTCGGGCTCGAGCGTGAGCGTCGCACGCGGCTGGCGCGAGTCGCCGTCGAGGATCAGGCCGCGGCCGTTGCGTGCGAGCGCGATGACCGAACCGTCGGCGGGTGAGAGCGCGAGCGTCGCCCAGGGCGCGTCGAGTCCGTCGATGCGGCCGAGCGGCTGGCCGTCGGCGAGGCTCGCGAACACGAGCGCGGGTTCGGCCGTGGCGGCGACGAACCAGCGCGAGCGTGGATCGACGCGCAGGAATTCCAGCGCCTTCGGTGCGGCGTTCACGCTGCGCTCGAGACAACGCGTCGCGAGGTTCCACACGCAGGCCGTGCCGTCGTTGAGCGCCCCGATCGCGCGCTCGCCGTCGCTCGTGAGGTCGACGTCGAGCACGATCTGGTTGGTGGGGGACATCAGCACCTGATCGAGCCAGCACTGCTCAAGTGCGGCGAACAGCGCCGAGCGGGTCGCGTAGCCGGGCGCGCGCTCGACGGCGCGCAGGCCCAGCGAGAGCGCCGCGGCGGGATCCTCGGCGAGCAGGTCGGCCGAACGCATCGCAAGGTAACGCCCGAGCACGTTGTCGAGCGCCGCATCCTCACGCTTGCGGGCCTCGAGCTCGCGCTGCAGCGCGTTGGTGCGCCCGAGCTGCGCCGCACCTTCACGCTCGAGCGCTTCGTTCTCGCGCTTGGCGAGCCACGCGGCGCCTGCGAGCGAGATCAGCACGGCGGAGAGCGCGACCGCGAGCGCCGGATGCCGCTGCGCCCAGCGCCGCAGCTTGAGCAGCGGACTCGCGGGCCGCGCGCGGATCGGCTCGTACTCGCGGATGCGCCGCAGGTCCTCCGCGAATTCGAGTGAGCTCGCGTAACGCCGCGCAAGGTCCTTCTCGAGCGCGGTCTCGAGCACGACCGCCGTGTCTTCGTCGAGCACTCCCCCGCGCCCGCGCGGGTTGGGCAGCGGCTCGCTGCGGATCGACTGCAGGAGCGCCGCCACGCTCTCGCCGAGGAACGGCCGGTGCAGCGTGAGCGCCTCGTACAGGCTCGCACCGAGCGACCACACGTCCGTGCGCGTGTCGACGCCGCTCGCCACGCCCGCGATCTGCTCCGGCGACATGTACGTCGGCGTGCCGAACACCTCGCCCGACAGCGTGCGCTCGTGCAGCTCCGCGTGCTCGTCGCGTGCCTGACCGAAGTCGAGGATCACCGGCTCGCCCGCGCGCGTCACCATCAGGTTGCCGGGCTTGATGTCGCGGTGCACGACGCCGGCCTCGTGGGCCGCGTGCAGCGCGCGCGCGGTGCGCTCGAAGTACGCGAGCACACGCCGCAGCTCGGTCGGCGTGCGCGGCGGCAACGGCAACGCGTCGTCGGCGCGCCGGCCGGTGGTGCGTGCGCGGGCGATCGCGCTCGCGAGCGTCTCGCCATCGACGGCGCGCATCGCGATGTACGGCGGGTCGTGCTCGACCTGCGCCTCGTACACCGGACAGATCGACGGATGCTCGAGCCGCGACACGACCTCGGCCTCGCGCTGGAAGCGGCGGCGACGGTCGGCGGAGAGCAACGCGAAGCTCGACGGCATGAACTTGAGCGCGACCTGGCGCGCGATGCGCGTGTCCTCCGCGAGCCACACCGCGCCCTGCCCGCCGGCGCCGAGCTCGCGCAGCAGGCGATAAGGGCCGATGTGGCGCTCGCCATCCTTCACGCTCGCGGGAGCCGCGAATTCCTGCGCCGGATGAGCCGGCGTCTTGGGCGCCAGAAGTTCGCCGGAGAGCCGCAGGAACTCGCGCGCGATCGCTTCCTCGCGGCCGGGATAACGCCGCAGGTAGTGCGCGAGCGGGAGCTCGCGACCTTTCTCGCGGTCGCGCTGGAACTCGTCGACGAAGTCGAACAGGTCCGCGTCGTCGAGCTCGCCGGGGGAGGACACACCCCGATTCTAGTCACCCGGCCCCGCGCGCGGGCAGCGTGGTAGCATCGCTTGCGATGTCGCAGGACCGAACCCCGCGCCCGCCGTCCGACGGCCCCGAGCGAATGGACACGCGCGAGCTCGCCCTGCAGGCGAAAAGCGGGGATTCGGCGCGCTTCGCCGAGCTCTACGAGCGCATCGCGCCGTCGCTCTACACGTGGGCGGACCTGCGCATCCGGCCCGAGCTGCGCCAGTGGATCGATCCCGGCGACGTCGTGCAGGAAGTCTGGTGCCGCGCGTGGCGCGCCTTCGAGGGCTTCGACGCCGCGAACACGAGCTTCCGCTTCTGGGTCTTCCGCATCGCGAAGAACGTGCTGCTCGAGGCCTTCCGCAAGCTCGACAACCCGACCTACAAGGCGCGCTCGCGCGATGCGTCGTCGCGTGCGCTCGAGCTCGTCGACGTGCCCGACAGCGCCACCGCCGTCAGCCGCCGCGTCTCGAAGGACGAGTCGCTCAAGCTCGTCGCGAAGTGGGTCGCCTCGCTCGACGAGGAGGATCGCATGCTGCTGATCCACCACGGCCTCGAGGGCCTGACGCAGGCCGAGGTCGCCGAACGCCTGCAGCTCGGCCGCGAGACCGTCGCGAAGCGCTGGCAGCGCCTGTGCGCGCGCATCGCCGAGCAGAAGCTCCCGCGCGAGCTGTTCGCCGCGCTCGAAGCGAGCTAGTCGGAGGGCGGGGCGAGCCGTTCCTTCGCGGGCGGCTCGCCGGTGAGGCTCTCGAGGAACGCGATCAGGTCGAGCGCTTCCTGCGGCGACAGTTCGAGCGGCTTGAGCACCTGTTCCTGGTGGTGGCCGACTTGCGTGGCGCCTTCGAGCGTCGAGTAGAAGTGCACGACCTCGGTCAGCGTGCGGAACTGGCCTTGATGCATGTAGGGCGCCGAGAGCGCGACGTTGCGCAAGGACGGAGTGCGGTATTCGCCGAAGGATTGCGGCAGGCGCTCGAGCGTCTGCAGCGCGAGCGCGGCGTCACCCTTGCGATCGTCGCTGAAGGCCCCGAGCGCGTTGAGCGGGTCGGCGAGCACGAGCTCGACGCCGCGGTAACGCGCCGGATCCTCTGGTTTCCCGCCACCCAGCGGCGGGATGCCGATGTTGTGGAACTCGCCATCGGAGAAGTTGGGCCCGGAATGGCATGAGCGGCAGTTGCCACGGCCTGCGAAGAGCTTCCAGCCGCGGCGCGCGCTCTCCGAGAGCGCGGCTTCGTCGCCCGCGACGAAACGATCGAAGGGAGAGTTCGTGCGCACGAGCCGGCGCTCGTAGGCCTCGAGCGCCTTGCCGAAGTTCGCGGCGACCTGCGAGGCCGCGTGGCGATCGTCGTCGTTCATCGCGAGCCATGCGGCGCCCTGCGGATCGTCCGCGGTCGCCGGTCGCGCGTGTTCGGGCCACTTCGACGTGTCCGGCAGCTTGCCGAACAGCGCTTCGTACTCGCTCGAGAGCCTCGAGTCGCTCGCGAGCAGCTTCGCGAGCGCCACACGGTCGAAACCCATCTCGGCCGGGTTCTCGAGCGGCTGCACCGCCTGCGCCCACAACGAATCCGCGCGCCCATCCCAGAAGAACCAGCGCTGCTGCGCGACGTTCCACAGGCTCGGGCTGTGGCGGCCCGTGCGACCGATGCCGGTGCTCAGAGACTTGCCATCGGAGAATCCGAGATCCGGGGAGTGGCAGGTCGAGCACGACACCGAGCCGTTCGCCGAGAGCCGCGTGTCGAAGAAGAGGCGTTGCCCAAGCTGCGCCGCGCGCTCGTCGTCGGCGACACGGTTGGTCGGGTTCGGACGCGCCGCCGGCAGCGGCGAGTGCGTGCGCGCCTTCGTCCACTCGCGCTCGCTCCAGCTCGCGTCCTGCGCGAAAAGCGCGACGAGCAGCACCACGCCGGCGAGCTTCATTCGTCCGCGAGCTCCACGACGACCTGCGCGCGCTCGGTGAGCGCACCGTGGGTGATGTCGAGGTACAGCTCCCACTTGCCGGTCATGTGGAAGTACATGCCTTCGACGAGGAAGTGCCCGGGTTCGAGGCGCGAAACGCGCGGCACACGGTTCATGCCGTGCCCGTGCTGCGGCATGGCGGCGTCGACGGTGAGCGACACGCCGGAGAGGTCTTCCCTCGAGTACACCCTCACCTCCAGTTGGAACACCTCGTTGTCGGGCATCTGTTTGGCGGACGGTGAGATGAACACGAGATAGCGGTCACCATTGCTGGCGCTCAACAGTGGCCCCGGATCGGAAACTGTGCAATCAAACCCCGGGCGACGCTCTTTGCTGCCGTCGAGATCAGGCGTGACTTCACTCGCACTCCCCGGCGAGTCACTCGGAACGATGGGAGTTGCCTCGCGCTGCGCTGAGCACGCCGAGACAAGTCCAACGAAAAGGACGAGCGCGACTCGCATCATTTGCCCTCCAGCGTCGGCCGCACGAACGCGCGCGCGCCGAAGGCGACGATGAACGTGCCATCGGGAGTGAGCACCTGCGCGCGGTGGTTGCCCCAGTCGACGACCCACACGCGGCCCTGCTCGTCGACGTCGATTCCACGCGGCTTGTGGAACTCGAGCGCGCCCGTGCCCTCGTGGCCCCAGGAGCCAGCGTGCTTCACGCCGGCCTCGCCATCGGGCGCGAAGTGGTGCACGGTCGACTCGCCGGAATCCGTCACGTAGAGCGTGCGGTCGCCGTCCGTGGCCACCGTCGTCGGGCGACTGTGCGCGGCGCCGGGAATCGCGACCGAGATGCGTTTCGGCGCAGAATTCGGGCCGATCGCGAGCCCGAGGAGCGCGCGATCGACGTCGTCGACGATCCACGCACGTTTGGCGACCGACGCCCAAGCGACATCGACGGGGTGGCGACCAAGCTGGGTTTCGACGCGTTCGACGTGACTCAGGTCCGCCGCGACGAGAAACAACGCGCGCTGCAGCGTGTCGAGCACGAGCAGCTTGCCGTCGGGCCCGAGTTCGATCGCGTCAGGGCGGATCACCTCGTCCGCGCCGTCGAGTCCGAGCTCGTGCAACTTCACGAGGTCGAGCGAACGCACGAGCTTCGACTTGAAGAAGTCGAACTCGAGCGGCTTGGACTCGTCGTGGTCGAAGCTCCACAGCGACAGGCGCC
>JAPLOE010000296.1 GCA_026692705.1 Planctomycetota bacterium
TGGATGAAGGCCTGCGCCGGCGGCGAGGCGGCCTTCGTCGAGCAGGAGCGCCACACCAAGATCCGCTTCGGCGATCGCTGGGTGCACTACCCGTTCGAGAACGGCCTCGGCGACCTGCCGCAGCAGGCCAATTTCGACTGCCTGAAGGGCTACATCGAGGCCTGGCACCGCCGCCAGGTCGAGCGCTCCCCCGCTCCGGCGCAGTTCGGCGCCTGGGTCCGCTGGCGCTTCGGCGACGGGATCGCAAAGCACTTCATGGACCCCTACAACGCCAAGGTCTGGAAGCGCGAGCCCGACTTCCTCTCGAGCGACTGGGTGGCCGGCCGCGTGCCCGACGCGCCCGTCGACGACGTCCTGCGCGCCGCGATCGGCATCCGCACCGAAGGCTACACGCACCAGTCGGTCTTCTACTACCCGCGCAAGGGCGGCTTCCAGGCGATCACGGACGGCATCGGGAGCACGCTCCTCGACCGCGTGCGCCTGAAGACGCCAGTGAAGGAGCTCGTGGCCAAGGGCGGGCGCTGGCGTGTGAACGGTGAGGAGTTCGATCGCGTCGTGAGCACGCTCGCGCTGACGGACCTGCCCGGGCTCGTGCCGGAGATGCCGCGCGACGTCGCGCACGCGATGCAGACGCTCGAGTACAACTCGATCACGTGCCTGCTGGTCGCGCTCGCGCGCCCCGAGCACCCCAAGCTCTCGTGGATCTACCTGCCGCACGCCGAGCAGGGCCCGACGAACCGCGTCACGTACATGTCGAACTACGCGCCGGGCATGGCGCCCGCGGGACGCACGTCGCTCCTGTGCGAGGTCACGCATCCCGGTGGCGCGCCGTACCCGGGGCCGGAGCTGGAGCGCGACGTGCTCTCGGGCCTCGAGCAGGCGGGACTGATCCGCCGCGACGAGGTGCTCTTCACCGACCGCACCAGCACGCGCCACGCCTACGTGGTGTTCGACGCCAAGTACCACGAGCGCCGCAACGCCGCGCTGGGCTGGATGGAGTCGGTCGGGCTGGCTCCGTTGGGGCGCTTCGGGCGCTTCGAATACGACAACTCAGACCAGTGCGTGATCAAGGCCCGGGTGCTGGCGGCGAAGCTCGCGGCGGACGCCCGCAAGGGCTGATTCCGCGGCCGGAGAAGGCCCCACGGTCGGGCGACCGCCCCACGCGGCGGCTTGGGGGGGGCCTTGTGTCGAGTCATGGCAGGACTGTCACGACGTCGGCCCGTTTCGTGGCGTAGGTTTCCACAGGGATTTCTCGGACTCTTGGTGGTCCGCTGCATGGAACGTTCACGGCCGCCCCGCTCGCGGGGCGGAACGGCGCGCGTTCCCCAGCGCAACGGGCTCCGGCTCCGGCAAGTTCCCGATCGCCGGCGGCTCTCCGCCGCGCGCTCCCTCGCTGACCCGCACCACGATCCAGACTCCCGAGCATGTCGACCCCCACGCCCAGCCATGGCCTCCCGGCCTCCGGAAAGCGGCCCCTCGCCGCGCTTGCGCCCGTCGCTTGCCTCGCGGCCCTGCTGCTGGTGCCCGCCTGCGGCGGTGGCGGCGGCGGCGGTTCTTCGGGGGTGCCCCCGCAGGCGCTGACGTACTCGCGCGACTTCGACCTCGTGGCGAAGGACTCGGCGCTCCCGACCAATCTGCCGAGCGTCGGTGGCGGCGCGGTCTCGAGCTGGAGCGTGGCGCCCCAGTTGCCGAGCGGCCTCGTGCTCGACCCGACGACCGGCGCCCTGTCGGGCACGGCCACGCGCGTGACGGCGCTCGCGACCTACACCGTGCGGGCCGCCAACTCGGCGGGCTTCGCGGAGTTCGAGTTGGAGCTGGGCGTCGTCGCTCCGGGGGAGACGCTCGTGACGACCAGCGTCTCGGACCACACGCTCTCGACCTACGCCATCGATGCCGCCACCGGCTGGCTCGCGCCGTCGGGGTACAACGCACCGTCGAGCGGCGGCAAGGCACCGCGTTCGGCGGTGGCCCATCCGTCGGGCCGCTTCCTGGTCGTCGCCCAGCGCGCGACGAGCTCGATCTCGATCTTCGAGCACGACTCGCCGACGGCGCGCATCGCCGCTGTGGGTCACGAACGTGACGACGAACACCGTCCGGGCCGTGGCCTTGAGCGCCTCGACGCACGCGCCGCTGTCCGCCGGTCCGGCGGCGAGCACGGGACTCGCGCCCACCGATGCCACGGTCTCGCGCGACGGCCGCTTCCTGTACGTCAACTGCCAGCTCGGCAACCGCATCGACGTCTTCTCGATCGACCCGCTCAGCGGCCTGCCGGGGCGCAACCAGATCCAGCCCGCGGGCACGCAACCCGTCGCGCTGGTGCTCGCGCCCTCGGGCAAGTTCCTCTACGCCTCGGGTTCGGCCGACAGCCTGCTGCGCGCGTACTCGGTCGAGCGCGACACCGGTCGCCTCGCGGAAATCGCGGTGACGCCGACGGGCTCGCGCCCGTCGCTGCTCACGTTCGATCCGACCGGCAAGCGCCTCTACTCGGTCGCGAGCGACGCCTACGAGGTCGAGATCTTCGAAGCGGACGCGAGCCTGGGCGTGCTTGCGCGCTCGGAGAGCGTGCGCACGCGCGAGCTGCCGCTCGGCCTCGCGATCTTGCCCGCCGACGAGACGGCGCAGCAGAAGTCGCATTTCGCCTACGTGTCGACCTCGGACTCCGATGAAGTCGCCGTGTTCTCCGTCGATCCTCAGTCGGGTTCACTCGCGAACATCGTCGATCCGCTGCCGAGCGCGGGCCAGCGGCAGGAACTCGCCGTGCACCCGTCCCTCGCATGGGTCTTCGCGACGCGCGCGAGCGACGGGATGCTCGACGTGCTGGCAGTGAATCCGCACAGCGGCGCCCTCACTCCGCAGGGGGCGCCCTTCGCCACGGCGGCCGATCCCATCGCGGTCCTGTGTGACCCTTCCGGAGCACGCGTCCATGTCCTGTGCGGCGCGAGCGCGACCCTGCAGTCGTTCGGCTTCGATGCCGTGGCGGGCACGCTCGTTCCGCTCGCTTCCGCCGCGCTGCCGCCCGCGCCGAGCGCGCTCGCGATCGACCCGACCGGCCGCTTCCTGTACGTCGCGCGCCGCAGCTTCGACCGCATCGAGACCCTCGCCATCGATCCGTTGACGGCCGATCTGGTGCTCACCGCGGGCATCGATCTCGCGGGCGAACCGACGGACCTCGCCGTCCTGCCCGACGGCCGCTACCTGCTCGCGGCTTCGGCGGCGACGGGCCTGGTGACCCTGTGCGAGCTGTCGGAGCTCGACGGCTCCCTGACGCCGATCGTCACGCGCCCGGTGGGCGCGAATCCGGTCTCGATCGCGAGCGATCCGATCGGCCGGTTCCTGTACGTCGGCTCGCGCGACACCGCGGGCGTCGGTGACATCTCCGTCCTGCGCTTCGCGCCCAACGCGCTGCTGACAGGCTTCGTCACCAGCGTCGGCTCGGTCACCGCCGGCCAGAATCCGATCGCGGTACGCGTCGACGGAAGCGGATCGCACCTGTACGTCGCCGCCGAGACGTCGCGCGACGTCACGCGGCTCTCGATCGACCGCTCGACGGGCCTCTTGGGCAACCCGGAGTCGACCTCGATGGGCGCGACGCCGCGGGGGCTCGCGTTGAGCTCCACACGGCGCTGAACAGTAGCCCGCGGGCAGGCGCGGACGTCACTGCGCGGCGGTGAGCGCCGCCTCGAGCATGCGCAGGCGCGGACCGCCCAGGCGAGCGCGCGCGTGCTCGATCGCCAGCAACTCGTCCGCCGATCCGATCTGCAGCAGCGCTTCCGTCGCGCGGCGAACCACGCGCGGCGAGTCGCTGTCGAGCAGCTCGGTGCAGAGCTCGGTCCATTCCTGGCGCGCATCCCCGCGCTCGAACAGGCGATCGACGCTGGAGACCACCTGCTCGTAGTCCTCGCCGCGGATCGTCTCGACGATGCCCGGCGCCACCTCGTCCAGCCAGCGCGTGCGCTCCTCGAGCCACGACTGCCATTCCTCGGTCGAGGCGCCCTTGTCCTTGCCAGTGCTCAGGCGCAGCGAGTTGCGCGCCGCGGAGCAGACCAGCGGGTCGATGTCGTCGAGACAGGCCACCAGTTCCTCGACGCCACCGCCGTCGCGGGCGTGGCCGATCGCCACGCAGGCCGCCCGACGGATCTCCGGCGAACGCGCGGTCGTGAGCGTGCGCAACGTCTCGAGCTGCGGCCCGTGCAGGGTCCGGCGAGTGTCGAGGCCGGGCGTGGTCAGCGTGACGAGCAGCGCGAGGTCCGTCGCCGTCGAGCGTCCGAGGTGCGCGAACGCGATCTCCTGCGCGAGCGCCGAGCCGCACAGGATGGCGGCGCGCGCGACGATCTCGCTCAGCGGCCCACGCAGGGCCGCGAGCTGGTTGGCGACGGCCCGCGATTCGAGCGCCGCCGGGAGGCAGGTGATCAGCGCACGCTCGATCGGCTCCACCACGTAGGGCCGAGCGAGCTGGATCGGATCGAGCCGACCCGCGAGCTCCAGCACCAACGGAACAGCGGCGGCGTCTCCGGTCTCGCCCGCGAGCCCGATCAGCACCCGCGCCCCATCGGTCCCGGCGAAGTCCGCCTCGTCCTCGATCGCCGCGAGGCGGATCGCGGGCGAGTAGCGCGCCCACGCATCGCGCAACGCACGATCCCGAATGTCTGCGGGCGCGCCGGTGCCGGCTTCGTCGAGCGCCTCGAGGTCGAGGTGTCCACACAGGCCACGCAGGATCGACGGCGCCGCGCCCGGTCCGATCGCCACGAGCCGGTCCGCCAGCGCGACGGGGTCGACCGTGTCCGCCGCCGCCGAGAACTCGCCCTTGAGGGCCTGTTCGGGGTTGTGGACCGTCGTGCGCGTCGCAGGAGCCTTCTTCTC
>JAPLOE010000297.1 GCA_026692705.1 Planctomycetota bacterium
CACCGACCGGCCGAAAGCCGAGCTTCGCGAGCACCCGCTGCGAGGGCCCAAGCTCGACGAGCGTGTGGGCGATGACGCACTTCACGCGCTCATCGCAGCTCGCCCAAGCAACCAGCGCGCGGCATGCCTCCGTCGCGAGCCCTCGGCCCTGCGCCGAGTCGACGACCGAGTACCCGATCTCGACCGTTCCGTCCTTCGGCGCGCCTGCGAATCCGCCGTAGCCGACGAGCCGCCCCTCCCCGCCCGCGAACTCGATCCAGTACCACACCGTCCAGCCCGCAAGCCCCGGGTCGCGCTCGAGCGGCTCGCGCCAGTAGCCGAGCGCCTCCGCGGCGAACAGCGGCGGCCAGTCCGGCGCCGCGCTCGCGCCGAGTTGCTGCTCCAACGATCCGTCGCGGGCACAAGCCGCGGCCTCGAGCGCTGCACTGGCGGCCACGAGCCGCAGCCGGGGCGTGGAAATGGCGAGGAAACGGCCCATGGGCGCGAAGGTAGCAGGAAGGTCCCCGGGAACACCCGCCCGATCGATCTCGTCGTAGGCTGGAGTACCCGTCCCCTGCTCCCTAGACGCAGTCCCCGCCCATGCTGAGCCCCATCCGCGTCCTGCCCTGTCTGCTGATCGTGGCCTCCGCCCACGCCCAGGCGACCTTCCCGCTCGATTTCGCCAACGTTGAGAGCACCACCGGCGGCCTGCGCTACACGCTCGCGCACTCGCGCATCGACGGCCTCGTCGGCTTGGCCGACGCGACGCTGCCGGCCGTGCTGCTGCCCGACGGCCGCGTGGTCGACCTCGCGCTCGAGCGCATCCGCCACGAGCGCCAGGACTTCCAGTTCCAGGTCGACGGCGCGCCCGCGCCGGGCCTGCTCGACGGCCTTGGCCTGTCGGTCTGGAAGGGCGCGATCGCGGGCCTCCCGCAGAGCGAGGTCAACCTCGCCTTCTCGCACGTCGGCGTGTTCGGCTGGATCGACACCGGCAGCGAGTTCGTGCACGTGATCACGCGCCCCGCCGGCACGAGCGACTGGTGGAACGGCGACGTGCTGATGGTGAGCGAAGCGAGCCTGCTCTCGCTGGGCGCGCAGGCGCCGACCGGCTGCACCCTGCAGCGCCCGCCGCGCACCGCCGCACCGGTGCCGCAGGTGCAAGGTGGCTCGCAGCTCTTGGGCTCGGGCTCGTGCAACCTGCGCGAGTGCAAGCTCGCGGTCGAGAGCGACTTCCAGTACTTCCAGCGCTTCAACAACATCAACGCGCAGGCCACCTACACGGCGACCCTGTGGTCGTTCATCTCCGATCGCTACGAGACGCAGGCCGCGACGATCCTCACGTTCCCCTACGTCGGCTTCTACACGACCTCGACCGACCCGTGGACGACGCCGGACGCCCCGGGTTCCTCGGGCGCGATGCTCACCGAGTTCCAGGCCGCCTGGGCCGGCAACATTCCCGCCGGCGCGCGCCTGGGCCACTTCATGAGCGGCGCGGGCCTCGGCGGCGGCGTCGCGTGGCTCGGCGTGCTGTGCGACAACACCTACAACTTCGCCGTTTCCGGCAACATCAGCGGCTCGACGCCGTTCCCCGTCGGCCCCGGGCCGTCGAGCTGGGACTTCATGGTCTGCGCGCACGAGCTCGGCCACAACTTCTCCGCGCCGCACACGCACGACTACTGCCCGCCGCTCGACGAGTGCGCGCCCTCGGGCTACTTCGGCCAGTGCCAGACGCAGCAGGCCTGCACGAACCAGGGCACGATCATGAGCTACTGCCACCTGTGCTCGGGTGGCATGTCGAACATCATCACCGCCTTCCATCCCGTGTCCGCGCAGGACATGACGAACTCGGCCGCGGCCTGCCTGCCGAGCTACGAGGCGATCAGCTCGACTCCGCCGGCGATCACTCCGCCGAGCCAGACGACGCCGGTGAGCGTGACGATCTCGGGCACGCCGGTCGGGCCGGTCACGGCCCGCTGGCGCGCGAGCGCCGGCATGGCGTGGCAATCGGTGACGCTCGCCGCGCAGGGTGGCGGCGTGTATTCGGGCACGCTGCCGGTGTTCACGTGCTCGGACCGCCCGCAGTGGTACGTCGAGTTCGTCGAGCAGAGCTGCGGCACGATCACCTACCCCGCGACGGCTCCGGCGACGCCGCTCGCGCTGACCGTCGGCGCCTTCGGCACCGTGCTGGCCGATGACTTCCAGACCGACCTCGGCTGGACCCCGCTCAACCTCGGCGCCGCCGCCGGTTTCTGGCAGCGTGGCGTGCCGGTCAATGATCCGAGCTGGGGCTACGCGCCGCTCGTCGATGGCGACGGCTCGGGCTCCTGCTGGCTCACCGGCAACGTGATGGGCAACTCCGATGTCGACAACGGCGCGGTGCAGCTGCTCTCGCCTCCGCTCGACCTCTCGGGCCAGGGTGCGAGCCTCGAGTACCTCTACTACCTGCGCCTGACCGT
>JAPLOE010000298.1 GCA_026692705.1 Planctomycetota bacterium
CGCTGCTCGACCCCGCGCAGGGCGCGCGTGCGGCGCACCAGCCGCGTCGGCGTGCCGAGCAGCGCGAGCGAGTGCACCTGCGACAGTTCCGAGCCCGCAAAGGCCTCGAGCGCGGCCGCGCGCGAGCGGGTGAGGCTCGCAAGCTGCGTGATGCGCGTCGTCTGGCGCAGCGGCCGGATCGAGTTGAAGCCAGCGCGCTCGATCTCGATGCCCCACGCGTTGCAGCGCGTCTGCATCGCGGTGGCGAGGTCGCGGTCGAGCGCCTCCGACACGCGCAGGCTCGCGCGGTCGCGCGCCGCGAGCACGTCGTGCACGCTGAGCGCGAGCATCTGCCCCAGCGCCGCGATGTAGTCGTCGACCTCCACCAGCGCCTTGGTCGGGTCGGTCACGCGGTACGCGACGTTGGCGTCGACGGCGAACACGAGCCCATCGTCGGTCGCGAGCGTCTGCGTCGGCAGCTCGAGCGTGCGCGCGCGCGTCGGCACGATGCGGATCGTCTGGAACACCGGAATCAGCGGGTAGAAGCCCGGCTCGCACACGCGCGTGACGCGGCCGAAGCTGAACTTGACGCCCGTCGAGCCGGTCTCGACCGTCGTTCCCGCCAGGCGCATCAGGCCCCAGGCCGTCGCCACCGCGGCGTACAGCACGTCCTTCTTGTGGTCCTCGTAGAGCGAGCCGGCGAGCGACTCGACCCACGACCACGCGCGCGTGAGGAAACCGGATTCGAGCTCGGCCTGCACGCGCTAGTCCTTGTCCTCTTCCTTCGCGCCTTCCTGGCCCGGCACTTCTTCCTTGTCCTTTTCCTCGTCGTCGTCGTCGTCGTCCTTCTCGCGCTTCTCCGCATCGCGCTGCAGCTCGTCGAGCACGCGCCGCGTGAGCGTCGCCGCCTGCGTGCGCGTCGCGGGCACCGGATCGGCGCCGAGCGAGACCACCGCGCCCGACAGCAGCGCCACCGAGCTCGCGTCGCCCAGTCCCGCCTCGCGCAGGCGGCCGTAGAGCGCGAGCTTCTCGCGCGCGAGCAGCTCGAGCTGCGTGATCTCGAGCGTCGTCGGGCTGGGCGAGATGTTCGAGAAACCCAGCTGCAGAATGCGCACGCCCCACTGCTCCTCGAGCGCCACGAGGTCGGCCTTGATCTCGGCCACGATCGAGGCGCTCTCGCGGATCGTGCGGCGGTCGCGGCGGCGCACGACGCCCTGGATCGCGAGCACGACGCGGTTGCGCAGGCCCATCACGAGGTCGTCGATCTCGATCATCGCCTTGCGCAGGTCGACGATCTGGTACATCACCTTGCAGTCGATCTCGTACACGAGGTCGTCGGCGAGCTGGATCGTCTGGGGCTCGAGGTCGAGCGTGGTGTGCTTGGTCTCCTCGACCTTGAACTTCTGCAGGATCGGCCATTTCCAGTGCACGCCGGGCCCGACGACCTCCTGCGCGCGGCCGAGCGTGAACTTGAGGGCGTGCTGGCCGTCGTAGACGAGCACGAACAGACCGGTGATGGCGCCGAGGATGTCGAGCATGGCGAGAGGTGTAGTGTCTCGCCCGCTACGCTCCAAGGGGCGAACGGATTCAGGGCTGCTCGAGGTCCGCGCGCCAGCGGCTGGCGCTGTAGGCGATGCGCACGAGGTGCGGCCCCGCGCGCAGGACGTGCTCGTCGTGCGCGCTGCGCACGAGCTCGGCGTCGAGCAGGGCCGCCCGCGCGCGCCCCGACGAGCCGAAGGCGCGCTTGAGCGCCGGATTGATCACGACGTTGGCCACCGCGGCACCGATGCAGGCGAGCGGTTCCTCCGCCCGCTGGCGCAGCGAGGGCGGGGCGGGCACCACGACTTCACGCTGGCCGTTCGCGCGCGGCCAGATGCGCTCCGCGAGCTGCGCCTGCCAGGGCCCGAAACGCAGGTACGTCACGACGATGAAACGCCCACCGACGGACTCGAGCACGAACAGTCCCTGCCGATCCTCCGCCAGCCGGTAGTGCGAATTCGTCGGGCGCGTCGAGTTGCGGCCGATCAGCGGCAGCGCGGCCTGCGGCGCGACCTCGAGCGCACTCTCGACGGCGCTCGTCACCTCGACCTCGCTGGCGTCGGGGTGGTGGAGCGCAAAACGCTCGACGGCGTGAAACGTGATGTGCAGGTCCAAGGGAGGAGTGGGGCCCCGTGTGCGCGGGGACCGGTCGCGGTGAGCCATCTCCTCCAGAGGCGCCGTTCGACGCTCTCGAACCTAATCGCAAGCGCCCGATCCGGCAACGGAGCGCATCGGCGCGGGCCCGGCGGGGGCGCTGCGCGGCGAGCGGGGTGCGGCGCTATCCTCTCCGCCCCCCATGGCCGGCCTGCCTCGCATCCCGCGCTCGCGCGACGACGACCTTGCGCCCGCGGCGGTCGCCGAGCGCCTGCAGCTCGCCGAACGCGCCGCGGGACGCGCGCTCGAGCACCTCGCGGGCCGTCCGGTGCCGCCGGAGAGCGCGCGCGGCAACATCGAGAACCTGATCGGGTTCGTGCAGGTGCCGCTGGGGCTCGCGGGGCCGCTCGCGGTCGACACGAGCGCGGGGCCGCGCGAGGTCTACGTGCCGATGGCGACCAACGAGGGCGCGCTGGTCGCGTCGTACTCGCGCGGCATGCGCCTCGTTGCCGCCGGAGGCGGAGCGAAGGCGCGCGTGGTGCGCGAAGGCCTGACGCAGCATCCGATGCTCGTGTACGAAGGGCTCGAGCAGGCGCTCGCAGCCGTGGCACTCGCCCGGGCTTCGTTCGAGGAATTCGCGCGACTCGTGGCGACGACCACGCGCCACGGCAAGCTCGTTCGCGTCGAGACCGACGTGCTGGGCTGTCGTTTGCTGCTGCGCCTCGTGTTCACGACCGGCGACGCGATCGGAATCAACATGGCGGCGCGCGCGGCCGAGCTCGTCAGCGCCGAACTCGCGCGGCGCACGGGTGCGCTCGAGCGTTACGTGCACGGACAGGACGTCGAGAAGCGCGCCAACGCACGCGCGGCGATCGAGGGACGCGGGCGCAGCGTCGTCGCGGAAGTCACGGTGCCGCGTGCGGCGCTCGCGGAGCTCGCGCGCGTCACGCCGGAGCAGCTCGTCGCGATTCAGGCGACCTACAGGGCCGGATTTGCGCAGCTGGGCACGCAAAATTGGCTCGTGCAGGCCGCGAACGGGCTGGCGGCGGTGTTGCTCGCCTGCGGGCAGGACGTCGCGTACCTGACGGAATGCGCGCAGGGCCAGCTCGACTTCCGCGTCACGCGCGACGGCGACCTGTACGCGAGCGCGACGCTGCCGTCGCTGCTCGTCGGGACCGTCGGCGGCGGCTCGCAGAAGGGCACGGCGGCCGAGTGCCTCGCGCTGCTGGGTTGCCTCGGCAACGGCCACGCGAACACGTTCGCGGAAATCCTCGGCGCCACGGTGCTCGCCGGCGACCTGTCGCTGATGGCGAGCTTCTGCAGCCTCGAATTCGTCGCCGCGCACGAGCGGCTGGGAAGGAATCGGCCCGTCGATGGACGCTGACGCAACGAAGTTCGAGCGCCCGGAAGGCTGGGTGATCGCGAGCTGGGTCGTGGTCGCGGCCGAGTTCGCGCTCGCCGTCTACCTCGGGCTCAAGCGCCCCGGCGTCGGCCCGGTGAAGGCCTACATCTACGGCCCGTTCGTGCTGGCTGCCTGCGCGTTCGTGGTCGGGCTCTACGGGCTGTTCCGCTCGATCCGCCGACCGCCCTTCGGCTCGACGCAGCGCCTCGTCGCCTTCGGATTGCTCGCGATCGTCATCGGCAGCGCGTCCTACGGCCTGCCGTTCCCCGCGGCCCGCAGCGCTCGTCCGACGTCGGCGCGCATCCGCGTTCCGGCGCAGGGTCCGTGGAAGGTCGCGTGGGGCGGCATCGACGACACGAGCGCGATCTGGCGCACGCGGCCCGACCGTTCCTTCGCCTATGTGCTCGTGATCGAGCGCGACGGCAAGACGCGCGCGAACGAGAGCGATCCGGCGTCGGCCTTCGCGCGCGGGGCCGAGGTCGTCGCGCCCGCGGCGGGCACGGTGGTGCGCGTCGTCGACGGCGTGCCCGACGACGGCCAACTGCACGCCGACGATCTGGGCAACCACGTCGTGATCGAGATCGCGCCGGGGGAATTCCTGTTCGTGAGCGGGCTCGAGAAGGGCTCGCTCGTGGCCAAGGTCGGCGACGTGGTGCAGCAGGGTGCGCCGCTGGGCCGCGTCGGTTACTCCGCGTGGTCGCCGCTCTGCCCCGAGCCGTGCCTCGGACTGCACGTGCAGGACACGCCCGATCCGTTCTGGGGACAGGGCATTCCGTTCTACTTCTTCGATGCGGCGATCGATGGCGAGCGCATCGTGCGCGGCTCGCCCGTCGGCCGCGGCTGGTTCTCGTCGCGCGCGCTCGGCGGCCAGGTCATCGAGCACCGACCGTAGGACGCCCGAGCCGTGAACCCGACGCTGCTGCTCGCGATCGCGACGCTGGCCCTCGTGGTCGGCCCGCTGTTCGACCGCCTCGCGCGGCGCGTGCCGGTGCTGCCGGCGCTGATCGACGGCGCGACGATCGGCGGCATCGTCGTGGTGAGCTTCTTCCACCTGATGCCCGAGGCGGGTGCGCATCTCGGCTGGTGGGCGCTGGCGTTGCTCGCGCTCGGACTGCTCCTGCCGGTGTGGGCCGAGCGGATGCTGTTCCACCGCAGCGAAAGCCTGAAATTGCCGGTGGGCGTGCTCGTCGTGTTGCTCCTGCTCACGCACGAGCTGATCGAGAGCGCCGCGCTCGCGACGCAGGTCAACGAAGAGCGCGTCGGCCTCGCGACACTGCTCGTCGTCGTCGGCCATCGCTTGCCGCTGGGTCTGCTCCTGTGGGGCCAGACCAAGCGCCGTTTCGGTCGCGTGGGAGCCGTGCTCTCGCTCACGGCTGTCGCGTCGCTCACGTGGTTCGGCCCGTTGATCGTGCCGATCAGCGAAGGCACGTTCACCGCGGTGCTCTCGGCGCTGCTCGCTGGCGGCCTGCTGCACCTCGTGCTGCAGCACGCGCCGGCGAGCGAGCCCACGCACGAACACGAGGGCGCGCGCCCTTTCTGGTCCGGACTGGGCGCGGTCGGTGCGGCCTGCTTCTTC
>JAPLOE010000299.1 GCA_026692705.1 Planctomycetota bacterium
CGCGGAGTTCGCGACGGGCCTCGCGCTCGCGCGCCTGTTCCGCTCCGGTGTCGCGGAAGGCCTGTTTCGCCGCGGAATCGGGCCGCAGGTCGCGCTCGAGCTCGCCGCCGTCGCCGCGGTCGGCTTCGCGTGGCACCTGATCGGTCCGAGCGCGGGCCTCTATCCGGTGCTCGACCTCTCGCAGCACGCGGTCCTCGCGCGCTACCTGCAGGCCGGCGCAGGCTTCGCGTTGCCGTTCGCGTTCGTCGTGTGGGTCGCCGCGCGCTCGCAAGGGCCGCTCGCACGCCTGCTCGGCACGCGCGCGTTCCAGTGGCTCGGGGAGACGAGCTTCGCGTTCTATCTCGTGCACCGCATCGTCATCGGCACGGTCCAGGAGAGCACGCTCGGGCTGGGCCTCGGCTGGGGCGAGCTCGCGCTGGTCGCGCTGACGATCTCGCTCGCGGCGTCGGGACTCCTGTTCACGCTGGTCGAGACGCCCTGCCGCAAGTGGTTGCTCTCGCTCGGCCGCAAGCGCGCCGCGCAGCCGCGGACTTCGCTCCACGAATGGCTGACGCGCTGCGCCCTCGCGCTCGTGATCGTCGGCGCCAGCTGGCACCTGCACCACTCGGGCGAACGCCGGCTCGTCGGTCTCGCCGAGCGCGCGCTGGCCGAGATTCCTGCGGAATTCGCGGGCGCGGAGTTCGAGGCCGAGGGCACGTTGCTCGGGCTCTCGCGGCGCAAGACGGCCGACGGGCTCGAGCTCGCACTGTTGTGGCGACCCGCGAGCAGCGCTTCGCGCGCACCGTTCCTGCACCTGTGCGCGGCCGGCGAATCGATCGTCGGGTATGCCGAACCGCTGGTGCATTCCGTCGAGCTCGAGGGCCAAGGGACGCTGCGGCTCGCCACCGTGAAACTCCCCGACCACCGGCTCGCCACGTGCACGAGCATCGGCTTCGGCTTCTACAGCGCCAGCCTGGAGTCCGCGTCCATCGACCGCGGCCCGCGCAGCATGGACGGCCATCGCCTCGACGTCGCCAAGGCCCCGTTCGCGGCCGGAAACTAGCTACTTTTCGCGCGCCGACGAGCGCGCCGCGCGGCGGCAACGTTCGCTGCAGTGCTTCACGCGTTCCCAGTCGCGCTCCCACTTCTTGCGCCACTCGAAGGCGCGCCCGCAGGTCGCGCAGGTCTTCGGCGGCGGCCGCGGCGGTCTCACTTCCCCTTCAGCCCCTCGAAGGCGCGCACCGCCTCGCCGCCGAAGTCGCCGTCGAGCTCGCGCCACAGCGTGTGCACGTGGTTCGCGTCGTTCTGGATGTTCACGTACTCGATCGAACGCTCCCTGCAGTGGATGCGGTAGTAGTGCGGCTTCCCGGGTTCCGTCGAGCCGATCCACAGGAAGCGCAGTGCGCCACGGTCGGCGAGCTTCGCTTGCGCGCTGGCGAGCGCCGCACCGTCGAAGCGGCCGACGTAGGCGTCGAGCAGCGCGTCCGCGAGCTTGCGACCCGCTTCGTCGAGCTCCCTGAGCGCGATCCCTTCGCCCAGATCGAAATTCACGGTTTCCCCCGGCTTTCTGAGCACATCCTGCGGCACCGGCGCATCGACGATCGCGCGGTCGCGCAGGCTGCCCGTCAGCGACTGCGCGAGCTTGCGCGCGAGAGCCTGCTCCTCCGCGAGCGGCTCGACGACCTTGCCGTCGCGCTCCGAACGCGCTGGATTCGTGCCGAGGAACTGCGGCGTGATCGCGAGCGCGCCGCCGAGCTCGGTGAAGTGCAGCACGACGTGGTGGCCCTCGAGGCGCCAGCTCCACGGGTCGACGCCGCCGACGTCGCCGAAGATCGCGACCGCATAGGCGCCCGCGTCGCGCCACGTCGCGACTTGCTCAGGCGTCGACTCTTTCGTGCGCAGCACGTGCTCGAGCGCGACGATCTCGTCGAGCCGCCGCTCGCCCGCGGCGCTCAGCGTCGTCCGCAGCAGCGCGCGCAGCGCCTTCAACTCCTCCGCATCGAGCTCACGCAGCGCGATGCCCTTGCGCTCGCCCGGCAGGTAGTTCCACTCGCGCCGTTCCGTCGCATGCAGCGGAAAACGCGCGGCGCCGAGCTCGTTTTCCTCGAGCGTCGCGAGGAACGCCGCCGCGGCCGTGCGCATCGCCGACGGCTCCTCGCGGGTCGCCCAGGCCAGCCCGAGCAATCCGACACTTCCCGCGATCAAGGCCGTGCGCATGGTTTTCCCTTTCGCCGCAGCTCTTCAAGAGGCGTGCGGCGCGCGCCATGCTAGCGGCCATCGTGCCCGACCGCCCGACGACTCCCCCGCCGTCCTGCCAGCGCTGCGTCCACTACTGGGTCACGCACCAGCCGCAGCATCCGCACGGCTGCCGCGCCTTCCAGCTGCTCTCGAAGCGCCTGCCGTGCCTCGAGATCCGCGCGACGACCGGCGAGGATTGCGCCGCCTTCGAGCCGAAACCGCTCCCGCCGCGGCGAAGCTAGATGCAGCACCTGCGCACCCTCGAGGACCTGCCGACGCCGATGCTGCTCGTGCGGCTCGACCGCGTGCGCTCGAACGTGGCGCGCATGGCGGAGCTGCTCGCCCCGCACGGAGGCCTCGCACGCTGGCGGCCGCACGTGAAGACCACGAAGGTGCCGCAGGTGCTCGAGCTGCTGCTCGCGGCGGGCCTGCGCCACTTCAAGAGCGCGACCGTGCGCGAGACGCGCGTGCTGCTCGAAGTCGCGGAAGCAAGTGACGTGGCGATCGACCTGCTCGTCGCCTACTCGCACCGCGGCCCGAACCTCGCGGCGCTCGCGGAGCTCGCCGCACGTTTTCCGCGCCACCGCCTCGCGGTGCTGAGCGAGGATCCGGCGCACGCGCGCGAGCTGCGCGAGCGCAACCTCGGCGTGTTCGTCGACCTCGACCCGCGCATGGGCCGCAGCGGCATCGCGTTCGAGGATCGCGCGCGCATCGCCGAGGTCGTGCGCGCCGCCGGCAGTGCGCTGCGCGGCTGGCATGCCTACGAAGGTCACGTGCGTGCACCGACGCCGGCGGAACGGCGTTCGACCTGCGCGCCGCTGTTCGATGAGCTCGTGAACCTCGCGAGCACGTTCGGAAGCCCCGAACACGAGCTCGTGACGAGTGGCACCCCGACCTTCGTCGAGGCCCTCGAGCACGCGGGCCTCGCGCGCGGAAACCACCGGATTTCCCCGGGAATCGTGGTGTATTGGGACCACCAGAGCGCCGCACTCGGGCAACGCGGGTTCCAGCTCGCCGCGAGCGTGCTCGCGCGCGTCATCTCGCGGCCGCGGCCTGGTCGCGTGACCGTCGACGCGGGTTCGAAGTCGGTGGACGCGGCCGTCGCGGACCCGTGCGTGATCGTCGCGGGCCGTCCGGAGCTCGTCGCGCTGCGCCCCAGCGAGGAGCACCTGCCGCTCGAGGTGCGCGCAGGGCCCGATCCGGAGCTCGGCACGCTGCTCGAGCTCGAGCCGCGGCACGTGTGCCCGATGGTCAACCTCGCGGAGCGTTGCGTGCTGCTCGACGGCGCGCAGATCGCGGGCTTCGCGCCCGTCGCTGCGCGCGCGCACGGCGGTTGAACGCGTCAGCGCCCGGTCGCGGGATCGGACGACCGCGGCGGGTCGAGCGTGATCGCGCGCAGCACGTTCAGTTCCTCGCGGGCCGTCGGCGGCATCGAGCCGACCAGCGCACGCTCGAGGTGCTCGCGCGCCATCGCCCAGTGGGCCTCTTCCATCGCGAGCACCGCGCGCGAGGCGTGCAGCAGCGTGCTTTCGCTGATCTCGTCGCCTATGCGGCGCACCTGCTCGAGCTCGATCCACGGCCGGCCGAGCAGCACCTGCCGCACGCGCCCGATGGCCTCGAAGCGCGCGAGCTGCGGCGCACCGGCGAGCGCACGCTCCGCGACGCCCCCACGGCGCACGAAGAGCTGCCCCAGCGGCGCTTCCCACTGTTCCTTCTCCCACAGGAATTGCTCGTCGCTCCACACGCGGAACGCGCGGTAATCGCCGCTGCCGAAGCGCGTGAGGTACGGATTCCAGCGCGCCTGCTCCGCGTCGAACTGGAAGCGCAGGCGCACGAGTCGTCCGAGCGAAGCTTGCGGGTCGCGGTGGAGGCTCTCGAGCGTCACTACCGCCTCGGGCAGCGGCTCTTCCTCTCCTCGGGCCGCCGCCTGGAACGCGAGGGCCCCTACCAGCGCGAGGCCGGCGAGCAGAACGGTCGAGCCCCAGCGCAGGATCGGGTTCACGGGTCCGTGCATCGGCAGATTCTTCCGGGCCCTGAAGTCGGCCCCAGCGGCACCGCAGAGCCCGCCTTGGTCGCTTTCAGGCGCGAGAAAGTTCGCGGGCGAAAGTTGGGGGCCCAAGCTGACGGTGGCGTTTTCAACAGGTCGCGTTAGCTTCCCATCCCAAGGAGGACTTCCCGTGTCCAACTACCGCTCGCGCGTGTTGTTCGTGTGCGTCGAGAACTCGTGCCGGAGCCAGATGGCCGAAGCACTCGCCCGCCTGTTGTTCGCCGATCGGATCGAGGCGCACAGTGCTGGCTCACGTCCTTCGGGCAACGTGCACCCCAAGGCTGTGCTGTCGATGCGTTCGATGGGCTACGACCTGACGCGCCACCGCTCGAAGCCGCTCGACGAGCTGCCTGAGGTCGAATGGGACTGGGCGATCACGATGGGTCGCGGCGACGAGTGCCCCGACGTGCGCGCGCGGCAGCGGGCCGACTGGCAGCTGCCCGACCCCAAGCAACTGCCGCTCGAGGAGTTCGAGCAGGTCCGCGACCTGATCCGCGCGCGGATCGAGGACCTCGCGCACTCGGTGCTCGCCTGAGAGAGGCTCACTTCTTCTCGGGCGCCGGCGGCGTCCAGCCCGTCGGCCGCTCGAGCTGCGGCGCGAGCAG
>JAPLOE010000300.1 GCA_026692705.1 Planctomycetota bacterium
CCCAATCCGCGGATCGTGAAGCTCGCGCTCTACGACGGGAACTGGAAGGTCGTGCGCAAGGGCCTTGGCGCCGAGGAGCGCTGGGCCCTGTACGACGTCGCCGTCGATCCTATCGAGGCTCAGGACCTCTCCGAAGCCCAGCCGGACGTGCTCGCGCGGCTCAAGGCCGAGCTGCTGGCGTTCCGGGCCCGCTGGGGCGCCGACGACGTGCTCGACGGCCGTGTGGGCGAGATCGGGAACATCGACGCCCTCAAGCTGCTGGGATACGCGGAGTAGGGCCCGGGGGAGCGGGGCTGGGGGCCTCCAAGGGGCGCAGGAATCGTCTCGAGATGCCCCGAATGGCCGAAGCGCGAGCTCTGGGGCTTGCTCCGGACGGACTCGCCCGCCATACTCTTCCGCCTTCCAAGCGCGTCCCCAGGGCGCGCGTGACTTTCACGCCTCCCGCCCTCCATTCAGAGCCAAGAACCATGGCCAACTCCCGCTACAAGAACGGTGGCCCCACCCGCGGCCGCAAGCGCGTCAAGCGCATGGGCATGAACTCCGGCAAGATCCTGGCGCTCGGTCGCCAGAAGAAGCCGCGTCGCGGCCGCGACTACACCCGCCTCTAACGGGTGAGGAGCCTCGGACGATCCGTCGTGGGGCTCTGGCCGGACTTCCGCGCGGGGCGTTCAAGGCCCGTCGCGCACCCTCTCGGGCGCACTCGGTCTCGGCCGGGGCGCCCAGAGTGTTTTTGGAGCAGGTGGGCCACCTGTGTCGCGGCGCTCCTGCTCGCGCTGGCGGGCTGTTCCGAGGAGAGCGTCGAAGTCGGCTCGAATCCTCCGGCGGCTGAGGGCGCGCGTTCGTTCGCGCTGGCGACCTCGCTCGCCGGTGACGTCGAGCTCACGTGGATCGAAGGCGCCGCGCAGGGGCCGTTCGAGCTGCGTGCCGCAAGCTGGAGGCCGGTCGAGCGCGACTGGAGCGCGGCGGAGACGCTCGCGAAAGGCTCCAACTGGTTCGTGAACTTCGCGGACGTGCCGCACAGCGCGCGGCTCGCGAGCGGAGAGCGCCTGACGGTGTGGCTTGAGCGCAGCTCGACCTCTGCGCACGCCACGACGGCGAGTTTCCAGCTCCGTTCGCCCGAGCCGCCGAAGGAACGGCTGCACTCGGGCCTCGCGCAGCAGGAATTCGTGGCGCTGGCGCCGCAAGCCGACGGTTGGACTGCCGTGTGGCTCAGCGGGAGCGAGGGCGGCCACGACGGACTTGGGTCCACGCGCCTGATGGCCGCGTCGATCGCGCGCGATGGAGTGCGCGGCGAGGCGCTCGAGCTCGACCCGCGCGTGTGCGACTGCTGCGCGCTCGCGCTCGCGCGCACATCCGACGGAGCGCTCGTCGTCGCCTACCGTGATCGCGATGAACGCGAAGTGCGCGACATCTCCGTCGTGCGGCTCGAATCGGGCGCCGTGTCCGCGCCGCGCAAGGTCGCCGACGATGGCTGGCGCATCGCGGGCTGCCCGGTGAACGGGCCGGCGATCGCCGCGCGCGAGGGCGAGCTCGCCGTCGCCTGGTTCACGCTCGGCGCCGACTCGCACGCGCGCGTCGCGGCCGCGCTCTCGCGGGACGGCGCACGTTCCTTCGACGTGCCGATCACGCTCTCGACGCGCGAGACCGATGGCCTCGTGGCGTGCGCGTTCGATGCGCAGGGCACGCTGTGGGTGAGCTGGCTCGAGCGTTCCGCGCGCGACAAGGCCGAGTGGATGCTGCAACGGCTGCGGGCTGGCGTTCCCGTCGACGCGCCGCGAGCGCTCGCCCCCAGCGTGCCCGGACGTGCCGCTGGATTCGCGCAACTTGCCGCGGTTCCGGGCGGCGTCCTGTTCGTGTGGCAGGAGAGCGCGGGCCCCGGCGGGTCCACGACGTTGCGCAGTCGCTTCGTCGCGTCGAGCGATTAGCCCGGGCTGCGCCAGGAGCGCTGCCACTCGCCGAAGTGCGTCGCGCCGCTCTCGGTGCAGGCCACGATGTCCTCGATGCGCACGCCGAACTGGCCGTACAGGTACACACCCGGTTCGTTGGAGAGCGTCATGCCCGGCTCGAGCTGCACGAGGCTGCCGCCGTCGAAGTACGGATCCTCGTGGCCCTCGAGCCCGATGCCGTGGCCGAGGCGGTGCGTGAACTTCGAGTAGCCGGGGCCGTAGCCGGCGGCGCTCAGGAACTCGCGCGCGGCGGCGTCGATCGCGCGGCACTCGACGCCGGGGCGGATGAGCTCGAAAGCGCGCTGCTGCGCGTCGCGCACGGCGTTCCAGGCGCGCTGCTGCTCCTCACCGGGCGTGCCGTCGACGCACCAGGTGCGCGTCGTGTCGCTCGCGTAGCCGTGCAGGCTCGCGCCGGTGTCGACGAGCAGGAACTCGTCGCGGCCGAGCTTGACGGAGTGGTTGTCGCCATGGGGATAGGCCGCGGCCGCGCCGACCAGCGCGAGGCACCACGGGCTCGTCATGCCGAGCTTGCCGTGCGCGCGCGCCATCAGGCGCGAGACGTCGTCGCCGGTCATGCCCAGCTGCACTCGGCGTGCAACGGCGGAGATCGCGAGCTGCGTGCCTTCGCTCGCGAGGCGCAGCAACTCGAGCTCGTGCGCGTCCTTCACGCCGCGCAGGCGCACGAGCACGCTTCGCCCGAGCACCACGTTCTCCGCGCCGACCTGCTCGCGCAGGCCGTCGAAGAGGAAGCTGCGCGCCTGCGGATCGACCGCGATCCGGCTCGCGCCGTGGCGTTGCAGCACGCGCGCGAGCGGCGCAAACGCGTACTCGTGCTCGTCCCACGTCTCGATCTCGCCGCCGGGCCCGCCCTCCTTCTCGATCGAAAGGCGCGCCTTCTCGGCCTCGAAGGCGGGGCAGATCCAGAAGTGCCGTCCGTCGGCGAGCACGACCAGCGCGAACGTGCGCTCCGACTTGCCCCACGAGATGCCCGCGAGGTACGTCATGGTCGGCCCGCCCTCGCAGACGTAGGCGTGCAGCCCCGAGAGCGCGAGCAGTTCCGACAGGCGCTTGCGGCGCGCTGCACGCTCTTCCGGAGCGATCGGCTGCAGCATCGGGCGCAGGTCGGGAAGCTCCGCGAAGTCGTCGGGCACCGGCTCCGTCGCCTGCACGAGCTTCGGCTGGCTCGCGCAGGCCGAGAGCGCGCCAGCGCCCGCGAGCGCACCGGAAAACACGAGCCAATCGCGGCGGGAACGGAAGTTCGTCATCGGCGGAGAGTGGGGGAAACGTCGTGGGAAAGGAGTCAGGGAGCGAGGCAACGCGCGAGGAAACGTTCGATGCGCTTGTACTCGTCGAGCCAGTGCATGCCGTCTTCGAAGGCGTGGTTCTGGCTCGGATAGAGCATGGCGTCGAAGTCGAGCCCGAGGTCGATCAGCTTCTCCATCAGGCGGATCGTGTCCTGCGCGAACACGTTGGAGTCGACCATGCCGTGCAGGAGCAGCAGCGGGTCCTTCAGGTTCTGCGCGTGGTCGATCGGCGAGCTCGCGACGTAGGCCTCGGGGTGCGTCGACGGACGGCCGAGCCGCGGCTGCGTGTAGCCGGGGTGGTACGTGCGCCAGTCGGTCACCGAACGCAACGCGGCGCCGCCCGCCCAGCGCTCGGGCTCCTTGAAGAGCGCCATCAGCGTGAGGAAACCGCCGTAGGAACCGCCGTAACAGGCGACACGCGTCGGATCGATCGCTCCGCGGCGCGCGAGCTCGTCGACGACTGCGCCGATGTCCTCGAGCTCGAGCTTCCCGAGCTGGAATTGCACGTCGCCACGGAACTTCGCCCCGTACCCCGCGCTGCCGCGGTAATCGACGTCGGCTACGACGTAACCCTGTTCCGCGAGGCGCGAGTGGAACATCAGGTTGACCGCGTACTCGGTCATCGAGTCGGTCACGTTCTGCAGGTAACCCGCGCCGTGGATGAATACGACGCACGGGCGCGACTTCGGCGGCTTCGCGAGGCTCGTTCCGCGCGGCGAATAGACATGCGCTCGCACGTTCTTGCCGTCGGCGCTCGCGACGGTGAGCTTCTCCGGCAGGATCCAGTCGCGCGCGAGGTACTCGGCGGGAATCGAGCTCGTCAGGCGCGTCGCGGGCGCGCCGCCGTCGAGCGCCACGCGGTAGAGCTCGCCAGGAACACCCAGTTCCTCGTGCAGGAACACGAGCACGCGCCCGTCGGCGGAAACCGTCGGCGACGTGTTCATTCCCGGCGGCACGGGCAGCCAGCGGACGCCGTTCGCCTCGACGACGCCGAGCTCGCGCCGCGCCGGATCGTTGCGGCTCGCGCACACGATCACGGTGTCGTCCTCAGTGACGAGGAAACGCTCGACTTCCCCTTCGACCTCCGTCAGCTGGCGCAGGGCGCCATTCGACGGGTCGAGCTCGAACACTTGGTTGCGGCCGGGAGTCGTCGAGAGCGGCGCGCACTCGCTGGCGAGCAGCAGGCGCTCGCCGTCCTTCGTCCAGCGCACGAAACTGCCGGGACCGCCGACCCAGTGCTCGTCGCGTTCCACGAGCGCGAGCCGCTGGCCATTGCGATCCCAGATCCATGTCTCGACCTCGCGGTAGTCGGGCGACGTGCGCCGGAACGCGACCCGCGGCTCGCCCCGCGGCGCCCAGCCGATCCCGTTGGCCGAGGCCTTCGAATCTCCCGGCAGCTCGAGCGCGTGGCGCGCGCCATCGTTCGTCGACCACACGAACGGCTTGCGCGGCGGCCACGTGTCTTCCGCGAGCTCGCGGCGCGTCTCGCGCGTGCTGACACGCTCGGTCAGGTAGTCGGGCACGAGCGTCGGCGGCGGCTGCGCGGAGCGATCGACGTCGAAGGCGAACAGGAACTCGCCATCGGGCGAAAGGTCAAGATTCTCCGGCGATTTCAGCGCTGCGAGGCCTTCGAGCGTGCGCCCGGTGCCGCTCGCGAGGTCGACGAACTGCGCCTCGGCCGTAACGCCCGCGAGTTCCGGCGTGGGGAGCTTGCCGCCACGCGCGAAGGCACGCTGACGGTCGCGCGAGAGCTCGATGCGCTCGAGCGGCGCAGCGAGCAGGCGCGTCGGGCACTCGGCGTCGGCGAGCGCGAGCGGCCACGGCTTCGCGCCGTCGAGCGGGAAAACGTACAGCTCCTGGCCCGCACGCACCGCGAGCCGCGTGCCGTCGTCCTCGAACGTGAGCCC
>JAPLOE010000301.1 GCA_026692705.1 Planctomycetota bacterium
GCGCGCCCGAGAGCGTGTCACGAACACTTCGGACCTCCCGTAGACTCCCTCGCGGGCCTAATAGACGCTTCCTTTCGCGACCTACCCCCGCGTTCCCATGCCCATCACCGACTCCAAGTTCCTGTTCTGGTCCCTGCTCCTCCTGGCGCTCGCGAGCGTGCTCGTGGCCTGCGCACGCCAGCCGATCCCCGAAGGTGACGCCCCGCGCGCGGCGCCGGATGCCGTGGCGGAGACCGCGCCCGCTCCGATCGACCGCGAGGCCCTGCGCTCGCGCCTCACGCGCATGCAGTGGCAGGTGACGCAGGAGAGCGGCACCGAGCGCGCCTTCACCGGCGAATACTGGAACAACCACGAGGACGGCATCTACGTCGACATCGTCGATGGCACGCCGCTCTTCAGCTCGCTCGACAAGTTCGACTCGGGCTGCGGCTGGCCGAGCTTCACGCGGCCGCTCGAGGAGCGCTGGGTGGTCGAGAAGTCGGACCTCACCCACGGCATGATCCGCACGGAAGTGCGCTCGTCGCGCGCCGACTCGCACCTCGGCCACGTGTTCGAGGACGGCCCGCAACCGACGGGGCTGCGCTACTGCATCAACTCGGCCTCGCTGCGCTTCGTGCCGGTGGCCGAGCTCGAGAAGGAAGGCCTCGGCCGTTTCCTCCCGATGTTCGACAAGAAGGGCGCCGCGAAGGCGAGCGACAAGGAGAGCGTGATGACCGATCCGAAGACGGGTGCGACGACCGAGACCGCGGTGCTCGCGGGCGGCTGCTTCTGGGGCATGGAAGACCTGCTGCGCAAGCTTCCGGGCGTGCTCGACACCGAGTGCGGCTACACCGGCGGCCACCTCGACAACCCCAAGTACGACGACACGCACGACTCCAAGAGCGGGCACGCCGAGTCCGTGAAGATCGTCTTCGACCCGAAGAAGATCACCTACGACGAGCTGCTGACGTGGTTCTTCAAGATCCACGACCCGACGACGCTCAACCGTCAGGGCAACGACCGCGGCACGCAGTACCGCTCGACGATCTTCTACGCGAACGCCGCGCAGAAGGCCGCCGCCGAGAAGGCCATCGCGGAGGCCGAGAAGAAGTGGAAGCGCAAGGTCGTCACCACGCTCGAGCCCGCCGCCAAGTGGTGGCCCGCCGAGGCCTCCCACCAGGACTACCTGGTGCGGAATCCCGGCGGCTACACCTGCCACTACATCCGCGAGCTGTGAGCGTCCCTCGTGCCTGAGCAAGTTTTTTGGTTAGCGAGCCCAGCCTCCGGCAACGCCTTGCCGTCGGCCTCGCTCACCGAAAAAGTTGCTCTGGCACGGTACTGATGCCGTGTGCCCGCTGCTCTGTGGCCTATCCTCTGCTCTCGCCGCCCCGCGCCCCGCTCTCCCAAGAGGAACCTTCCATGGCCAAGTCCAAGTCCAAGCTCGTCTCCGGCACCGGCCCCAACATCGGCATCCCCGAGAAGGACCGCGAGCGCATCGCGCAGGGCCTCTCCTGCCTGCTCGCCGACACCTACTCGCTCTACCTCAAGACCCACAACTTCCACTGGAACGTCGAGGGTCCGATGTTCAACACGCTGCACCTGATGTTCATGGATCAGTACACCGAGCTGTGGAACGCGCTCGACCTGATCGCCGAGCGCATCCGCGCCCTCGGCTACCCCGCGCCGGGCACGAACAAGCAGTTCGCCAAGCTCACCTCCATCCCCGAGACCGACGGCGTCCCCGCCGCCCTCGACATGGTCCGCCTGCTCGTCGAAGGCCACGAAGCCGTCGCCCGCACCGCCCGCAGCGTCTTCCCCGCCGTCGACGAAGGCGAGGACGAAGCCTCCGCCGACCTCCTCACCCAGCGCCTCCAGATCCACGAAAAGACCGCCTGGATGCTGCGCAGCCTCCTCAAGTGAGCGCGCCTCGAGCCTGAGCACGTTTTTCGGTTAGCGAGCGAGGCCGACGGCAACTCCCTGCCGTCGGCCCCGCTCACCGAAAAAGGTGCTCTGGCTCGGTATCCT
>JAPLOE010000302.1 GCA_026692705.1 Planctomycetota bacterium
CGCGAGCTCATCTGCGCCGCGAGCACGTCCTCGCCGCTGACCTCGCCGCCGTCGTCGAGCTCCTTCTGCTCGTCCGCCGACAGCACCGCCTTCAGCTTCGCCGCCGCCTCGCCGGCCTGGCTGCTGTGGGCCTCGTCCGCGATCACCGCAAAGCGCTTGCCCTGCGTCGCCGCGAGATCCCGCACGGCCTCCAGCGCGAAGGGGAACGTCTGGATCGTGCACACCACGACCTTCTTCGTGCCCGAGAGCGCCTCCGCCAGCTCCTTGCTCTTCGAGCCGCTCTCGCCCGTGATCGTCACGACCACACCGGTCGTCCGCGCGAAGCTGAACAGCGCATCCTGCAACTGCGCGTCGATCACGTTGCGGTCCGACACGACCAGCACGCTGTCGAACACCTTGCGCCCGTTCGCGTCGTGCAGCTCGGCCAGGAAATGCGCCGTCCACGCGATCGAATTCGTCTTGCCCGAACCCGCCGAGTGCTGGATCAGGTACTTCGTGCCCGGCCCGTCGCGCAGCACGGCCGCCTGCAACTTGCGCGTGACGTCGAGCTGGTGGAAACGCGGGAAGATCGTGCGCGAAGGTTGCTGCTTCTTGTCGCGCTCCCCGATCAGGTAGCGCCCGAGGATCTCGAGCCAGCTCTCGCGCTCCCACACCTTCTCCCACAGGTACGCCGTGCGATGGCCGCCCGCAGGATTGGGTGGATTTCCCGCTCCGCCTGCGTGGCCCAGATTGAACGGCAGGAACTCCGTCGCGCTGCCGACGAGCTTCGTCGCCATGCGCACTTCGTTGTTCGACACCGCGAAATGCACGAGCGCTCCCTGCGGGAACGAGAGCAGCGGCTCGATGGCCTGCCCCTTCGGACGCGGCTCGCGATCGAAGCGGTACTGGTCGACCGCGTCCTGCACGCTCTGCGTGAAGTCCGTCTTGAGCTCCACCGTCGCGACCGCGAGACCGTTCACGAAGAGCACGAGGTCGAGGCAGTTCTCGTTGCCCAGCGAGTACTTCACCTGCCGCACGACCCGCAGCCGGTTCTTCGCGTACCGCGCGAGGATCTCCGCGTTGAGCGCGAATGCCGGCTTGAACTGCGCCATCACCACCGGCCTGCGCAACCCGAGCAGCTCCACCCCGAAACGCAGCACCTCGAGCGTCCCGCGCTGGTCCAGCTGCGCCCGCACCCGGTCGAGCAGCGTCGCCTCCGCCTTCGCCCCGTGGTTCTTCTCGAGCGCCTCCCAGGCGTCGGGCTGCGATTCCTTCACCCACGCGACGAGGTCGGCCGGGTACAGCGCCCTCGCCTTGTCGTACTTCGCCGCGTCGCCCGCCTCGTACAGCCACCCGTGCCTGCCGAGGTGCTCGCAGATCTCGACCTCGAAGTTCACTTCCTTGTGGAGGCTCATCGCGGGGTTCTCGTGTCGGGGTTCCCCCGCACTACCTGATCGAGGGTTCGACCAGACTTCGTCATCCACTCGACCCAGCCGTTGGCGGACCGGCCCAGCAGCATGCCGGCTGCCGCGCTAGGCGACCTGAACAAGTAGTCCTTCGTGAAGCGCGCCCGGTTCCCCTCGACTGCCAGCACCCCCTGCGCGATCAGCTCGTTGCGGTTCTGCTCGAGCGGCATGCCCTTCATCGACGGCACGACCTCGCTTCGACCGTACGAGTCCTTCAGCACGACGAAGCCCTCCGGCGTGTACAGGCCGCGGCCGTTCGCGTCCGAGCTCTTGCACACATACTCCTCGCTCGTCCACGCCGGAGGTGGCGTTTCGACGCGTCCGGTCACGACCGCCGGAGCGACGGTGCGTCGTCCGACAGGGTCGAACAACGGGAATCCAAGCGTCGCCAGCAGAGCATGTCCCGTCTCGAAGATCTCCTCGCAGTCCGCCTCGAGCGGCGCAGGAGTGTGCGGGCGACTCCCGCTGTTTGCGTTCTCCACGGAGTAGCGTCCCGCCTCGTCACTCTTCTGAAGGCACAACCATTCCAGATACAGCGCGTGCGTCTGCGTCAGGCTGTCCGTCCGGGAGATGAGGATCAGCGCTCGCTCCCAGAAGTCCTTCAACTTGTTGTGCGAAGGCAGCCTTTGCTGGAGGTCTCCGGTCTGTCCGATGTAGACCATCGGCTCGCCGTCCTGCTCGCCAGCGCCGAAGAGGAAGTACACCGCGACCTTGCGGCTCTCCGGCATCGCGAGGAACGCGTCGAGCAAGCTGCGCGGAACCTCGATCACCTGCACGATGCGCGTGGTGATCTCCGCGATACGGATCCCGCGCGGATCGCCGCCGGGAAGGAAAATCTGGATCGTCTTGGCTCGCCGGCTCATGCGGCGTTCTCCGGCCCGGCGTTTCGAACATCGATCTGGCCCGTGACCGCGGCCGAGATCAGGGCGGCGCGGCGTTCTCGGAGGAATTCGACCGCGCTCCCCGCCTCGCGAATCAAACCGACCGAGAGTTCATCCTGCACTTGAAGCATACCGGCGATCTGTGCCTGTTCCTGTGCACTGGGGACGAGTACCTTCAGCTTCGTGAAGTCATGAACACACAGGTGGGTTTGGTTGGCGCCATCATCCTCAGCCAACAGTCTGCGGTGGCGATCGAGTTGGTATGCGAAGGTTGCGCAAACGTGCGGCCCGTCCACGCTGACAAACGGTTCATGCGCCTTGCCCCAGACGAAGCTGCCTACGTTCTCTAGCCGCACGACATCCCAATGCGCGGGCACGTCGCCGAGCCATTCGACGCCGGAGGGCTTCATGGGGGCGGCGGGGTTGAGGCCCTTGGTGACGGCGTGGGAGATGACGGCCTGGCGCTTCTCCGCAAGCAGCTCGATCAGCTTCTCCTGCTCCGCGATCAGCGCGTCGATCTTCGCCGTCTCCCGGTCCAGGAACGCGGCGATGACGCGTTGCTCCACCAGTGATGGTTCGCACACGGGCATGCACCCGACGAAGTCCCAGCTCGCGCGCGGCATCTTCGACCCGTAGGTCGATCCATCGACGAGCTGGATGAAGTCGCGATTGAGCGTGGTGTAGAGGAGGTAACGTTGGCTCAGCTCGCGAGCTGGGCGCATGACGTGAAAGTCGCCCACGGCTTCGCCGTTGAATTCTGCGACCCACGCCTTCGCCAAGTACGGCCGAAGTTTGCCGAAAAGCAAGTCGCCTCGCACGAACGCCGTGCCCTCGCCCTCGAACTCCCCTGAATCACCGGTCAAACGTCCGGTTCCGCTCTCGATGTGCTCCAGCGCGACGGCGCGATTGCGGGTGTCCGCCTTCTCGGTGACGAGCCGGCAGAGTCCTTTGAGTCGCGTGACGTCCCAATGCTCCGGCACCTCGCCGAGCCACTCGACGCCGCTGGGCTTGTACTTGGGATAGCGCGGAAAGCTCATGCGGCACCGCCATCGGGCTCGCTCGTGGCATCCGTTGCGGTCAGATCGCGCGACAACTCGGCCTCCAGCGCCTCGATGGTCGGCAGTGCGGTGTCGAGAGGCTCGGGCAGCGCTCGAAGGAGCTGGTACTCGGCGACGCCCATGGGGCGATCCGAACCGGACAACGCGTACTCGACGACCAGGCGACGCTTGGTCTTGCAGAGCAGCAGTCCGATGGTTGGCCGGTCATCGACGGCCTTGAGTTGGGCGTCCACCGCCGCGAGGTAGAAGTTCAACTGACCCGCGTCCGCGGGATCGAACTCCCGCGCCTTCAGCTCCACGACCACGTACCGCTTGAGCCGCACGTGATAGAAGAGGAGATCGAGGAAGAACTCGCGACCGTCGACTTCCAGGCGCAGCTGTCGCCCGACGAACGCGAAGCCTTGACCAAGCTCGAGCAGGAAACGAGTGATGTGGCGGACCAGTGCCGACTCGATGTCGCGCTCGTGCGCTTCCTCGCCGAGTCCCAGGAAGTCGAAGTGATAGGGATCCTTCAGCACGGCCTGGACCAGCCCGGCTTCCTGGGCTGGAAGCTGGCGATCGAAGTTGGTCAGCGCAGCGCCTTGGCGTGCGTGGGCCTGAGCCCGGATCTGGGCGACCAGGATGTCGCGAGACCAGCCGTTGGTGACCGCCGCGGTGGCGTACCAGGCGCGTTGCGGCTCGTCTTTCAGGCTCGTCAGCAGGGTGACGATGTGGAACCACGGCAATTCTGCAGCAGGTTGCTGCAGAAAGTGCAGCGTCGGGCACGCAGCCGCGAACTGCCGCATGTACCAGAGGTTTCGAGCCGACAGCCCTCGCATGTCCGGGAAGGCCTCACGCAGGTCGGCCGACAGGCGCTCGATGACCGACTTCCCCCAGCCGTCGGTCTCGATCCGCGCGAGGATCTCGCGACCCAACTCGTGGTACAGCCGGATCTGCTCCGCGTTCGCCGCGAGCACGGCGCGCGCACGGGCCCCTTGGATCCGAGCCTTCAGGGCTCGAATCCACTCGCCGTACCCTTCGGGAACAGGGAGTCTTGACGGGGTCACTTCGAGAGCTCCTCCAGCATGGCGCGGATCTTGTCGGTGACGACCTTGAGGTCGGCGTCGATCTCCGCGAGCGGGCGCGGCGGCTTGAAGACGTAGAAGTGGCGGTTGAAGGGGATCTCGTAGCCGACCTTGGTCTTCTCCTCGTCGATCCAGGCGTCGGGCGCGTGGGGGACCACCTCGCGCTCGAAGTAGGCCCGCACGTCCTCGCTGAGCGGCACGTTCTCGGTGTCGCGCAGGTTGGCGTCGGGCTGGGGCTGGCCCTTCTGCTTGCCCTTGGTCGCGAGCACGACCTTGCCCTTGTCGTCGCGCAGCGGGCGCTCGACCGTGATCGTGCGGTAGCCGAAGTCCTCGTTCTTGAAGATGCGGCTGATCGGCACGC
>JAPLOE010000303.1 GCA_026692705.1 Planctomycetota bacterium
GTCGCGTTGATCGTCATCGACGTCGACACCTCGCCCAGCGGGATCGAGTCGAACAGGCGCTCCATGTCGGCGAGCGAGTTGACCGGCACGCCGACGAGGCCGACCTCGGGCGAGGCGAGCGGATGGTCGGAGTCGTAGCCGATCTGCGTCGGCAGGTCGAAGGCGACGGACAGCCCCGTCTGGCCGCTCGCGAGCAGCACGCGGAAGCGCTGGTTGGTGTCGCGCGCGCTCGAGAACCCCGCGTACTGGCGCATGGTCCAGAAGCGGCCGCGGTACATCGTCGCGCGGACGCCGCGCGTGTACGGGTACTCGCCCGGGAAGCCGCCGTCCGGTGCGCCGCCGTAGAGCGGCTGCGGTTCGAGCCCGGACGGTGTCGCGAAGCTCTTGCGGCGCTCGCCCTTGGCGGCCCTGGCCCAGACTTCGGACTTCCAGCGCTGCAGGCCCGCATCACCGCGGGAATCGTCGCTCGCACTCATGGGGGCGCGGATTCTAGCGGGGCGACCGGAACGTTAGGCTCTGCGGCCGGTTTCCCTGTCCGTTTGCCAGCATCCGTCCAACCTACCCCTCACTGGCCCGCAACCCGGGCACCATCTCGATGAACAAGTTCTTCGCCATCGCCCTCCTCGGCGTCGCCGGTTTCGGCATCGCCGCCGCCCTCCCGGCGCCCGTCGACGTCCCCGTGCCGGCCCGCGCCGCGGACGAGGTGCTCGAGCAGTCGATGGAAACGCTCAACGGCGGCCTCAAGGGCCTGCTCAAGGGTGGCATCAGCGCCGAGACCAAGGACAAGTCGCTCGAGACGCTCGTGCGCATGCAGTCGGCGATCGTCGCCGCCAAGTCCGAGAAGCCGCACGACCTGTCGGCGGAAGAACTCGTCGGCTACCGCGCGATGATGGCGGACATGCTCGGCCTGACCTGCAAGATCGAGGTCGCGACGCTGCAGGGCAAGTTCGACGACGCCAACAAGCTCGTGAAGGACGAGCTGACGCGCTTCAAGAAGGAAGGCCACGACAAGTACCAGAAGGAAGAAGAGGAGCACGGCGAGCACAAGAAGTAACGCTCCCGCTCGCTCCCGAATGCCGAACGGCGGCCCCGCACGTGCGCGTGCGGGACCGCCGTTCGCGATTCAGCGGGCGCGGCTCACTTCACTTCGACGTCGAGCTGCTCCACGAGCTTCTTGATCTCGGCCATCGAAGGCTTGTCCGCCTGCACGATGAGGCTGTTGGTGCGGCTGTCCGTCAGGATGCGGACCGTGTTCGAGTTGACCAGATTCCGCAGGTTCGAGGCCAGCTCGTCGCAGTTGGCGTGCTGGAGGGGCAGCACTTCGGTCGCACGCGTCTCGGTGGCGGTCGGTGTCCCGCGCGTGGCCGAGACGATGCACGAAGGCGTTCCGAGGAGCGTGAGGACGAGGAGCGAGGCGAGCGTCGGGTTCTTCATGTTGGGGTAGTTCCTTTGGCGGCAGAGGAGAGGGGCCGCGCCGGGCCCAGAAGCTAGCGCAGAAGCCCCGAAGCCGCGAGTTCCGCCTGCCGCGCGTAGTCGATCGACTCCGCGAGGATGCGCGCCGCCTCGGCCGGAGCGTGGAAGCCCATCGAGTTCTCGGCCGCGACGAAATCGAGCCTCCACTGCGCCTTGCGCTGCAGTTCCAGCGCGGGCGCGAGCTTCTCGTCGCTCGCCCCACCGGCCTTCGCGGCCTTGAGCGCATCGAGCATCGCCACGTTCGCCACCGCCGCGCGCTGCATCAGCTCGTGCGTGCGTCCCTGGATCGTCGCGACGCGGCCCAGGATCTCCTCCTCCGGATACGGGTGGCACACCTGGCAGGCGCGCGACACGTTGAGCAGCGGACTGCGCACGTGGTGGTCGCTCACCTTGAGCGCCCC
>JAPLOE010000304.1 GCA_026692705.1 Planctomycetota bacterium
TCGAGGTCGACACGCCAGTCGAGCGGTCGATCGTGTAGAGCGTGTCGGTGTTGTTGCAGATCATGTAGAGACGGTCGTTCTGCGCGTCGTAGGCGAGCGAGTTGGGGTTCGTCGGCCCGATGAGCGCGCCGATCAACGAAGTCGCGCCGGTGGTGCGGTTCATCGAGTAGAAGCTGTCCGTGCTGCTGTTGGTCGCGTAGAGGACGTCGTTGAGCGAGTCGTAGCCGATGTTCGTGAAGCTCGTCATGCCCGACGTGCCGACCAGCGTCGCGAGTCCCGTCGAGGTGTTGATCGTGTACAGGCCGTTGTCGTGCGAGGACACGCCGTAGAGCGTGTTGGTGCTCGTGTCGAACTCGAGCCCGTGCATCACGAAGGCCGTGCTGCCGTAGCCGCCGACGAGGGTCGCGGTGCCAGTGGAAAGGTCGAGCGTGTAGAGCGAGTCGTTGCTGGTCGACGACACGTAGATCGTGTCGGTCGTCGGGTCGTAGGCGAGGCCGCCGGTGGTCCCGGCGTTCGACGAGACGGTGCCGAGCGGGGTGCGTGCGCCGGTGAGCGGGTCCACGAGGGACAGCGCGCGCGAGCTGTCGACGGAGATGAGCTGCTGTGCAGCCGCGATCGGCGCGACGAGCAGGACGGCGGAGCAGCCGAGGAGATGCAACTTCAAGGAGAGCCTCTGCGGAGAATGGGGATTCGAAGACGAAGCGCTGGGGGAGCGGCCACCCTAGTCCAGATCGCTCGGTCTGGCTACCGGTCTTGGGCGCAGGCTTGGGGTTCGTCGGGCTCAGCGCGTGGCGAGCCGGAACACGAGCGCGATCGCGACGATGACGAGCGTCCCGGCGATCGCGACCAGCTCCTTCGAGGGGCCCGAACGAGCCTTTGCGAGCGCATTCTCGACCTCGAACTTGTGCCGGCGCAGCACCGGCCGGTCGAGCAGCGCTCCCTCTGCCTCGAGCGGCGGCGTGCGCGACTCGCGCTGGTACAGGCTCCACAGCTCCGTGCCGAGACACGGGAAAATGGTCGCCAGCGAGATCATCCAGATGAAGCTCACCGACTCGATCCACAACGCAACGAGCGCGCTCGTGACCAGCACTGTGAAGAGCGACGGGATCCACGGATCGCGCCGGTACGTCGCGACGCTCCAACCCTGCACGATCAGGAGCACGACCAGTCCCGCTCCAGCTGCCCAAAGCCTCGTCGGGTCGCTCGACCAGCCCGTGCGATCGAACCACTGGATCCACCCGAGCCATCCGCCGCCGAACCACACCAGCGACACGAGCGTGCAGAAGAACGCGAGCGCCACCGCATTGTCGCCCTTCACGAGCTCGCGCTTGAGCTCCGCGAGTTCGCGGCGCCGCTCGCGCTGCACTTCGCGCGGCGACTTGCCTGCGCGCTTCGCGCTCGCTGCGACGTTCCCCGGACTTCCGCAGGAATCGAGCGGATCCTCCGGCGCGATGAGTCCCGGTTTCATCGGCGCCCCTCCACGGTTTCGTCCCAGCGCCAGCCCGTGACCCACCAGCTCGAATTCTCCAGCGCGAACGCCAGCACGAGCGGATTGTCCTTGCCGGCTCGCACTTCGATGCTGTCCCCGACGTAACGCGCGGGCCAGTTGTTCACGCCCTCGCTGCCCTGGAGCCGACCCGCCTTCCACGAACGCGCCTGCGCCTCGCTGGCGAGTTGCGTGGCGAGCTCGAGCGCGTTCGGCTGGGCGAAGTTCTCCGCGAGGATCTCGCGCTTGATCTGGGGATAGTGCAGCACCCATGCCACGCGTCCGGCGACGTCGGCGGGCGAGCTGGGCGCACGTCTCCCGAGCAGGGGCCACACCGCACAGGCCAGCGCGAGCGCGCACCCGACCTCGACCCAGCCGATCGCGCGCCGATTCTTCGTCGCCTCGAGCGTCGTGCGGATCCGTTCGGAAGTCGGGGCGAGCGACGGCTTCGCGAGCAGGAGCTCGAGCTCACCCTTGGCGACTTCGACTCGCTCCGCGCTCAGGTTGCGCCACACGGTGAGCGCCGTCACCCACGCGATCGCGACCAGCAACGTGTCGGGCTTTGGATCGGAATCCTCGGCCACTTCCGCGATCCAGACGACGCCGAGGTACAGCAGGGCCGCGGCGACGGGGTGGGTTCCCGCTCGGCGCCAAGCGACGAAGAGCACGACCAACGCGAGGCCCAGCGCTCCGCACGCGAGCGTGAAACCCTGAGTCGACGGAAGGAGCCGGAGCTCGTTGAGGTCGCTCCAGCCGCCCCGTCCCGCGCTGGCGACGCTCACGAGCGACTCGAGCAGGCAGTAGAGCGAGAGCCATGCGAGCGCGCCCGTCTCGGCGAGCGCGTCGGCGAGGCCCTTCAGTTGTTCCACCCGTCGCTCGCGCCGCATCAGCGTCGAGCGCGGCGTCGCACGCACGGGTCGCGCTGCAACGGGCTGCGGACGGCCTGCGGAGCGCTCCGGAATCGGGCTGGGCTCGGCCGGGATCGTTTGCGGAGTCGGCGAGTTCATCGCGAGGAGGAGTGGGGCGCCGATGGGAATTCGGAGCGCGCTCGAGACTCTATTCCAAGGCCCGCGGCTTGGGAAGCCCGGGCGCCTGCGGAACCCGTCCAAGGCCCGGAAAAAGGTCGCGCGCCGCCCGGGCACGGGGCCCGGACGGCGCGCTCGATCGAACGGAAGGCCGCGGGTCAGCGCGGTTGCGTGCCGCGCAGCTCCTGCATCTTCACCTTGAGGTCGCGCAGCGCCGAACGCACGCCGTCGACCTCGCCGCGCAGGTCATCGATCGCCGAGCGCAGGCTCTCGCTCGAGAGCGGACCGTTGCGCACGACGCGGAAGAGCGAAGACTCGTTCGCATCGCTCGCCAGCCGCGCACCCAAGTCGCGCATCGGCTGGAACAGCGAGCGCACGATCTCCGCAGGCTCTTCCTCGGCCGCTTCGACGGCTTCCTCGCCTTCGACGTCCTGGCAATCGAACTCCTCGCACTCGTCCATGCACTCGAACTCGTCGAATTCCTCGAACTGGGCTTCCATGTCCTCTTCCCAGGCCTCGAGCTGCTCTTCCCAGTCTTCCTGCGCCTCTTCCCAGGCCTCGGCCTGGGCTTCGGCGAATTCCTCGGCCCATTCGGCCATGTCCTCGGCCCACTGCGGGTCGATCGTCGCGATCTGCACGCCGTCGATGGTCGGCACCTCGAACACGACCGCGCCCTGACCGTTCGAGAGCCCGTGCACGCGCACGCGGCTGGGGCTGCAATCGGGATCGCCGCCGGGAACGCTCGGATGCACCTCGATCACG
>JAPLOE010000305.1 GCA_026692705.1 Planctomycetota bacterium
GCCGCTCTCGCGCACCATCGCGCGCACGCTGCTCGCGCGCGAGCGGCGCGCGCTCGCGACGCTGGCGGGCCGCGCGCGGGCACCGCGGATCGTGGACGATGAGCAGCTCGCGAGCCTGCCGTCGCCCGACGGCCGTGTTCCGGCGCGTGCGGACGTGCTCGTGCGCGAGTTCGTCGACGGCGTTCCGCTGCACCAGGCCGAGGTCGTGCCGCTCGACTTCTTCGACGCGCTCGAGGAGCTCGTGCGCGAGCTGCACGCCTGCGGCGTCGCGCACAACGACCTGCACAAGGAGCAGAACATCGTCATCGCGCCCGATGGCACGCCGCGCCTGATCGACTTCCAGCTCGCCAGCGTCCACGCGCGCGGCTCGCGCACGCTCACCCTGCGCGCGCGCGACGACCTGCGGCATGTGGCGAAGCATCGCCGGCGCTACTTGCGCTACGTGCGCGTCGTCGATGTCGCGCCGCCCGCGGAATTGCTCGCGAATCCGCCGCGTGCGCCGCGCCGCAGGGGAGCGGCGCTGGTGTGGCGCAAGACCGCGAAACCGCTCTACAACTTCGTGACGCGCCGCTTGCTCGGCCGCAAGGACGGCGAGGCGCGCCGCGAGACGCGCAGCCACTGGCCACAGTGGGGCCCGCCGGCTCGCGGCGGGTAAACACCGTGGGGGCCGCCCGCGCGCGGCGGCTAGAGGATGTCGTCGCGGTAGACGAACTTGCGGCGCTTGGGGTACTCGCGCCGGTAGGCGACGAGGCGCCACAGCTGGTCCGGACCGAAGGCGGTCAGGTAGCGCACGACCGCACCGTTCGCGTCGGTGAGCTCGACGCGGCCCGAGACGAGGCCGACGAGGCGGCGCTGGTCGGGGACCTGCGGATCGATCACGTACAGGCCCACGCCGGTCTGGTGGTCGTAGGCGACGACCTCCGGCGGGATGGTGGTGAGCAGGCCCTCGACGCGCGCGTCGGCCTGCACCGTGACCTCGGCTTCCCAGCGCTCGCGGCCGATGCGGCCGACGGCGATGAGCTTGGCCCCCGGCTCCGGCGTCTCGAAGTGCAGCGGCACGCGCGGGAAGCGGATCTGGGGCTCGGCCGTGAACAGGCCGCCGCCGAGCGGCTCGACCACCGCCTGCTCGACGCTGGGACCGTCGCCGAACCAGGCCGTGACCTCGATCGGGCCTGAGCGCGCGCTGCGGCCGAGGAACACGAGGCCGTAGTCGGTGGCGACGCCGAGCTCGACATCGTCGGGGCCGCGGATCTCGATCACGGGGTCCGCGAGCTTGCGAGTGCCCTGGCAGGCCGTGGCGAGGAGCGCGAGCGCGAGGAGGGGCGCGAGGGAGGACTTCATGCGGGGTGCCGGAGGGGCGGGGAAGAGCCTATCGGCTCGCGCGCTCAAAATCCCGAGCGGGCTGGTCGCACAGGGGAGCGGCCGGCCCGGGATGGCTCCCGAACCGGCCGCGGAGGCGCGTCAGCGACCGGCGACTACTTGTTGAGCTTGCCGAACAGTTCGCCGTAGGTCTCCGGATCGAGCTCGGCCGCGAGTCCGAGCTGCTCCTTCGCCTCGCCCTCCGGCGGCTTCTGGTTGGAAACCTCGACCGAGAAGCTGAAGCCGTCCTCGTCCGCGAAGCCGGCGAAGCCCGGGTAGAGCTGCGTGCCGAGTTCCCAGCGGTAGCGCGCGCTCAGCGGGTCCAGCTGGATCGCCGTGCGCAGGTCCGCTTCCGCTTCGTCGTCCTTGTCGAGGTGCTGCAGCACCTCCGCCCGCGTCGCGTAGGCCCGCGCCGTCTTGATGCCGCCTTCGATCGCGGCGTTGAGGTCGGCGAGCGCCTGCTCGGTGTTCTTCTTGGTCTCCGCCTGGTCCTTGCCGAACAGGCCGCGGTAGGCGACTTGGATGTAGGCGCGCTTGAAACGCTGCTCGGGGCTGTCGAGCTGGATGCCGGCGATGAAGGTCTTCCACTCCTTCTCGAGCTCGGTGGTGTCCTTGTGGCCGAGCGCCGCGAGCACCACGCGCCGGATCTCCTTCGGGCTCGCCTGCTTGGCGACACCCGACTTGTCGAAGTACGACGGCACCGGGACCGACTCGTAAGTGACGTTCTTCGCCTGCGTGTAGAGGTCCTTGAAGAACTTGTCGAAGGCCTTCTTGTACTTGGGGTTCGCCTCGTTGAGGAAGTAGATGAACGACCACGCGTGCGCGTACTGGAAGCCGTCGAAGCCCTCGCGCGGGATCATGAACAGCTCGTCGAGCTTGGTGTCGTTGCCATCCTTGATGGCGTTCTGCACCGTGAGCACGCGGTCGTTCTGCAGGGTGCCCGGCGAGAGCACGAGCTTGCCCTTCTTGTCGCGCGTGATCTCGCACGAGCCGAAGTAGTCCGCCACGGCCTCGTTGAGCCAGATCTGCGGGTAGTACTGGGGCTCGATCAGGTACGTGAGCAAGTGCGTGCACTCGTGCAGCGCGACCCACTCCGTCTGCGCGGGCTCGGAGTAGTTGTGGAACAGGCGCAGCTCCTCGTTCGAGCGGTCGAAGTAGCCCAGCGTCGAGTAGTCGGCGTCGGCGATGTTCTGGAACTCCTTCTTCGACTTGAAGATGTGCACCTTCATCTTCGTGCGGCTGAGCACGGGGTTCAGCTTGATGTTGAACCGCCCGTCCATCAGCGAGTAGTAGGCCTCGAGCAACTCGGTGTAGTAGGCGAGCAGCTCGGGGCTCGTGTTCGAGGTGAACAGGAAGTGCTTGCTCTCCGCGGTCCACGCGCTGTTCCACTGCGAATGCAGCGCGATTTCGTCGGTGCGCTTGCGCGCCGCGTCCGCTTCCTTGCGAAGCTCGTCCTCGTAGGCCGGCTTCGACATCCACTTCGACTTGTACTTGACGTAACCCTGCTCGAGCTTCTTGCGCTCGTCCTCGTTGGCCGGGACGTAGTCGCTCATGTCGCCCTCGATCTCGACGGCCTTCACGAGCGACTTGTCGGGCAGCACGATCGCGCCGTTCTCGAACTCGAGCTTGTATCCGTCGCCCTCGGCGCGTGCCTTGCGGCAGACGAGGACGCGATTGTCGGTGGTGACCAGCCGGTCAGCCCACGCGGGCGCCGCGAGCAGCAGGGCTGCCCACGCGACCCGCGCGAACCGTTGCGAGCGATTCATGGCGGTGTCCTTCTCGAATGGAGTCAGAGGCTGAGGATGTAACGCTTCCAGCAGGCTTCGATCTCGTCCCAGTTCACGCCCGCGAAGGCGGTGTCGACGGCCTTGGTGAGGTCGTCGGTTTCGACGAGCGTGCGCAAGTACGTGTCGAGGATCGGTTCCCAAGCGGGATTCCAGCCCTTCGCCGACTTCTTGCCCGTGCGCAGGAAGTACACGAAGGACCAACCCTGCGCGTAGTTCTCGCCGCCGCCGAGGCCGAGCTTGTTCTGGCCGTAATACTCAGCCTGCGTCCAGCGGACGAGGTCCTTGAGCGGCGCATAGCTCTCGTAACCCGGCTTCAGCGCTTCCTTGATCGTGCCGACGCGCCAGTTGAACGGCTTGAGCTTGAACTTCGAGCCGTCGAGCTGGAACCCGGAGAAATAGTCGCCCGTGCCCTCGTTGAACCACGAGTGCGGCGAGAGGTTGCCGAAGAAGTAGAACACGTACTGGTGGAAGGCCTCGTGGTTGATGACCGCCCACGTGTTCGAGCGCCCGCCGCCGGTCTGGTCGTCGTACACGACCAGCTCCTCGGTCATGTAGGACCAGTAGCCGGCCGAGCCACCCGGCCCGCCGTAGTGGTGGTACTCGTCGCTGTCCTTGCAGACGCGCACGACGCTGCAGGTCGCGCGCTCCATCGGATCGCCCTGCTCGGCGCGCGTGCGGCGCGCCTGCTCCTTCTCCCACTGCTCGGGCGTCATGCCCTCCTCGGGCTTGTCGCCTTCCTTCTTCTCCTTGGCCTCGGCCGCCTCGCGCACCTTCGCGAGCTGGCGCAACTCGGCCGCGAGCGAGGGCGGGTAGAGCTCCTCGTAGACCTCATGGATCGCCTCGAGGCGATGCATGAGCTCCTTCATGAAGTCCTTGTCGTCCTTGGACGTGACGAGGAAGTAGTGCGGCGTCTCGTACAGCTTCCAGCCGGGGTTCTGCTTGATCTCGTTCTCGAGCTCGGCCCGGCGCGCATCGCGCATCGTGTTGCCCTTGGCGACGGCGATCTTCTTGGTCGCGATCTCGAGCGGCTTGAAGCTCTTCGCCATCGTCGACAGCGGGCCTTCCCACTTGCCCCAGCGCTTGTCGTCCGCGGGCGCCGTCGCGACCATCACGATCTCGACGTCGGGCGCGAGCTGGTACTCCCAGGCGAGCAGGTAGGCCGAGATCTCCTCGTCCTTGTCGAACTCGTTGCGGTAGACGTGCAGCTTGGTCGGCACCTTGTTGATCGCCGTCGTCTTGCACATCTTCTCGACGCGCGTCCAGCCCGAGCGCAGGTTCTTGGCCCACGCGGCGAAGTCGCGCGGACCGCGCGAGAGATCGACGGTGATCTTCGTGCCGTCGGGCCCCTCGATCGTCTCGGGCTCCTCCTGCTTGCGGCGGTCGAACTTGAGCAGCTCGACGTCGAACATGATGAACGGCTGCCCGTTCTTGGCGTTGCGCAGGATCGACATGTCGCCGCCGGGATACTTGCCGAGCGAGTTGACCTCACCCGGCTGCGGAGGCACGAAGCCCCAGTCGGCCGGCATCTTGATGCTGAATCCGAGCCGGATCTCGTCCTTGTACTCGGCCCCGACTTTCGGGACTTGCTGCGAGTGGGCGACGCGCGGGAACGCGAGGACGGCGATCAAGCTCGCGAGCGCGAGCCACAGTTTCTGAATACGCATGGTTTTGAGTCCTCCAGGGAGCGCTGGGGGGCAGACCGAAGTCCGCTGGCCCTAATCCCACGCCTCGCAGAGGTCTCCCGCAAGGCGCATCTCGTAAAGACTGCGCTGGAAACGGAGCGCTCCAAGAGTTTCTTGGCTCGACCCCAACTTGTCCGGCCAGCCTTCGTAGGCTCGCGCCACGCCAGAGCCCATCCCCGGCGCCCACCCCAAGGCCGTCCCTCCGGAGATCGATGATCGTGAACCGAATCCTTGCAATCGTGCTCGTTCTCGCCGCTGCCGCTGGCGGCGCCGCCTGGTTCCTGATGCGGGGCGGCGAAGCCCAGCCTTCGCACGCCGCGACGCTCGACGGCGCGGGTTCCGACGCTGCGCAGCCCGGTGAAGCGGCCGCGGCCCCTTCGGCACCTCGCTCGGCGGAGCCTGCGGCCAACGCGGCGGGCTCGGAAGAGCGTGTCGCGCTCGCGGTCACTCCCGAAGCTCCGGCCGCCGCTGCCGCAGGCGCCACCAAGTCCACCACGAAGGTCGCGGGCGAGCTGCGCGACGAGCGGGGCCAGCCGGTCGCCGACGCGCGCGTGGTCGCGATCAGCGGCGACGACGGTTGGATGTTCAACCAAGTGCTCGACGCCGACAAGTCCAACCCGCTGTTCGCCGAGTTCGCGCGCGAGACGCGCAGCGGCGCCGACGGTCGGTTCTCGCTCGAGCTCGCGCGCCCGGGCAAGCTGATGCTCGCCGTTCGCGCGCGGGGCCACGCGCCGCTCGACGACACGCAGCGCACCGCGCCGGCCGGGGGCACGCTCGACGTCGGCACGCTGACGCTCGCCGCCGGGCCGTTCGTCTCCGGACGCGTGCTCGACTCGCGCGGCGCCGCCGTGGCGGGGGCCGTGATCCAGCGCATCCCCAAGGCGGAGAGCACGGGGCTCGTGTTCTTCGACGGGTTCGGCGACCCCGGCATCACGCTCGCGACCACCGGCGACGACGGCACGTTCGAGCTCGACATCCTGCCGCCGGGCGACCTCGAGCTCGCGGTGAAGTCCGAGGCGCACCCCAACCTCAAGCACGAGCTCAAGGGCCTCAAGCCCTATGAACGCCGCGAGAACGTCGTGCTGCGGCTCGAGCCCGGCTCGACGATCGCGGGGCTCGTCGTCGGCGTTCCCGACGGCCAGAAGGAACAGCTCGTGGTGCTCGCGGCGCCCCGGCGCGAACGTGGCGGCGATGTCCCGCTGCCCGGCGAGCAGGACGAGTCGCGGCAGGCGAAGCTTGGCGCCGACGGCTCGTTCCTCGTGCAGGGCCTGCGCGACGGCAAGCAGTACGACCTCTCGCTGCGCCGCAAGCGCGGCGACGAGCCCGTGATGTTCGCGGCGCGGCTCTCGGCCCGCGTTTCCGCGCGTTCCGGCGATCGCAAGGTCGAGCTGCGCTACCTGCCCGAGTCCTCGATCGCCTTCACCGCGATCGACGCGACGACGCGCAAGCCGGTCGAGACCTTCCGCGCCGAAGGCAACATGAACGACGGCGGTTTCGAGGGCGGCTTCGATCCGGGTTCCGCCCTGTCGAAGCATCCCGAAGGCAAGGGACGCGTCGAGGGCCTGCGGCCGCGCACCCCGAACGCGACCGCGCGCCTCAAGATCCGTGCGCCGGGCTATCAGGACTGGGAGCGCAAGGACCTCGCGCTCGCCGAGGGTGAGGAACTCGATCTCGGCCTGATCGAGCTCGCGCCCGCGCCCGTACTGCGCGTGACGGTGCTCGACGAGGCCAGCGGACGGCCCGTGCAGGGCGCGCGCGTGCGGCTCCGCAAGGAATTTGACAAGGGCGCAGCGCTCGACGGCATGCGCATGGGGGCCGCGATCTCGATCGGCGGTGGCCCCGCGGACAGCGAGCCGGGGGAATTCGAGTTCGACGAGCCCGACGTGCACAGCGCGCGCACCGACGAGAACGGGCTCGCGCTCGTCAACAGCTTCGAGGGCGCCTCCTGCACGCTCTCGGTCGAGCACAAGCAGCACGCGCCGTTCGCGAGCGAGCCGTTCACCTGTGCCGTCGCGGGCGCGGAGGA
>JAPLOE010000306.1 GCA_026692705.1 Planctomycetota bacterium
TTTGGGCATCGGAACGTGCTGGTTCTCGCGATCACGATCAGCTCGATCGGCGCAACCACTGCGAAGCCACCGACAATCGCGAGCGCGATCCGCAACTTCTTGCGGCGGTCGGCGAGAAGCGAAGTGTCGGACCTCGGCACAGAAACGCTCATGGCGGCGTCATGGACGACGCCGCCACGAGAGGATTCCCGCGAGCCCGAATTCGCGCTCGCTCAGCGCGCGCGGGCCGGCAGCGAGGCTTCGATCATGCCCAGCGCCTGATCGACTTCGGCCGCGGAAACATTCAGCGGCAGGCGGAAGCGGATCGCGCGCGAGCCCGACTTCAGCGCGAGCAGGCGCTGGTCGCGCAGGCGGCCGAGCATCGCATCGCGCGTCCCGGTATCGGCGAGCGTGAACGCGCACAACGAGCCGACGCCGCGCACGTTGCTGAACGGCGCGCCCGAGCGTGCGAGCTGGCGCAGGCCGGCGACGAACTGGCGTCCGCGCGCGGCGATGTTCTCGGGCATCTTCTCCGACAGGATCACGTCGATGATCTGGCGCGAGCGCACCATGTCGGTCAGGTTGCCGCCCCAGGTCGAGTTGATGCGGCTCGGCCGGTGGAAACAGTTCTGCGCGACGTCGTCGACGCGCGTGTTGGCGTAGAGGCCGGCCTGCTGCGACTTCTTGGCGAACACGACGATGTCGGGCGCGACGCCGATCTGCTGCCACAGCCACGGCGTTCCGGAACCGAAGAAGCCCGTCTGCACCTCGTCGAAGATGAGCAGCGCTTCCTGCTCGTCCGCGTAGCGGCGCAGTTTCGCGAGGAATTCCGGCCGGAAGTGGTGGTCGCCACCTTCCGACTGCATCGGCTCGATCAGGATCGCCGCAACCTTGCCCTTGTGCTCGCGGAACGCGGCCTCGATCTCGGCGCAGGAACGCGCCTCGCTCGCGGCGATGTCGTTGGCGATGCCGCCGTCGAGGTCGAACTCGAGGCCGGGGTTATGCACGCGCGGCCAGCGGAACTTCGGGAACAGCCCCGTCTTGGTCGGGTCGGTGTTGGTGACCGAGAGCGTGTAGCCCGAACGCCCGTGGAAGGCGTCCTTGAAGTGCAGGATGACGAGGTCGTTGCAATCCTCGGCGAGGTCGGTGCGGCCGAGCTTCTGCGCCTTCCAGTCGAAGGCGACCTTCATCGCGTTCTCGATCGCCAGCGCGCCGCCGGAGATCCAGAAGTGGTACGGGAAGCCCTGCGGAGTGACGCGCGTCGCGAAAGCCTCGACGAAACGCGCCATCGAGACCGTGTAGAGGTCCGAGTTGGCCGGGTTGTTGCGCGCGGCGGAGAGCAGCTCGGCCGTGAACTCCGCGTCCTTCATGCGCGGGTGCGAGTAGCCGATCGGCCACGACGCGAAGCACGTGAAGAAGTCGAGCAGGTCGGTGCCGGTGCGCGAGTCGTGCAGCCAGGAGCCGTGGCTCTTGTCGAGGTCGAAGACGAACGGATAGCCGTCCGCCAGCTGGTGGCGCTTGAGGGTCTCGTGGACGTTCTGGGGGTGGATCATGGCTATCGCTCGGGCTCCATCATCGGCCCGCCGTCGAGCTCCCGTTGAAGCTCCTCCGCCGCGGTCCCCTCGGGGACCCGGACCAGTGCCAGAACCGGGGCTGGACGCGTCAGGCGCGCGAGGCCGGACCGCGGGGAGACGTTCGTGAACACGTTTCCCGCGGGCCCGCCCTGGGCGTCCCGACTGTCCGGTGCGACGCCGTGGATCGGAGTCGCGCCCTCGTCGAGCCCGAGCGCCCACGCGTGGGCGACGTGCTCCGGCAGGTCCGCATCGATCGCAGGCACGGGACGGCGCGCGTCCGTGCTGCGTTCGAGGCAGGCGAGGAGCTCTTCCGTGAAGCGCGAGAAGAGCCGCTCGTGACACAGCACCCGGGCCAGCGTGCCCGGAAACTGCGCGGAAAGTGTACCGGCCCGGCCGAGAAAACGCTCGACGCACAGGGGCGCAAGAAGGGCGGGATTCGCGCCGGAAACGATGCGAATCGAGACATTGGAGACGCGCCAGAACTCGCGGGTTGTCTCGACACGGGAGCGCAAACGCGGCGCAAGCTCGCGCAGCACGCTGTCGAGCTCGCGCAGGCGCACGAGCGCGAGGCCCGGCGTCGCGAAAAGAGCATGGTCGAGCTCGCGCAAATCGCCGTGAAGCAGGGCCAGCGGCGCGGGCGCGACGTCGGCGTTCTCGAAGGCGCGAACGACCAGTTCGGCCGCGCGCGGCAGGCGGCGGTCGGAGCGCAGGAGCAGCGTGCGGCCCGCTGCGAGCTGCGCGAGCATGCGCAGCGCGAGTGCACCAGGAAATTCGCTCCAGTGCGCGCAGAACACGCCGACGCCCTGCTGCTCGGGACCTTCCGCGAAGAGCTCGAGCCCCTCGACGAAACGGAACAGCTCGTCATCGAGCCGCTCGCGCAGCTCCGCCGGCTCGAGGGCGAGATCCGGCGCGAGCAGTTCCGCCAGCGGCAGCGCCTCGAGCTCGGCGTGCACGCGGCGCAGCTGGCGCAGGCGATCGGCGCGCGAGAGCGAGCTCCAGCGCGCGGCGGAGATCGCGCAGGAACGCAGCGCGCGTTCCGCGTCCTCCGCTCCGGAGCGCGCCCAGCGCTCCGTGCCGCCGATCCGCTCGCCGACCTCGAACTCGCCGCCGCGGGCCGCTTCGCACCAGCGTCCCTCGATCCAGTTCGCGTGCCTCGTCAGCTCCATCGCCGAGCAGCATGCGAAGCGCGGGCGCGGAACTCCAGAGCGTGCCGTTCGCGGCCGCTGCGGGCGTTTTTCCGGGCCCGCCGCTAGGCTCCCGCCGCATGGCCGAGCCCTTCAAGAATCTGTTCAACGCCGACCTCGTCCGCGTCGCAGCGAAGCATCTCGCGCGGCACGATCCCAAGTTCGATTCGAAGCGTTTCGTGGCGCTCGCGACGACGGGGCTCGACGAGCTCGAGATGAAGGCGCGCGCGATGCAAGTGGCCAGCGCGCTGGAGGCAACGTTGCCCGCGGAGTTCGAGCGTGCGGCGAGCGTGCTCGAGGCCGCGCTCGCGCCGGCCTACGACAGCGAGCGCGTCGGCGAGCTCGCGGGTACGAAGGCCGTGCACGCCGAAGGCCTCGCGGGTTGGGTGCTGTGGTCCGCGGGTGAGTTCGTCGCGCGCCGCGGCCTCGACGAACCCGAGCGCGCGCTGCGCACGCTGCACGCGCTCACGCAGCGTTTCAGCGCCGAATTCGCGATCCGTCCGTTCCTGGCGAAGCATCCCAAGCTCGGCTTCCGCACGCTCGAGCGCTGGACCAAGGACCCGAGCCTGCACGTGCGGCGGCTGGTCAGCGAAGGCAGCCGTCCGCGCTTGCCCTGGGGCCTGCAGCTCAAGGCCTTGATCGCCGATCCGAGCCCGACGTTGCCGCTGCTGCGCGCCCTGCAGGACGACGAGAGCGAGTACGTGCGCCGCAGCGTCGCGAACCACCTGAACGACATCGCCAAGGATCACCCCGAGCTCGTCGCGGAGTGGATCGAGCAGCATCTGCCGGACGCGGGCGACGAACGGCGCGCGTTGCTGCGCCACGCGAGCCGCACGCTCGTGAAGAAGGGCCACAAGCGCACGCTCGTGGCCTTCGGATTGGCCAAGTCGTTCGCGGGCACGGCGAAGTTCGCGCTCGCGCCGTCGAAGGCGAAGATCGGTGGCGAAGTCACGCTCACGCTCGAGCTGCGCTCGACCGCGAAGAAGGCGCAGGCGCTCGTCGTCGATTACTCCGTGCACCACGTGAAGGCCGACGGTTCGACGAGCCCGAAGGTCTTCAAGGGGTGGAAGCTCGAACTCGGCGCCGGCGAGGTGCGCACGCTGACCAAGCGCCACTCGCTCAAGCCGATCACGACGCGGCGCTACTACGCGGGCGAACATCCGGTGACGGTGCAGGCGAACGGCGCCGAGGTCGCACGCGCGTCGTTCCGGCTCGCGCTGGCCTGAGAGCGCGTTTCGAGAGTATTTTTCAGAACTTCCTGAGGACTGCGCGGCGCGGGCGGTGTGCCTAGGATCGGAACCACGCCCATGGCCGCCGATCCCGCACCGCGCCCGGACCCCGCCGCCCTGCTCGCCGAAGCGGGTTTCCTGCGCCGTCTCGCGTCGGAACTGGTCGCGCTCCCCCACGACGCCGACGACCTCGTGCAAGAGACGTTCGTGCGGGCCCTCGAGCACGCGCCGCAAAGCTCGACGTCGCTGCGCGGCTGGCTCAGCGTGGTCGCGCGCAACCTCGCCTTCAACTCCTCGCGCGGCGAGCGCCGTCGCGACGAGCACGAGCGGCGCGCGGCGAGACCGGAGGCGCAGGAGCCCGGCGAGCTCTCGCTCGAGAAGTTCGAGCAGCAGCAGCGGCTCTTCGAGCTCGTGCTGTCGCTGCCCGAGGAGCAGCGCACGGTGCTCTACCTGCGCTACTACGAAGGCCTGACGCCGACGGAGATCGCGCAACGCCTCCGCACGCCGCTCAAGACCGTGAAGACGCGGCAGACCCGCGCGCTGGCGGCGCTGCGCGAACGACTCGACGCCCGCAACGGCGGTGATGGCAAGTCGTGGCGACTCGCGCTT
>JAPLOE010000307.1 GCA_026692705.1 Planctomycetota bacterium
GATCGGCGCCGGCCGCCAGGGCCGCGCGATCCTCGGCGAGCTCGCGACGATCCCCGACGCCAGCGTCGTCGCCGTGTGCGACACCGACGACTCGCGCCTGCAGTCGGCCGTGCGCCGCGCGCAGGGCCTGAAAGGCTACGCGACGCACACGGAACTGCTCGAGAAGGAGCCCGGCATCACCGCGGTCGTGATCGCGACGCCGACGCACCTCCACAAGGAGATCGCGCTCGCCTGCATCGCCGCGGGCAAGCACGTGTTCTGCGAGGCGCCGCTCGCGCACACCGTCGACGACACGCGTGCGATCGTCGCGGCGGCCAAGGGCTCGTCGAAGACCTTCGCGGTCGGCTTCCAGGGCCGAGCGAACCCCGTGTATTCGCTGGCGCGCTCGTTCTTCAAGGCCGGCACGCTGCGCTCGCTCTCGCACCTGCGCGCGCAGGACCACAAGAAGACCTCGTGGCGCACGCCCGGCTCGACGCCGGAGCGCGACCGCGAGCTCAACTGGCACCTCGACGGCGCGCTCTCGCTCGGCCTCGCCGGCGAGAAGGGCTCGCACCAGCTCGACGTCTTCCACCATTTCCTCGGGAAATTCCCGGTGTCCGTGCGCGGCGCGGGCGAGACGCGGCTCTACAACGACGGCCGCACGGTCGCCGACACGATCCTGTGCGAGGCGCGTTTCGAGGACGGCCTGCGCGCGAGCTACTCGGCGACCCTGTGCAACTCCTACGAAGGGCGTTACGAGCTGATCGGCGGCGAGATGGCGCTGATCAAGCTCGGCTGGACGCACGGCTGGATGTTCAAGGAAGCCGACGCGCCGACGCAGGGCTGGGAGGTCTACGCCAACCGCCAGCAGTACCACAACGACTCCGGCATCACGCTGATCGCCGACGCGACCAAGCTCGCGGCGCAGGGCAAGCTCACGGAAGGCGTCGGCCTCCCCTACTCGTCGCTGTACTACTCGCTCGCCGACTTCGTGAAGTGCGTCGCCGAGGGCAAGGCGCCTGCCTGCGGCGCATCGGAAGGTGGCCGCAGCACGGTCGTCGGCATCCACGCGGCGCAGGCGGTGGCGAAGCAGACCGAAGTCGCGATCGATCCCGCGTTGATCGCCGAACTGTGAGCACCAGAGTGAGCGATTTCAGCTTGAGGTTGCGCGATCTCGGACTCGGCGCGCGCGTCGGGCTCACCGGCGTCGTGCTCGCGTTCACGATCGGGTTGGGTGCGTCGGCGATGCACCTGGTCGACCACCACCAGAACCGAGATGAGCAGCCGGGCGTCTCGCTCGAGGACCTCGAAGGCGCCTACCACGGCGTCGAGACGACGGCGCCGCTGGTGAGCGCGCTCGAGCGTGGCCATCCGGAGACGCTGCAGCAAAACGAGCGCCAGCTGCTGCTCAAGTGGCTCAAGTCGGGCCGCATCGTCGAGGACTACGACAACTTCGACCTCGGCGATTCCGCGCCGGAAGGCCTGCTGCGCGCGAGCTGCCTCGAGTGCCACTCGCGCAACGCGACCAAGGGCGACGGCATCGGCGCCAAGGTGCCGTTGGAGTACTTCGAGGACGTCAAGAAGCTCGCCTTCTCGAAGTCCGTCGCGCCCGTGCCGATGCGCGTGCTCGTCGCGTCGACGCACGCCCACGCCCTCGCATTGGGAGCGATGAGCGCCGTGATCGGGCTCCTGCTGCTCGCCACGCGCTGGCCGTCGGCGCTGCGCAACGGCCTGTTCGCGCTCGCCGGCCTCGGTCTCGTCGCGGACCTGCTCGGCTGGTGGATCGCGCGCGATTTCGTGGCCTTCGTGCCCGTGATCGTCGCCGCCGGCGCGACCTACGCGCTCTCGACCGCGCTCTCGCTCGCGCTGATCTTCCTCGAACTCTGGCTGCCGCCCCGGCGCTAGTCTCTCGCGGATGAGCCGTGGACTGGCGGGCCTGCCGAGGAGCTTCTGGTTCCTCGTGCTGGGCATGTGGATCAACCGCCTCGGCGCGTTCGTGCTGCCGTTCCTGTCGCTGTACCTGCAGGAGCGCGAAGGGCTGAGCGAGGACGGCGCGTCGATCGTGCTCGGCGCCTGGGGCGCGGGGTCGGTGCTCGCGGCGCTCAATCTCTCGGTCGCGACAACCGTCATCGCAACCGTCCTCATCGGCTCGGTTCTTGCCCCCTTGTCGACCTACTACTCGCTCAGGCTCGACACGCTGGCGCCGCTGCTGACCAACGCCGGGCCGCGCATCGAGGCACTGCGGGCGGCGTGCGGGC
>JAPLOE010000308.1:0-4458 GCA_026692705.1 Planctomycetota bacterium
AGGTGCACGAGGTCGACGTCGCAGCGCTCGAGCGCGCGTCGCAGAGCGAGCGCACCAGGCAGGTCGAGGTCGGAGCGCATCGGCACCGCGACGCTCTCGAGCCCGAGCTCGCGTGCCTTCTCCAGCGCGGCCGATCCCGGCGGCGCGAACAGCACGTTGCGCCACCCCGCGCGCCGCAGGCCCTCCATCAGCAGGAACACCTGCACCTCGCCGCCGGAGAACCCGCGCTCGGCGTCGACGTGGGCGATGGTGGTGCGCTCCTGCACGGCGCCAATCTACGTCTTGCGCCGCCGTTCTCCACGTCCGTGCGCCCGGCGTCCGATCCGGGAAAGCGGCCGAGGCTCGTACTATGTTCCCAGCCATGTCCTTCCTGCTCGTCTCGCTGCTCGTCGCCGTCGTGGCCGCCGTCGCCATGGCGGGCTGGGGGCCGGGCAACCACCTCGAGTTCGAGCACCGCGTCTTCCGCCGCCGGCACGAGCGCCTCCCGGCCGCGACCGCCAAGCTGCTCGAGGAGCACCGCGAGGCCTGGCAGTACGGCCACATCGCGGCCGACATCATCAACCTCAAGGGCGCCGGCGGCCCCTACAGCCACTGCCACCGCTGGGGCATCGTCGCGGAGATGCAGGCCCTGTGCGAGTCCGACTTCGAGCGCGCCTTCGTGCTCGGCTACCTCTCGCACCTCGCGGCCGACACGATCGCCCACAACCACTTCGTGCCCTACCACCTCGCGCGCTTCGCCCGCACGCAGGGGCTGGGGCACCTGTACTGGGAGATGAACGCCGACCGTTTCGTGCCGGACGAGCGCTGGGACGTCGTCACGCGGCTCAAGTCCAACCGCGCGCTCGATCCGCTCGACCAGCTCGTCAACCGCACGGTGCCGAAGAAGGCGCTGTCGATGGGCACGAACAAGCTGATCTTCAACCATGTGCTACTCGTCAGCGAGCGCAGCACCTGGCGGACCGGCGTCGAGCGCCTCCACCCGCGCGGCAACCTCGAGCTCAAGCGCGGCTTCCTCGACCGCTTCCGCGATGCCGCGGTCGAGCGCATCTTCCTCGCGCTCTCCCGCGGCGGCGTCGAGCGCATCTCCCACGTCGACGCCAACGGCAAGGCCGCGCAGAAGGCCGCGCTCGTCGCGCGCAAGGCCGTGCTGCACCGGCTGTCGCCGCGCAGCATGGGCGAGGACTTCTCGAGCTCGCTCGCCGCCCCGTTCCTCAGCGGGATGCAGTCCCCGCCGCCCTGAGAGCTCGTGAAGAAAAGAGGATACGAGCTCTCAGGCGTTCAGGGACCGACGCGCATCCACTGCACGACGAAGTCGTTCTGGTCGCCGTCGCCGTTGAAGTCGCGGCGCGCGGCGGCCTCGTCGGCGAGGTACGACGCGCCGACATTGAACGCGTCCGTCTGGACCACGGGGCCCGCGGTGTCGGCGAGGGTGGAGATGAAGAACGAGTCGCCCAGCGTCGACACCGTCGTGCGGTAGAGCACGCGGTCGAGCCGGTCGCCGTCCTTGTTCCAGTCGAAGTTGTCGGCCGCCTCGTCGACGCGGTAGTAGGCGACGTTGTTGGCGATCACCAGTCCCACGCTGTCGAGGTCCGCCGCGATCGCCGGGCCCGGGAAGTCGAGGTCATCGGCGTTGGTCGGGTCGAAGCGCGCGAAGACCGGCACGCTGTCGAGCGAGTCGGTGTCGCGGCCGTTGATCGGGCCGCCGAAATCCGACTCCGTGAACGCGATGCCCAGGCGCGAGCGGTCCTTCAGCTCCCCCATCCAGGTCGCGCCGACGAAGCCGCCGTTCGAGGCCTGGTTGTGGTCGGTGGTCCACAGCGCCGCGTTGCCGTCGGTCGGGTCGAGCCAGCCGATCAGGTCGGAATCGGTCGCGTTGCCGTCCCACGTGCGCGAGTCCGCGGCCTCGTCGATCGCGACGATCCAGCGCCCGGCGAGGTCGGTCGCCCCGTGCGTGCCACCCGGCAGGTCCGCGACCGCGACGAGGCCGACCTTGGCCGTGTAGACGCCCGAGGAGCCGAGCAGGTTCTCGACCTTGATCCAGCGCAGCACGTGGTCGAGCCGATCGCCGTCGTCGTTGAGCCCGCGCGCGACGCAGTTGTCGTCGTCGCTCTCCGGCACGAGCGACGCGACGTAGGTCGAAGTCCCGTTGGCCGCGATCAGCACGCGCTCGTCGCCCGCCAGCGCGGTGTTGCGGATCGTGCTCGTGCCGCCGAACCACGTGTTGAACCACAGGAAATGGAGCACCTCGTCGGTCGAGTCGTTGTCGACGTTCGGGCAGTAGCCCGGCGCCCAGCTCGCGAAAGGCCCGTTGTACCCGTTGAGCGAACCCGCACCCTGCGCGGCCTCGTCGACGAGGAACGCGACGACGCGCTCGCCGCCGCTGATGCCGAGCGCGCGGAACGGGGTCGAGGCGTCGGCGATCGCGTAGCCGGTCGACTTGATCTCGGGCGAGGTCGCGCCCGAATCGAACAGCGCCAGCACGAAGTCGTCGGTCTGGTCGCCGTCGGCGTTGAGGATGCGCGCCTCGTCGGACTCGTCGAGCGTGACGAGCACGATGCCGTTGTCCTCGCCCATCAGGCTCGGGCTGAGCGTGGTCGCGCCGTCCTCGTTGACGAGCCGCACCGGCGCCGCGGGCACGCCCGCGACGATGCGGATCATCCCGATCGCCGTCTCGGAACCAGCCAGCGGCGTCGCGGTCGTGTCCTGGCAGTAGAACAGCTTGTCGTTGGTGGTCGCGAGCATGCGCGGGCCGCTCGCGGTCCGGCGCAGCGTGTCGACGTAGGTCACCCCCACCGCCGAGGGCGCGCTCGTCCCCACGCGCAGCAGCACGAGGTCGAGCGAGTCGGTGTCCGAGTTCCAGTCCTGCCCGTCGAAGGCCTCGTCGCACACGATGTAGAGGTTCGTGCCGACCAGGGCGAGCTCCTCGGCCTGCACCGAGAGGACGACGAAGGCGTTCGACACCATGTCGACGATCACCGCGACGCGGTCGGTCTTGTCGGTGTCGCCGTTGAGGTCCGTGCCGCCGGCGCCGGTGGTGAGCTCGTCCGCGAGGTAGGCGAGCTTGCGCTCCCGCACCACGAACTTGCTCGCCGACGGCGTCGAATGCACCGCCGAGCGCGGGTTGAACTGGAAGGTCGGGTCGTCCTTCTGCACGCAAGCAGTGAAGACGGGCAGCGCGAGGACGAGACAAAGGAGCTTGGAGTTCATGGAGCGCGAGCCCGGATCCCACGGGCAGCAGGGACTCTAGCCCCGGGAGTGCCCCGAGGCTACTGGAGTCCGTTCACCGCCCTCCCGGGCACGCAAGCGGGCGCGCCGCGATCGCTCGCGACGCGCCCGCATCGAGACAGGCCGGACCGCTCACGCGGCCGCGACGGTCACTGGCAGACGGTGAACTGGACCGCGTTCGACAGGCCCGTCGTGAACGGAGCCGCCGGGTCGCGCGTCCACCACTGCGCGTAGATCGTGTCGCCCGGAACGATGCCGAGCGAGTTCATGTAGGCGGTCGTGAACGTGAACCCGTAGGAGCCCGTGCACGAGTTGCCGGTCGTGTTGCCGCCGGAGCCGACCGAGGGCGTGCGGACCGTGGGGTTCGCGACGCACTTGAAGCCGCCCTGGAACGCCGTCGCCGACGACCCGTAGCCCCAGAAGAGCAAGCCGGCCTTCTGGTTGAGCACGTTGGTGCACGTGACGCGGAAGTTGCCGTTCGACTTGTCGGGCATGACGCCGTTGGTGCCGATGGTCGGCACGCAGCCTAGCGAGTTGGTCTTCGCCGTGCAGTACGTGAGGACCGAGGCCGCGTTGGCATACACCGGCCCGTAGTGGCGCGTCGCCGCCCAGTTGCCCGCGTTGTCGCGCGCGCGCAGGTGGAAGTAACGCGCCGCATTCGACGACGTGATGCTCACCGTCGACGACACCGAGCCCGCACCGTAGTTGAGCGAACCCGCCGGATCCGTCGAAGGCGACGTGTCCCAGTTGCCGGCATACCCGGCGATCCCGGAATCCGCGTCCGTCGACGGCGACCAGTTGATGGTCACCGAGGTCGAGCAGCTCTGCACGCCGATCGTGTGGGTCGGCGAGCTGAGCACGCCGACGTTGGCCGGGAGGACGAGGTCGACCTTGATCGGGCCGTACTCGACCGTCGAGGCGGTCCAGTTGCCCGAGTTGTCGACGCCTTCAGCGCGTAGTACCACGTGCCGTGGCTGAACGTGTGGGACGTGCTGGTGCCTTCCTCGAAGTCCTTGAAGTCGGCGACGAACACGCCCGGAGCGTTGCCCCAGCTCTCGCCGTAGCCGTCCATGCCGCTCACGTTGTCGGCGGGCTGCGTCCAGCTGAAGTTCGCAACTCCCGTCGAGCGCCACGTGTTGACCGGGTGCGTCGACGACGTGAGCCCCGTCAGCAGCGGCGGAGGCGTGCCGTCGACGTAGATCGTGACCGAGTCGGTCTTGTCGACCCAGTTGT
>JAPLOE010000308.1:4482-11989 GCA_026692705.1 Planctomycetota bacterium
CGCCTTCGGTCGCCCAGCGCGTCACCCACGTCGCGGTCTTCGAGTCGCCGGAGATCATGTCGCCGAGCAGCACGTCGCGGCCGCCGTGCCAGGCGTTGTGCAGCGCCGTCACGGGCCCGTCGTCGAGCGTCGTCGACGAGCTCTGCAGCGTGTCCCCGCTCGAGGTCGAGTCGAGGTACACCGCCGAGGCCACCGAGCCCGAAGCCGGGTTCGTCGCCGTCGCCGTGATCGTCGCGTTCTGGTTGGGCTGCACGTACGCGTCCGTGGTGGCGACGTTGAACGTGCCGTCCGGCGTCGTGTCGCCGTAGATCACCTGCACGGCCACGCCGCCGTAGATGCGGCCCGTCGCCGACTGGTTGAAGAGCTTCCAGCGCCAGGTGCCGGCGGCGGGGTTGTTGAGGATGCGGATCTCGGCGTTGTCGTCGTTGGACTGCTGCGCGACGTAGTCGCCGGTGTTGTTGTTCGCCGTGTCGAGCGGCGGCGCGTCGATGTAGAGGTCGTAGTCGTTGACGAGCGCCTTCGAGGCCCCCGCCGAAGCCGCGTTCTCGCTGTAGAACGTGCTCACCACGACGCGCGTCGCGCCCGCGCCGACGGTGAAGTCGGCGTTGGTCGAGCCGTTGGTGAGGTCGATCGTCCACGCGTACCAGGCGGTGTTGCTCGACGGCTCGTGCGCGCGCCAGGCCTGCACGCGGCCGGCGCCGTAGTTGTCGAGATGCGTGTCGGAGGGCGTGGTCAGCGTGACGTTGTCCTTGGTCGTCGCAGAGGCCATCAGCACCGCCGCGGCGGCTTCCGGCCAGCCCTGCATCCACGTGTGGTGGTCCATGATCTGCGCCGCGAGGCCGGTGACGTGCGGCGTCGCCATCGACGTGCCCGACTTGTCGGTGTAGCCCGTCGTGGTGTCCGCGTCGGCCGAGCTGATCCAGCGGCCGGGCGCGTTGACGTTCGGCTTCCAGCGCCCGTCGCCGGCCGGGCCCGTGCTCGAACCCGTCCAAAGCGTGCCCGGATCGCCGATCGCGTCGGCGTAGTCGATCGCGTTGCCGACCGTGAAGGCGTTCTTCGAGCTCGGCTGCTGCGAGAGCGAGCCCGACGCGTTGTTGCCGCCGTTGCCCGCCGCCCACACGTGGAGCTGCGCCTGGTCGTGCACCTGGTTGTCGATCGTGCGGCAGTCGGCCTCGCTGCCGATGAATCCGCCGTAGGACGTGCTGCCCCAGGAGTGGCTCACGACATCCGGAGTCGGCGTGACGATGCCGTTCCCGTCGGTGACGGCCGTGTTGTAGAGGTTCATCACCGACGAGGTCGAGACCGAGCCAGAGCCCGCGGCGTTGAAGATGCGCACGTTGTAGAAGCGGCTCGCCGCCGACCACGACGCGAGGCCCGGCGCGTTGCCGCGCTTGGACGAATTCGCGCTGCCACGGCCCATGATCGTGCCCGCGACGTGGCTGCCGTGCCCGTTCTCGTCGTTCCACGCGCCCGTGGCGCTCGCGAGGTCCCAGCCCCAGCCCCAGATGCCGAGGTCCTGGTGGTCGGTCTCGAGACCTGAGTCCGCGAAGCCGGCGATGACGCTGGTCGAGGCCGCGCCCGACCAGCTCGCGCGCGTGCGGTCGGTCGTGATCATCGGCGTCGACTCCTCGTGCGGCGCCGCCATCGGCGCGATCGGCAGGTCGGCTTCGACGAATTGCACGAAGTCCTGCGCGACGAGCGCCTCGAGCTGGCCCCTGGTCAAGCGCGCACGGAAGGCGCGGATGCCGTCGACGTACTCGTGCACGTCGAGGCCGAGCGCGACGAGGCGCGCCTCCTGCCAGCCGCGCGACATCCACTTCACGGCCGCGAAGCCGGGCACTTCACGCTCGGTGCCGTCGGGATCGACGCTCACCGCCTGCGCGAGCTCGATGCGCTCGGAGTTCGCGTTCCGGTCCGAGTCGTACACCGACACGTAGACGTCGAGCACGTCGCCCGGCGCCGCCTTCGAGACCTGCTCGGCGAGGATCGGATGGACCTTCTGCGTCGGGCGCGGCACGCCGACCCAGCGCACGAAGTCGAGCGAGGCGATGCGCGCGAGCGCGTCGGCGCCGAGTGCGACCTTCAGCGTGTAGTGCGGGTGGAACTCGATCACGCGCGCACCGGCGAGGCGCAGCGTGTCGAGCCGCGCCGGCGTGATGCGCTTGGAGAACATCACGAAACCCCAGCTCACGTTCTCCGGCCGGCCGTCATCGAACGTGCGCGCGAGCGCCGCCTCGAGCAGCGGGTCGATGCGCTCCCCCGCCGCCGGGTAGTACTTCTCGGCCGCGAAACCGAGGAAGAACGGATCGCCCGATGCGGGCTCGATCACGCGGTCGCCCGCGTCGCTGGCCTGCACCACCGCCGGAATCGGCAGCGGCACCGAATCGTCGAGCACGCTCTCCATCTGGGGAGCGGGCAGGTGCTCCGCCGGCGGCGTCGAACGCGCGGGCGGACCGTAGGAATCCTTGGACTGGAGTGCGAGCGCGCAGGGCGCTGCGAGAGTGCACCACAGGAGGCTGGGCAGGGTTTTCACGGGGGATCCTGAAGTTGGGGACTGCAAGGAACGGTGCGCGGGAGGAGCGCGAGCAGCCCCCCACCGCGTCCGCACAGACTAGGGACAGGCTTCAGGAGCGCCAGCAAGGCACGACAAAGAACCCACGGAAGAAAACTCCTGCGTCGGACGCTCGCCAAGCGCCGGAGCCACCTTCCGGGCGAGGCGTTCGGGGCCCCGGGCGCAAGGGCGGAGTATGCTGGCCTTGGCGATGGCACCCGATTCCGACGAACTGGGACGTCTCGCGGAACGGGCCGCCCAGGGCGACCGGGCCGCGGTCGACCTGCTGATCGAGCGCTACCTGCCCGACCTGCACGCCTTCGTGCGCCTGCGCGCCGGGCCGGTCGTGCGCTCGCGCGAGTCGAGCTCGGACATCGTGCAATCGGTCTGCCGCGAGGTGATCGAGCACATCGACCGCTTCCGCTTCCCCAGCGAGGGCGCCTTCAAGCAGTGGCTGTGCACCACGGCCCTGCGCAAGATCCTCAACCGGCAGGACTACTGGCTCGCCCAGAAGCGCGACGCGCACCGCGACGTGCCGATGGGCAGCAATGGCGGCGACGGCGAGCTGCTCGCGCGCTACCACAGCTTTTCGTCGCCCAGCCAGCAGGCCTCGCTCAAGGAGGAGCTCGAGCGGGTCGAGCGCGCCTTCGAGGAGTTGCCCGAGGAATACCGCGAGGTGATCACGCTCGCGCACGTGCTCGGGCTGTCGCGCGCCGAGATCGCCGAGCAGATGGGCAAGAGCGAAGGCGCCGTGCGCGTGCTGCTGCACCGGGCGCTGGCGCGTCTGTCGGCGCTGCTGAATCCTCCGGCCGCTGGGTAGTGGTGGCGCGCCCCCGCGCGGCGTAGCCTCCGGACAGGAGGACGACTGCGATGGAACTGGAATTCCACGGCGCGACCGACGGGACCACCGGCAGCTGCCACGTGCTGCGCGCGGGTGGCAAGACGGTGCTGCTCGAGTGCGGCATGTTCCAAGGCCGCCGCGACGACACGTACAAGCGCAATTCGTCGTTTCGCTTCGCGCCCGGCGACATCGACGCGGTCGTGCTCAGCCACGCGCACATCGACCACTCGGGCAAGTTGCCGATGCTCGTGCGAATGGGCTTCGAGGGCCGCGTCCACGCCACGGGTGCGACGGTCGACCTCGCCGAGCCGATGTTGCTCGACTCGGCGATGATCCAGCTCAAGGACGCAGAGTTCCTGAACAAGCGCCGCGTGATGGAGAAGGTGCGCGCGCGCCGCGAGGTGCGCGAGGGCCGCCGCCGCGACAAGCGCGAGCTGGCGAGCTTCCGCTTCGAGGACGACGCGCCCGCGCTCGCCGCCTCCAACCCGCCCACGCGCGAGATCCTGCCGCTGTACCTCGAGGAGGACGTGCGCGAGACGTTGCCGCGTTTTTCGCCGCACCGCTGGGGCGAGTGGTTCGAGGTCGGGCCGGCGCTGCGCTTCCGCCTGCACGACGCGGGCCACATCCTCGGCGCCTCGTGGGTCGAGTGCGAGGCGCGCGAGCGCGGCCGCACCGTGCGCCTGTGCTTCACCGGCGATTACGGCCGCCCGCAGCCGATCCTGCGCGATCCCGAGCCGCTCGAGCCCGCCGACATCCTGATCAGCGAGAGCACCTACGGCGACCGTTGCCATCCGCCGACCGACGACACCGAGGCGCAGCTCGAGCTCGCCGTCGAGCGCCTCCACAAGCGCCGCCGCGGCAAGCTGCTCATCCCCGCCTTCGCCGTCGGCCGCACGCAGCACATCCTCTATTCACTCGGGCACATCCTCGAACGCCGCAAGATCGACGACATTCCCGTCTACGTCGACAGCCCGCTCGCCAAGCGGGCGACGGAGATCGTCTACCGGCATCCGGAGTGCTTCGACGAGCAGGCGCTCGCGCGCTTGCGGCGAGCCGAGAGCGGCAAGTCGCGCCTGAAGGTGCGCTTCACGCAGTCCGTCGACGACAGCAAGCTGCTCAACCAGATGCCCGGCCCGATGATCGTCGTGTCGGCCTCGGGGATGATGGAATCCGGCCGCATCCTGCACCACCTCGCTTGGGGCGTGTCGAGCCCGGACACCGAGATCGCGGTCGTCGGCTATCAGGCGCACGGCACGCTCGGCCGCCGGATCGTGGAAGGTGCGACGGAGGTCAACATCCTCGGAATGTCGCACGTGGTGCGCGCGCGCGTGACCGTGATGAACGGCTTTTCGGCGCACGCGGACCGCGATGGCCTGCTGCAGGCGCTCACGCCGCTCGCGGCACCCTGCAAGGCGCTGTTCCTGGTGCACGGAGAGAACGACCAGCGCCTGCCGCTCGCGCGCACGCTGCGCGAGCGAGGGTTTGCGCGCGTCGAATGCCCGCGCAATTCGTCGACGTGGAAGTTCTGAGCGTCCACGTTCCGACTGCGGTGCGCGACGAGCTCTTCCGCTTCGCGCACGCGGCCGCACCACGTGAAGCCTGCGGGTTCGTGCTCGGCACGGGGCGTGCGGAGCAGGCGGAAGTCGTCCTCGCGACGCTCGCGCGCAACCTGTCGGACTCCGCTGCGCGCTTCGAGGCGCATCCCGAGGACCAGCTCGCCGCCGAACGCGAAGCCGAGCGCCTCGGGCTGCACGTGCTCGGGTCGTGGCACTCGCACGTGCATTCGGCAGCGCGCCCTTCGGCTGCGGACCTCGCCTGCACGAGCTATCCGCTCGCGCTGATCCTGTCGTTGCGCGACGAGTCGCTCGCGGCCTTCGCTGGCCCGCGCGAGCTGGCGCTGCCGGACCGTCAGCGCCCGCTGAGCAGGTGAGCCACGACCGCCGCGAGCAACGCGACGCCGACCAGGATCGACAGCAGCCACACCAGCGGCCGCCGCCGTCGTGCGCGGGCCTCGCTCGCCGCGGTGTCGGGGCCGAGATTCGCGAGCAGCGCTCCGCTCGAGACGTGCACGGCCACGCGGCGCGCCAGTTCCGGTTCACCCGCCAGCCGCCGCTCGAACTCCACACGCTCCGCCGCGGGCAACGAACCCTGCACGTACAGCGCACAACGGCGCTCGTCGGCCGCCTCCAGCTCGCTCGATCGTGTCTTCGTGGGCTCGCTCACGGGCCCGCTCACTGTCTGGAATTGCCGCCCCCGCTGGCAAGCGCTTGTTCGCCGCGCCAAGTGAGCACCGCGCGCGCGACGTTGCCGCAGCCCTCGAACTCGAGCTGCTCGCACAAGGACTCGACGAGCAGCAGCCCGCGCCCGCCCTTGCGCAAGTTCCCGCGGCGCGGCAGCGGCGCACGCACGAAGCCGGGACCGGAATCCTCGACCCGCACGACCAGCCGGTCGCCGCGGCGCGCACGCTCGCGCACGAGCGAGATCCGCACGCGGCCTTCCGCGAGGCTCGCCAGCGCCTTCTCGCGCTGCACGTAGTAGGCGGAGAACCCGCCCGAACGTTCCTTCACTCCGGAATCGAGCCCGAGCACGCCGTGCTCGAGCGCGTTGTGCCACAACTCCGCGACGAGCAGCGCCGCGTCCCCCGCGGCCTCGTCGTCCCAGCCCGCCTCGCGCAGCGCCGCCTCGCACAGCTGCACCGGCTGCGCCTCGCGCAACTGCGTTCCGTCGTACTCGAGCTCGAGCTTCCAGCCCGCACTCGCCGCTTCCGCACCTCGTTCCATCACGCCACCTCGAAGTAGGTCCCGAACTGCGCCACTTGCAGCGTGCGCGCGACGGCCGTGCTGGCCCCCGCGAGCGCGACGCCGACGCCGATCGACTTCGCGTTCGCGCGCAGCTCGAGCAGCATTCCCAGGCCACAGCTGTCGATGTACGTGGTGCTGCGCAGGTCGACGACGTAGCGCGAGGGCATGCCGCCGGTCTCGCGCCACGTGCGCTCGAATTCCTCGCGCGCCTGGTAGTCGAAACGGCCGGTGACCCGCAGCGTGAGCACGCCGTCGGACGCAAAAGTGGAGAGGATCGCCATGGGTGGAACTTCTTTCGTGTTCCCCCACGCGCCGACCTTTGCCGGGCCGGCGCGCCGTTCCCGAAAGCGGCCCGCGGGCGGGCTCACGGGCGTGCCTCAGGCCGACTTGCGCAATGCCGCGGGCTCCGCGCGCCGCCACACGCTTTCGCCCAGTTCCTCGAAGTGCCTCGGCAGCGCCCGTGCGCTCTCGGCGCTCCCCAGCGCGAGCCAGCCGTGCGGAGCGAGCTCGCCGTGCAGCCGCTCGAGCACCTGCGCGCCCGTCGCCGCGGCGAAGTAGATCGCGACGTTGCGGCAGAAGATCGCGTCGAACGGCCCGGGCACGACCCAGGCCGGGCCGATCAGGTTGAGGCGTTCGAAGCGCACCCTGCGGCGCAGCTCCTCGCGCACGCGCACGAGCCCGTCCGAACGTCCGCGCCCGCGCACGAACCAGCGCTCCGCGAGCTCCGGCGCGACCTTGCGCAGCGCCTCCTCCGCGTAGATGCCCAGCCGCGCGCGCTCGAGCGAGCCCACGTCGATGTCGGTCCCGAGCACTTCCAGCTCGAGCCCCAGTTTTCCGGCCTTTTCCGCGCAGGCCAGCGCCAGCGAGTAAGCCTCCTCGCCACTCGCGCACCCGGCGCTCCACAGCCGCACGCTGCGTGCGCCCGCCGCCGCCAGCTGCTCCAGCAGCTCGTCGCGCACGCGCACGAGCGCCTCCGGCTCGCGGAAGAACTCCGTGCGGTGCACCGTCGCGAGCCCGACCAGCCAGTCCTGCTCCGGCCCGCCGCGCTCGACGCGCGCGAGCAGCTCCTCGAACGCGACGCCGCCGTCAGCGAGCCACGCCTCGACCTCCGCGACGAGCCTCGCCCGCCGCCCCGGCCGCAACCGTGCTCCCGTGACGCGCCCGAGCGCTGCCTCCAGGGCCCTCACCTGCCCCGCCTGCAGCGCCTCGCCGCCCGAGACCGGACCTCCGGCCCCGCCGTGTGTGTTCTTGCTTCTCCCCAAGTCCTCGACGGCCCGGTCGAACCCCCTCTCGGGCCCGCCCGTCCGGTTCCCC
>JAPLOE010000308.1:12031-16989 GCA_026692705.1 Planctomycetota bacterium
GCGACCCGCGCCCGGCGACCGTTCCCGCGCCGACTGCGACCGCACCCTGCAGCGCCTCGCGAGCTTGGGCCTCACATCGCCAACAGGACCAGCGCCACGAGCACGAGCGTTCCGTGCACCATGCCGACCGATGCGGGGCCGGCACGGTTGCTGCGCAGGCCCACGAAGCCGAGCGTGAGCGCCACCAGCGCGTAGACGAACGCGATGGGCAGCGTCTCGATCCGTTCATATCCGCCCACAGTGCGCATCCAGCCGAGCGTCGCGAGCGCGAGCGCATGCATCAGCACGGTGGCCTTGAGGAGCGCCACGGATTTCGAAGTCGCCGCAGCTCTCGCGTGTCGTGTCGGTTTCGGACTCATGAAACGAAGCTCGCGCGCTCGCGTGGCAAGTCGACCCTTCGCGGGTCGAAGTCCTCTGTCTCGCCTCCGCGAGCCCCGGTGCGAAAGGTGGGACGCGCAGCAGCGGAGGAGCTTCGCGGTGACCGCATGTTCGGAGCCACGATAGCCGCGAAGTCGAGCTCCGTCCGTGCTGGCGCCGTCGAGCGAGCGTTGCGTGGAGCGCGCGCCAGTGCTTTTTTTCGGCGGGTTTCCGCGGCGGGATCGGGCGGGCGTCACGCCTTCAGTTGCGGCGGGGCCGGGCTGGCCTCGCCGAGCGACCGAAGTGGCGAAACGTCTGGGATTTCAGCGGCTTTCTTCCGCGTGAAGCCCACGACCGACGCGCGCGGGTCGCTCGATCGGAACTCCTCAACGCCTCCTCGAAGGACAGAACAACCATGCACTCCTCCGTCTCCGTCGGAACCAAGTCCGAAACTCCGCGCGTGTCGCTCCGTCGCGTCGTCCGCGGTCTGGGCTTCGCGATTCTCCTCGGCACCTCGGTGCTCTCCGCGGCTCCGTGTGCGCTGGCGCAGGCCGGCAACCACAGCCTCGTGTGGACCACCGGCGACATCATCTACATCGATCCGGCCAGCCCGTTCGGCGGCACGCGCTGGGGCACGGGCGGCAATCCGCTGCTCGGGACGATCGGCCAGCCCTACAACGACGTGTCGGCGGCGGTGAACGACATGCTCTGGGCTTTCAACGCGGCGCCGGTGTTCCCGGTCGTGTTCAACGTCAAGGACAACGGCACCGCGGTCACTTCGTATCCGGTCTCCAACCTGCGGCTGCCTGCCCACGGCGTGAAACTGCAGACGCTCTCGAACGCGGAGATCGCGCTGGACGGCGGCATGACCGGCAACCCGATTCTGGTGGTCGACAGCGAAGGCCCGCGCTTCTACTCCGGCGGGATCATGCCGGCGAGCATCATCCAGGGCTTCACGATCCGCAACGGCGGCACCGGCGTCGAGCTGCGAGTCCCGAGCGTCACCTCGGACAAGCCGATCAAGACCGAGATCCGCGACTGCGTGATCACCGAGAACAAGTTCCAGCAGGTGTTCCCCAACCCGACCCCGCCGGGCGGCGTGGCGGGCGGCGGCACGGGGATTCGCATCATCTCGAACACCTCGGCACCGACGCAGTACGTGATCGAGAACAACGAGATCTCCCGCCACGGCGACTTCTTCTTCGGTGACAACGGCCCCTCGAGCCGCGGCATCTACATCACCGTCTACCCCACGCGCGAGGACTCGACGCTGATCCGCGGCAACCGCATGCACGAGCAGGAGACCGGGATCCAGATTCAGGGGTCGTCCGGCTGGGCGCGCCCGCGCATCCTCTCGAACTTCCTGTGGGAACAGGAGCAGCACGTGTTCTCGCAGGAGGGCGGGGCCGCGCTCTTCAACAACACGATCTACCGCGCGCGGGACTTCTGCATGGGGCCTGACCGGCACGTGGTGCACCATCAGGCAACACCGGTTGCTGTCAACGCCGATCCGCGTGCCGAGCGCACGGCCATGATCGTCCGCAACTGCATCATCGAGCACGACCGGATCAACACGCCCGCGGTCCAGCCGGGCGGCCCGCCGGCGTTCCCGCCGACGTGGGACGTCGACTCGTTCTGCGGTGGTGGCAGCGTGTTCCTGTCCAACTCGGACATCGAGAACGTCATCGGGGTCGCCCCGAGCAACTTCCCCGGCACGCCGGGTGCGGTCCCGTGCTTCCTCACGCCGCGCACCACGCGTCTCGTGATGCTGTCGGGCAACTTCGAGGGCCGGGCGCAGGGCTTCGTCAGCCCGACGACGCCGACGCCGGACCTCCACCTGCGTTCGAACGCGGTGCAGGCGGAATCGGGCAGCGCCAAGGACATCGAGCCCGGCATCTCGATGATCCTCGTCGGCCAGACCTGGCTGCCCTGCGACGTTCGCACGGACGTCGATGGCCACGTGCGCCTGGTCGACCTCAACCGCGACGGCAAGCTCATCCCCGACCGCGGTGGCGACGAGGCTTGCACGCCGCCGCAGTTCGGCATGACGCTCGAGGCGCTCAACGTGGACCGCACCGGCAACCTCCCCGCCGGAGCGACGCTCAACTTCATCGTCCGGGGCATGCCCAACGACGTCGCGATCATCCAGGGCTGGCTCGATTGCCCGACCGACTCGAACGATGACGTCGTCTACAACAATCAGGCCCTCCTGCCGCTCGGCAACCTGCTCGTGCCGCAGTGTGGCGCGATCAACAGCCCGCTGATCGTGCTCAACGCCGCCGGCATCGGCACGTTCTCGCTGCCGCTCCCCGGCCAGCCCGAGACGCAGGTCTACTTCCAGGCGATCGGCCTCACGCTCGGCAGCAACCCGGCGCTCGGCACGGCGAGCAACCGCGTGCGCGTCGAGCTGAACTGAATCGGGCTTGAGGGATGAGTAGAGAGGCCCGGGCCGCGCAATGGCCCGGGCCTCCTTGTTTCCAGGGCGGCGCAGGAGCGAGCGAGCGAGCCGTCGGAGGACTCGGCTCAAGAAGCGCGCTTGCGAGCGCCGAGGGTTAGACTTAGTCTAAGAACGATGACGCAATCGGCCGACATCCGCCGCAGGCTCGAGGAGCACGGCATCCAGGCGAGCGCCCAGCGCCTCGCGATCGCGGAGTACGTGCTCGCCACCGACCAGCATCCGGCAGCGGACACGGTGCTCGAGGTCGTGGCGGCGCGGCTGCCGGTCGTGTCGCGCGCGACGGTCTACAACACGCTCCACCTGTTCGTGGAGAAGGGGCTCTTGCGCGAGTTGGTGCTCAGCGAAGGCCGCGTGGTGTACGACCCCAAGGTCGAGCCGCACCACCACTTCGTCGACGAGGCGAGCGGTGCGATCGTCGACGTGCCGTGGGACGCGCTGCGGGTCGAGGGCGTGCCGGAGCTGCCGGGCCTCGACGTGAGCGAGTTCCAGGTCGTGCTGCGCGGCCGGCGGCGCTCGCGGCGGCGCGAGGGTTAGAGCCTCGCGAGCAACCGCGGGTGCGAGCGCCGAGCCGCCCCACTCCGCCAGAACTCCAGTTCGCTCGGGAAATACCCATAGTTTAGACCTTGTCCAATCCACGCCGGATCCCAGGATCCGCGCCACAGGCTCCCAGAAACTCTCCACGAGGACCCTCCCATGCTGACCGTCGGTGACCGTCTCCCCCACTTCCGCCTGCAGGCCTGCGTCTCGCGCACCGCGGGCTCCGAGTTCGCGGAGATCGCGCAGGATGCCTACCCGGGCAAGTGGCTCGTGCTTTTCGCGTGGCCGCTCGACTTCACGTTCGTGTGCCCGACCGAGATCGCCGAGTTCGGCCGCCGCGCGCAGGACTTCCGCGAGCGCGACGCGCAGCTGCTCGGCTTCTCCTGCGACTCGCAGTACGTGCACCTCGCGTGGCGCAACCAGCACCCCGGCCTCAAGGAACTGCCCTACCCGATGCTCGCGGACCTTAAGCGCGAGCTGTCGCAGTCGCTCGGCATCCTCCACCGGCAGGAAGGCATCCCGCTGCGCGCGACCTTCATCGTCGACCCCGAGGGCGTGATCCGGCACGTGAGCGTGCACGACCTGTCGGTCGGTCGCTCGGTGGACGAGGTGCTGCGCACGCTCGATGCGCTGCAGACCGACGAGCTCTGCCCGTGCAACTGGAAGCCGGGCCAGCCGACGCTCGCAGGCTGAGAGCGCGTGAGGAACTGAGTTCACGAGCTCTCCAGGCTCTGGTTGCGCCGTCGCCTGGCGGCGCCGGACGGCGAGCGCTCTACGCCCTCGCGCGACGCGGGAAGGCGCGGTCTTACGCACAGCGACCGCGCCTCCTGCGGAGCAATCGCACCGTGAGGACCCGCGCGGCGCGAGCTACTCGAGACCGTCGACTCCTCGCCCGCAAGCGCCAGTTCCGCTGGTGAGGCGGTGCGGGGAGCGAGCAGGTCCAGGCTGCCGTGGCGCGCGTCGCCGTGAAGGCGACGAGCGCCACGGCACGGCTCGCGGTCGCAGCGTCGGCGGCCGCGCCGGAGGTTTCGACGACGCAGGGAGCTCAGGCCATGACTCGCGCCACCGTGAAGAGCAGCGTCGCCAGCCTCGCCGTCCGCACGTCGACGCCCAGCGCGCTCAACGAGGCCTCGCGCGAGCGCATCGTGGCTTCGCTGAACGAGCGCCTCGCCGAAGGTGTCGACCTGCACTCGCAGGTCAAGGTCGCGCACTGGAACGTGAAGGGCGCGACGTTCCCGACGCTGCATCCGCTGCTCGACACGTTCGCGGCGCAGGTCGCGCAGTGGAACGACGAGCTCGCCGAGCGCGCCGTGATCCTCGGCGGCACGGCCTGCGGCACCGCGCGCATCGCTGCCCGCAGCTCGCGCCTCGCGGAGCTGCCGGTCGAGGTGCAGCGCGACGTCGAGCTCGCGGAGCTCCTGATCGCGCGCTTCGACGCGTACTCGGAAGGCCTGCGCGACACGCGCCTGATGGCCGAGGAGTCGGGCGACGTCGACACCGCCGACCTGCTCACGGGCATCCTCCAGCAGCACGAGAAGAACGGCTGGTTCCTGCGCGCGACGCTGGGCGTGTAGGGGCGAGCGAAGAATACTGAGCCCAGAAAAAT
>JAPLOE010000309.1 GCA_026692705.1 Planctomycetota bacterium
GGACAAGCGCACGCAGGTCGACAAGGGCATGCCGGGGCTGATGGACATCCCGCTGCTCGGGCGCCTGTTCCGCAGCGACAACGACACGGCCGACAAGCGCGAGCTGCTGGTGTTCCTGACGCCGCGCATCGTGCAGCCCGAGGAGGCCGAGCTGCTCAACGGCATCCTCAAGCGCGAGTACTCCGAGCGCATCTCCGAGACGGGCGTGCAGTCGCACGCGCAACGCGACGGGAAATGAGCGTCCACTCGACGAAGGCCAGGCTCGGCGACAGGCTGCTCGAACGCGGCCTGATCAGCTCGAACCAGCTCGGGGTCGCGCTTTCCGAACAGAAGCGCGCCTACCGGCCGCTGGGCCAGATCCTCGTCGGACTGGGCTTCGTGCGCGTCGAGACGATCGCGGAACTGGTGGCCGAGGACCTCGGCGTGCCGTTCCTGCGCGCGTCGCAGATCGAGCCCGACCCGCTCGTGCTGGCCTCGATCGACCGCGACTTCGTGCAGTCGACGGGCGCCTTCCCGATCCGGCTCGAGGGCGAGCAGCTGCTCGTCGCGATGGTCGACCCCGACAGCCCCGAACGGCTCTCGGGCGTGCGCAGCCGCTTCCCCTACCCGCTGCGGCTCGCGGTCACGACGGAATCGGATCTTGGCGCGCTGATGCGCAAGCACCTGCCCGAGCGCGAGGGCCAGGTGGCGAAGGTGTTCGACGCGCTCGAGGTCTCGCCCGGAGCGCTCGAGGACGAGTTCCCCGTCGAGAACGTGACGCTGGCGATGCTCATCGACGGCGTGCACCGCGGCGCGACGGACATCCACGTCGAGCCCGAGGAGAAGGTCACGCGCGTGCGCTACCGCATCGACGGCATCCTGCAGCAGGGCGAGAACCTGCCGCGCGCGGTGACCGACGCGATCACGAGCCGCATCAAGATCCTCGCGAACCTCGACATCTCCGAGCGCCGCCGCCCGCAGGACGGGCGCCTGCGCGTGCGCGTCGACGAGCGCCACGTCGACATGCGCGTCTCGATCATGCCGTCCGCCGACGGCGAGAACGTCGTGCTGCGCATCCTGGACCGCGGCGCCGTCGCGCTGCACCTCGCGGAACTGGGCATCTCGCAGCGCCTGCTCAACCTGCTGCGCAAGGTGAAGGAGCGCCCGCACGGGCTGTTCCTCGTCACCGGCCCGACGGGCTCCGGCAAGACCACCACGCTGTACTCGATGCTGGCCGAGATGGACGCGGTGCACGACAACATCGCGACCATCGAGGATCCGGTCGAGTACCGCCTGCCGCTCGTGCGCCAGTCGCAGGTCGACCCGTCGATCGGCTTCGGCTTCCAGGAAGGCCTGCGCTCGCTCCTGCGCCAGGACCCCGACGTGATCCTCGTCGGCGAGATCCGCGACAAGGAAACGGCGGAGATGGCGATCAAGGCCTCGATGACGGGGCACCTCGTGTTCTCGACCCTGCACACCAACACGGCGATCGGCGCCGTGCCGCGCCTGATCGACCTCGGCGTCGACCCGTTTCTCGTCGAGGACTCGCTGATCGGCGTGCTCGCGCAGCGCCTCGTGCGCAACGTGTGCGTCGGCTGCGGGCAGGCGGTGATGCCGACGGCGGACGAGCTGATCTGGCTCGAGGGCAAGCCCGGCAAGCTGCGGCGCGGCACGGGTTGCTCGCGCTGCCGCGGCTCGGGCTACTCGGGCCGTTCGGCGCTGAGCGAGCTGTTCCTGCCCGACGACGGCATGGCGCAGTTGCTGCGCTCGGGCAAGGACCTGATCGCGCTGCGCGAGCACGCGGTCGAGAACGGCTTCGTCGACCTGCTCGAGGACGGTCGCGAGAAGGTGCGCGACGGCGTGACGACGATCGAAGAGGTCGAACGCATCCACAAGAGCCACAGGCTCAGCAAGGAAGAGCGTGCCCACGTTTGAGTATTCGGCGATCGGCGCCGACGGCGCGCTCGTCGTCGGGCGCGCCAACGCGCACGACGAGCTCGAGCTCGACCGCGAGCTGGAGTCGCGCGGCGTCACGCTCGCGAGCGCCAAGGCCGTCACCGGCCACCGCGTCGCCTCGGGCGCGCGCCTGAATCACGTCGACCTGATCTCGCTCACGACGCAGCTTGCCACGATCAGCGGCGCCGGCGTGCACATCGTCGAGGGCCTCGAAGGCATCGCGAAGCGCATGACGCGCCCCGCCAGCCGGGCCGTGCTCGAGGACGTCGTCCGGCACCTGCGTTCCGGTCTCGTGCTGTCGGAGGCGCTCGATCGCCATCCGCGCTCGTTCCCCGACATCTACCGCGCCTCGCTGCGCGCCGGCGAGGCCTCGGGCTCGATCGACAAGGTCCTGCTGCGCCTCGCGAAATACCTCGAATGGTCGCGCGGCATCCGCGGCATGGCGATCCAGGCGCTGATCTACCCGTCGCTCCTGATGCTCTCGCTCGTCGGGCTCGTGCTGCTGCTCCTGTACTTCGTGCTGCCGCGCCTGCTCACGCTGTTCCCCGGTGGTCCCGAGGACCTGCCCGACGAGACGCGCTTCGTGATGGCCGTCTCGAACTTCGTGGTCGGCAACGCGCTCTGGATCGGCCTCGCTGCGGGCGCCGGCATCGCGAGCTTCATCGCCGCGCGCCGGACCGCGCTCGGCCGCGAGCGCATCGACGCGTTCGTGCTGCGCATCCCGGGCTTCGGCAAGGTCGCGCGCCAGCTCGCCACCTCGCGCTTTTCCGCCACCGCGGGTCTGCTTCAGGAAGCGGGATGCGACGTGTTCACCGTGCTGCGCGTCGCGGGCTCGACCTGCGGCAATGCTTCGCTCGGTGCGGCCTTCGAACGCGTCTGCGAGCGCGTGCGGCGCGGCCAGACGATCACGCAAGGCCTCGAGCACGAGCCGGGCATGGACCCGATGCTCCTGCAGATGGTTGCCGTCGGCGAGAAGTCCGGCGAGCTCGACCGTTGCCTCGAGCGCCTCGCCGCCTACTACGACGAGGAAGTGCCGCGCATCGTGCGGCGTTTCCTCGCGCTGCTCGAACCCACGCTGCTGGTCGGATCCGGCGTCATCGTCGGCTTCATCCTGCTCGCGGCCCTCGCTCCGATCTTCAAGCTCTACGAGACCCTCGGATGACCCCTTGCCATCTTCAGTCGAGTTCGCGCACGCTCGCCCGCCGCGGCTTCACGCTGATCGAGCTCGTGATCGCGATCGCGATCGTCGCGGTGCTCGCCGGCGCAGCGATTCCGGTGACCGCGAAGGTCCTGACCTACAAGGCCCGCAAGGCGACGCGCGAAGAGCTGCAGGTGCTCGGCGACGCGGCACTCGACTTCTTCCGCGACACGCGCACGATCCCGACCTCGATCTCGAACCTGATGGTCGACACCGGCGCCTCCGGCTGGGGTGGACCCTACCTCGGCGGCGCGGTCACCGACCAGCTCACGGGTTCGAGCGGCTTCGAGGTCGACGCGTGGTCGCGCAGCTACCGCTTCACGGTTGCCGGTGACCAGCTCACGATCGCGAGCCGCGCGGAGGATGCGACCTACGGCACGTCCGACGACCTGTCGATCGTGGTCGACGTCGGCGTAGCGCGCCGCGAAGAGACCGTCGCCGAACTGAAGGTCCTCAACCAAGCCATCCTCGCCTACAACGCGACTTACCTCGCGAGCGCGCCGCTCTCCACCGTCTGGGCGACCGCGTACTCGACGCTGGTCACGCGCGGCTATTTGCCGAGCTACACCGGCTACCTCACCGATGGCTGGGTCCAGGCCTACATCCCGGTCGGCACCGGAAGTCCCTTGGTCGAGCTGACTTCGACGAACCTCGCGCAGAGCCAATCTGGCGGCAGCGGCGGGTCGAACA
>JAPLOE010000310.1 GCA_026692705.1 Planctomycetota bacterium
CCGGAATTCAAGGCCAACGCCTATATCGACAGCGATGACATCCCCACCAACCTGGGCGACGCCCTTGACCTGCTCGAGTTCCTCGCGCGGCTTCTTCACCTGCGCGCTGGGCGCGACCTGAATCTCCGCCTGCCAGTCCGGGTCGTCGGAGTGCGAGCGCAGGATCAGCGTGTTGTGGTCGAGCGTGAAGATCCCGACGACCGTCGCGATGCCGACGGCGATTCCAAGGATCGAAAACAGCGTGCGGCCGGGCCTCTGGAAGAGGCTGCGGCGCGCCAGGATGGCGGCGAGACCCATGTAGTGGTGATTCAGTTCCCCAGAGCGCGCCCGTACAGCTGCTCGAAGCGCGCCCGGTCCGCCTCGCCTTCGCATCGGTCGACCTCGCGGCCGTCCTTGTCGAAGGCGAGCGTGACCGGGATGTGCCCGGGCAGCTTGAGACGCTCATTGATCGCTTCCTGGTCCGGCGCGTCGTACACGAGCACCGGCAGGTCGTACTTGCGGCCTTCGACGAACCGCGCGACTCGCGGCAGGATCGTCGTGGCATCGGCCTTGGGGATCTGGAGGTCGTAGCTCAACAGCAACGTCGCGACGCCGCGCTTCTCGTGCGCGTGCGCGACCTCGACCAGTTCCGGCAGTTCCTCGACACAGGGGCCGCACCACGTGGCCCACAGGTTGAGGACGAGCGGGTGCCCACGATGGCTCGCGAGCACCTGCTCCAGCTTCGCGAAGTCGACGACCTCGAGGGCCGCCGCCTTCGCACCGGGAGTCCCGGCCGCGCCAGCCGCATCCGATCCCCCATCCCCACATGCTCCAGCGAGGAGCGCGAGGGTGATCAGAAAACTCGGAAGCGGCGTGCGCATGGCGGGTCCTGTGGAGTGGCAGGCTTACGTGCCGGCGCGAACGCGCTTGATGCCGCAGCCGTACTGCTTGGAAGTCTTGACCTTGACTTCCTTGCCTTCGAGCGTCGCCTCGACGGCGTCGCGCACGTACTGCTGGGTCGCTTCGCCCTTGTCACCCTTGGGATCGTCGTCGAGGCCGCCCGTGTAGACGACCACGCCCTTCTTGTCGAGCACGAAGCAGTGCGGCGTCGACTGCGCGTCGAACAGGTCCGCGAGCTTGTTGCCGTGGTCGACGAACACGCGCATGTCGAGCTTCTTCTCCTTGAGGTGCGCGCGGATCTTGTCGTAGCCCGACTTGTCCGCCGGCGGCGTCGCACCGATCTCGGTCGAGTTCGCGTTGATCGCGAGCACGATCACGTCCTTGCCGGCCCAGCGCTTCTCGAGCTCGGCGACCTTGGGGTCGGCGACGATCTCGTAGGGGCAGGTCATCGACCAGAAGTGGATGAACACCACCTTGCCCTGCAGGTCCTTGAAGGTGAGCTCCTTGCCTTCGATGTCCTTGAGCTTGAGGGTCTCGTCGACCTTCACGCCGACCTTGTAGAGCTCGGGCTTCTTCTCGTCCTTCTTCTCCTGCTTCTCGGGCGCGGGCTTGTCGCCGCCCTTTCCGCCTTCCTGGGCGAGCAGGGGGAACGCGAGCAGGCTGGCGGCGGCCAGCGTAGGGAGGATCCAGTTCTTCATGATTTGCTATCTCCTAGTTCGGGGCAGGTCGAACGGAACGGCAGGCAGGATACGCCTCCGTCCAGCGTCCGTCCCGACTACGCACGCCGCGCCCGATCAGATGTGGAGCACCGCCAGCCGCTCGTGGACCTGCTCGACCGTCAGGTTCGGCCCGCGCAGGGCCTGGGCGGGGTCCAGCGTCCCGTCGACGAGGAACAGCACGCGGTCTGCAAAGGTTGCGTCGCGCGGATTGTGGGTCACGAGCACGACCGTGCGGCGGTCCTCGTCGCACACCTGCCGCAGGATGCGCATCACCTCCAGCCCGGCCTTCTGCGACAGGTTGCCGGTCGGCTCGTCGCACAAAAGCAACGGCTGCCCGCCCGCGAGCGCGCGCACGATCGACGTGCGCTGCATCTCGCCGCCCGAGAGCTGGTGCGGGAACTGGCCTTCCTTGCCCTCGAGGCCGAGGCGCTTGAGCATCGCACGCAGCTCGGCCGCCTTCGTCGACGGGTGCTCGCCCTGGATCGCGAGCGGAAGCCCGACGTTCTCGAGCACAGTCAGGTTCGGCAGCAGGTTGAAGAACTGGAACACGTAGCCGACCTGCAGGCGCCGCAGCAGCGTGCGCTCGCCGTCGCTGAGTTCCTTGAGGTTCTTGCCCGCGAGCTCGACCGCCCCGCCATCGGCCGAATCCAGCCCCGACAGGATGTGCAGCAAGGTGGACTTGCCCGAGCCGCTCGGCCCCATCACGCACACGAACTCGCCGGGCTCCACGTCGAACGTGACGCCCTTGAGCACGGGGGCGGCGGCCTCGCGCTGGTCGAAGAACTTGTACAGGTCGCGGACTCGGACGATCGGTGCCATGGGAACCCATCGCACCAGACGGAAGGCCGTGCCGCGAGAGGTTTCCTGCGCGCTGGAGCCAGCGGTGGGAAAAACGGCGGGAGCGGTCGTTCGCCGCGGCCGGAGGTAGCATCGCCCCCATGAAGCTGAGCCTCGCCCTCACCCTCTCGCTGCTCCTCTGCCCCACCGGTTTCGTCGCGCTCGCGAGCTCGCAGGAGCCCGCGAAGCAGGAAAAGCCCGAGCCCAAGCCCGCGGTCTACGACGAGAAGGCCGACGCGACCGCCGACGTCGCCGCCGCGGTCGCGCGCGCGAAGAAGGAGAACAAGCGTGTGCTCGTGCAGTGGGGCGGCAACTGGTGCGGCTGGTGCATCAAGCTGCACGACACGTGCCGCAAGGACGCGAAGCTCTCGCGCAAGCTGATGTACGAGTACGAGGTCGTGCACGTCGACATCGGCAAGGCGAACAAGAACCTCGATCTCGTCAAGGCGCTCGGAGCGACGCTCGACCAAGGCGTGCCCTACCTCACGATCCTCGACGGCGACGGCAAGCCGATTGCGCAGAGCGAGACCGGCCACTTCGAGAAGGACGGCGCGCACGATCCCAAGCTGCTGCTCGAGTTCTTCACGCAGCACGAGGCGACGCCGCTCGTCGCGACGGCGGTGCGCGAAGCTGCGCTCGCGCGCGCGAAGGCCGAGAACAAGCGGGTTTTCCTGCACTTTGGCGCGCCGTGGAGCAGCTCTGCCACAGCAACGGCCCCAAGGGCAACACGGGCTTCCCCTCCGCCGAGGAGGAGATCGCGCACTTCGTGACGATGCTGAAGTCGTCGTGCAAGATCCTGAGCGCCCAAGAGATCGAGTTCCTCGCCAAGGACCTCGTCGCCGAGCGCGAGAAGACCGAACGCGCCGCCGCCGAACGCCGCAAGGCCGCCGGCAAGTAGCCCACGGGCCGTTTTCGGCCGAAAAAGAGGCCGAAATCCAACTTCAGGAGCGCGCACGCCACCGCGGCGGGCGCGCTCGCTTCATTCGAGCGACTTCGCCTTGCGCCAGGCCGCCATCATCTCGTCGAGCGTGCAGGCGCTGAACGGACGGCCGAGATCCTTCTCCATCGCGCGGAAGCGCGAGTCGAAGCGCCGCAGCGCCGCCCGCGTCGCGCGCTCCGGATCGAGCTTGAGGTAGTTGCCGAGGAACGCGCCCGCCATCAGCACGTCGCCGAGCTCGTGCTCGAGCCGCGCACGCTGCTCGTCGGTCGGCTTGCCCTCGCGCTCCGCGAGCAGGCCCGCCGCCTCGATCTCCGCCGCGAGCTCGTCGACCTCCTCGCGCAACTTCGCGAGCGCTCCCTTCACGTCGTCCCAGCGGAATCCGGCGCTCAGCGCCTTCGAGCCCAGCCGCTGCGCGCGCTGCAACGCCGGCAACGCGACCGGCACGCCCGCGAGCGCGCTCGTGTCGGCCTGTTTGTCCTCGCGTTCCTTGCGCTTGATCGCGTCCCAGTTGCGCAGCGCCTCGCTCGCATCCGCCGCGACCACGTCGCCGAACACGTGCGGGTGCCGCCGCACGAGCTTTTCGCTGACGCCGAGCGCCACCGTCGCGAGGTCGAAACGCTGGTCCTGCTCGGCGATGCGCGCGAGCAGCACGAGTCCCATGAGCACGTCCCCGGCTTCTTCGACCGCATGCTCGAGATCGCCGGTTTCCACGGCTTCGGCGAGCTCGTGCACTTCCTCGATCAGGTGCGGCACCGTGCTCGCAAGCGTCTGCTCGCGGTCCCACGGGCAGCCATCCGGTGCGCGCAGGCGGTCGACGATCGCCACCAGCTTGCGCAGCGCATCGGCGCGCGGCTCGCCGATCGGCGCGGGAATCTCGAGGGGACGTGGCGCGGGCTTCGCTTCGCTCATCCGCCCAGCATGACAGCCCAGGCGCGCTGGAGGGAAGCTCCGGCACCCCCGTCCTGCAGCGGTGCTAGCAGGAGCGCGATCACGGGCGCCACCTGCAGCGGATCGAGCCGAGGCAGCTCCGTCACGCGGCGCAGCGAACCGAGCCACAGGCGTGCGAGCCACAGCACCGCCGCCAGCCCCGAGAGCATCGCTCCCAGCACCGGCAACAACGTCGCGAGCGGCGCCCGCGACAGCAGCGCGAGCGCCACGAGCGCGACCAGCGCTCCGAACACCGCGAGGCGCAACGCCGCCGCCCGCCGCGCGCGCGGCTCCGCCAGCGTCGGATCGAGCCGCACACCCAGCCGCAGGATCCACGTGACGAGAATTCCCGCCGCAAGACCCCACAACGCGTGCTCCGCGACCCAGTCGCCGAACCCGATGCGCGTGCGCAACCCGCAGGCCTCGATGCCGACCCACGCACAGGCCGCGAACACGCTCGCCGAGGTCGTCCCCGCGAGCAACGCCACCGGCCAGACGCTCCCCGGGCCCTCGTCGGCCGAGGTCGAAGCGAACGGGATCCGCGCGTCGTGCTGCATCGCGGCCGGAGGTTAGCCCGCCCTAAAACCGATTAACAGCGCGAAGCCGCCCAGAAATCGCGTTCGCGCGAGCCGCCGCAAAAGACCGCTGGGAGCCCGTCCCCACGAGCTCCCAGCGTCGCGCGCGCTTGTCTCACGCGCTCTTCTCGCACTTCGGAGCTCTCCCTCCCGGTCGAGCTCCTCTTCAGGTTCCCCGTCGCAGTTCCCTGCGACATCCCTTTCGACGCCGCCGTCCGCGAGAGCTTCCCGCACTTCCCGGATTTCTCCAGCCACCGAGGCCGCCCCGGTACCAGCCCCCGACGTCGGTCGGGCCGGTTCTACCTCCGTGCCGGCCCCGAAGAACTTTCGTGCTCGGCGACTCGTGGCACCGTTTCGGGGCTCCCGGCGGCCTCGGGCGAGCTCGCGGGCTTTGATTCCGTCCCTCCGCGGCCCGATCATGGCCCTCCCCATGCGCATCGGACTGATCGGAGCGGGCAAGATCGGGCAACTGCGGGCCCGGACGCTCCGCGAGCACCGCGACACCCAGCTCGCCGCCGTCTACGACCTCAACGCGGACCTCGCCTCGAAGGCGGCGGCCGGCAGCGGGGCGGTCGTCGCGAAGTCGCTCGAGGCCTTCTTCGACGTGCCCCTCGACGCCGTCGTGATCTCGACGCCGGTCCACGTGCACGACGCGGCCTGCCTGACGGCCTTCGCGCGCGGGCTGCACGTGCTGCTCGAGAAGCCGACCTCGAACACGGCCGCGGGAGCGAAGAAACTCGTCGACGCCGCGCTCGCCGCCAAGCGCGCCTTCGGCGTCGGCTTCAACCTGCGCTACTACCCAGCCTTCCGCTGCGTGCGCGAGACGATCCAGTCGGGGCGCCTCGGCAAGCTCGACCACCTGCGCGTGTACGGCGGCCACGAGGGCCTGCCGAAGTTCGCGCACGAGTGGGAGTACAAGGCGCCGATCTCCGGCGGCGGCGCGATGTGGGACGTCGGCATCCACATGTCCGACCTCGCGCGGCACTACCTCGGCGAGATCAGCGAGGTGTACGGCGTCGCGACGGAGAGCGTGTGGAACGTGCCGGGTTCGGAGGACAACGCGCTGGCGCTGTTCCGCTCGCCCGCGGGCGTGACGGCGGCGTACCAGGCGACGTGGACCGAGTGGAAGGGCTACGGCATCTTCGTCGAGGCCTACGGCGACAAGGGCATGGTGCGCGGCGCCTACGCGCCGATGTCGAACCTGCTCGTGCTGCAGGAAAAGGCCGGAGCGCCGCGCACGACGACCAAGCTGCGCTATCCGTGGATCCAGCTGCGCGAAAAGTGCTTCTCGTGGCAGACGACGGCGCTGCAGTCGTTCCGCGAGGAGCTCGACGACTTCCTCCTGCTCTGCAAGGGCCGGCGCGATCTCGTCATCGCCGACGGTTACGCGGGGCAACGCGCGTGCGAGGTGGCCGAGGCCGTGCGCGAGTGCTCACGCACGCGCGCCGTCGTGAAGTTGCCGGTGCTGGGAACGATGCCCGCATGAGCGCGAGCGCCTCCCCCACCGTCGCGCCGGAAAGCCTGAGCGTCGTGCCGGGGCGCCTGAGCCTCGTGATCACGATCGTCGAGGGTCGCGATGTGCTGCGCGGCATCCTGAACGCGCTGCGCGCGCAGGTCGGCGCGCCGGAACTCGAGATCCTCGCGCCCTACGACGACTCGCGCCCCGACATCGGCGAGCTCGCGCCCGAATACCCGGAAGTGCAGTTTTTCTCGATCGGTTCCGTGCAGACGATCCACCCGGTGAATTCCGCCGGTGGCCAGCACGAGCTGTTCGATCGCCGCCGCGCCGCGGGCCTGAAGCGCGCCACCGGCGAGCTCGTCGCGATCCTCGAGGACCGCGCGCCGCCGCGCAAGGACTGGTGCGCGACGATGGTGCGCCTGCACCGGACGACGAACCACGCCGCGATCGGCGGAGCGATCGACGGGGCCGCGACCGACCCGCTCAACTGGGCCTTCCACGCCTGCGATTTCAGCCGCTACGCGCCGCCCTTCGAGGCTGGCACGCGCGAGTGGATCAGCGACGTCAACGTCTGCTACAAGCGCCGCGCCGTCGAGCTCACGCGCGACCTGTGGCACACGCGCTTCCACGAGCCGGAGGTGCACTGGCGCCTGATGGAACGTGGCGAGACGCTGTACCTCACGCCGGAAGCCGTCGTCGACTACCGCACGCGCTATCCGAGCCTGCTCGGTGTGTTGCCGGAGCGTTTCCAGTGGGCGCGGCTCTTCGGGTACGTGCGCGCGCGCAACGTCTCGACGCTCGAGCGCCTCAAGTTCATCGCCGCCGGCCCGCTGATTCCGTTCGTGCTGTTCGCGCGGCACGCGAAGGCGCAGCACGCCCGAGGATTCGGCGCGAAGTTCTGGCTCTCGGCGCCGTGGATGTTCCCGATGTTGTGCGCCTGGACCGCCGGTGAGGTCTGGGGTTACGTCACGAGGCGCGGATGAGCTCTGAACCCGAGTTCGACGCGATCGTCGTCGGTTCCGGCGCCGCAGGCGGTTGGGCCGCGAAGGAGCTGTGCGAGCGTGGCCTGCGCACGCTGCTGCTCGAGGCCGGGCGCACGCTCGATCCCACGCGCGACTTCCCGCCGCCGCCCGAGAAGGACACGTCGAAGCTGCAGATCTGGACGCGCGGCAAGGCCTTCCTCGATGGCCAAGGCATGCAGGCACGCTGCATGTCGTTCAGCCGCATGACGCGGCACCTGTTCGTCAACGACCGCGAGAATCCGTACACGACGGACTCCGGCGCTCCGTTCAACTGGTACCGCGGGCGCCAGCTCGGCGGCCGCATGCACCTGTGGGGCCGCAACGCGCTGCGCATCGGCGACAGCGAGCTGCATCCGAACGACGGCGCGAGCGGCGGCTGGCCGATCCACTACGCCGACCTCGTGCCGTGGTACGAGAAGGTCGAGCGTTTCCTCGGCGTGCACGGCAGTCCCGCGGGAATCCCGAGCATTCCCGACGGCGTGTACGACCAGCCGCTGCCGCTGACGCAGATCGAGCGCCGCATCCTCGACACGCTCTCTGGCGCATGGCGCGAGCGCCCCGCGACCACGTGCCGCATCGTGCGCCACACGACCGACCGCCGCACGTTGCCCGTCGCCGCCGCGCTCGCCACGGGCAAGCTCACGTTGCGCAGCCACTCGGTCGTCGCTCGCGTGCTCGTCGACGCGCAGGGCAAGCCGAACGGTGTCGAGTACTTCGATGCCGAGAAGCGCGAGCGGCACGAGGTACGCGCGGGGCTCGTCGTGCTCGCGGCCTCGACGATCGAAACGCTGCGCATCCTGCTGAATTCGAAGTCGCCGGAGCACCCCGCGGGCCTCGGCAACTCCTCGGGCCTGCTCGGTCGCGCGCTCACCGACCACGTGATGGTCTTCAACGCCGGTCCCGCGCCCGTCGAAGGCGCGCCGCGCACGGACCCCTACGATTTCGGCTCGCAATCGGGCCTCTATCTCCCGAGTTTCCGCAACGCCAACGGCCGTCAGGACGCGCCCTTCAAGCGCGGCTACTCGATCCTAGGCTCCGTCGGCCGCATCGAACCCGGCTGGTTCTTCATGGCCGTCGGCGAGATGCTGCCCGAGCTCGACAACCGCGTCACGCTCGACGCAAGCGTGAAGGACAAGTGGGGCATTCCGGTCGCACGCGTGCGCTGCGTGCACGGCGCGAACGAATCGGCGATGGTGAAGGACATGCAGGCCACGTTGCTCGAGCTCGCGAGCACCTGCGGCCTCGAGGTCGACCACCTGCGCCGCGAGAGCTTCCTCGCGCGCGTCGTGCACGACGTGACGCGCCGCATGGTCTACACCAAGGACGGTGCGCTGCTGCCCGGCTCCGCGATCCACGAGGCCGGCGGCGCTCCGATGGGCACGAGCCCGAAGGACTCCGTGCTCGACGCGTTCAACCGCCTGTGGGACGCACCCAACGTGCTCGTCACGGACTCGGCCGCGTTCCCGACCTCGCCCTTCCAGAATCCCGGGCTCACGATCATGGCGCTCTCGGCGCGCGCGGCGAACCACGCGGCGCAAGCGCTCGGCGCCTGACTTTCAGAACGAACGCGGCTTCCAGCCGAGCGTGCGGCGCGCGGCCTCGTTCGGGTATTCGAGCGGACGGCAACGTGCGGCGAGTCGCGCCGGATGCAGCGTTCCCCGTGCGCGTCGGCGCGCCGTCGTCGATCACGTTGAGCGTGAAACCACTGCGTTCGGCCTCGGCCGCCAGCACGAACGCTTCCGCGCAGCTCTCGACGTGCACGAGCGGCAGTTTCGCCGCGCCCGCCAGCGCGATCCACACGCGCCGGCCGACCGTCGCGCCGAGGTGGTAGAACCAGCCGCGGCCCGGCCCCCACACGATGCCCGGCCGCAGGATGCGCGCGTCGAGCCCGGACTCGCGCACCAGCCGCTCCTGCTCGAGTTTCGCCTCGATGTAGGCACCACGCGCCTGCGTGTCGGTCTCCAGCGGCGTCGCCTCGTCGAGCACGGGCCCCGCGCGCAGGTGGTCGTACACCGCGAGCGAGCTGGCGAGGACGATGCGCGGCACGTTCGAGCGCACGAGCGCCTCGAGCAGGTTCTTCGTCGCGATCACGGTGTCGCGCTGCTGCTCGCGCGGGTCGGTGCCCATCGACGCCGCGCAGTGGACCACCGCATCGGCCCCGGCGAGCGCGCTCTCGAGCCCGTGCGCCTCCGCGAGATCGGCGTGCACGACCTCGACTTCCGCCGGGAACGCCACGCGGTCGGAGCGCAACAACGCGACGACGCGGTGCCCGCGGCGCATGGCCGCCTCGACGACCGCTCGCCCGATGAAACCCGAGGCTCCGGTGACGACGAGCTTCATGCGCCCTGCCCCACGTACGCGACCGGATCTTCGAGCCCGAGCGCGCGGAAACCCGCCAGTCGCAGCTGGCACGCATCGCAGCGCCCGCAGGCGAGCCAGCGGCCTCCACGCTCGAGCGGGTCGTAGCAGGTGTGCGTCAGGCCGAAGTCGAGGCCGAGCTCTCGCCCGCGCGCGACGATCTCGGCCTTGCCGAGGCGCGCGAGCGGCGCGTGCAGCCGAAAACGCGCTCCTTCTTCGGCGCCCGCGGCGGTCGCGAGCTCCGCCAGCCGCTCGAAGGCCGCGAGGAACTCCGGCCG
>JAPLOE010000311.1 GCA_026692705.1 Planctomycetota bacterium
CGCCGGATGGCCCGGATCGAGGCTCAGCGCGTGGTTCCAGTTCGCGCGCGCCTCGTCGACACGCTCGAGCCGCGCACAGGCGATGCCGAGCTGGACCAGCGCCTCGAGGTTGTGCGGACGGACCGCGAGCACGGCCCGCCAGGCCTCGGCCACGTCGTTCGACGGCGTCGAGCCCGCCTTGGCCTCGCGCTCGCGCGCACGCATCGCCAGCGCGACGGGAGAGTCCTCGCAGGATTCGAGCGCAAAGGCCGCAAAATCCGCGTTGTTCGAGCTCGCCGCCTTGGCGAGCGCGCGCCCGTGCAGCGCCATCGTCCAGCCGCCGGCGATCTGCGGAGCGACGAACACGATCGCGATGCCGACCAGCGCACTGCGCAGCCAGCCGCGCGGTCCTTCGGGGACCGGCGTCGCCGGAGAGGCGAGCAACACGCCGAACACTCCGAACGCCGCGACGGCCGAGGCTGGGTTCCACAGGAGCGGCTCGCGCAGAGCTGCATTGGCGAGCGCGGCGATCGCGACGGCGCCGAGCGGAGCGCGCTGCGTCTCGAACGGATCGCGCAGGAAACGCAGCGCGGCGAACCCCGCAGCGCCGAGGAACACGAGCCACAACGCTCCGCCGAGCCAGCCCGCTTCGACGAAGCCCTGCAGCAGATCGGAGTGGGCGTGCTCGACCTCGGTCTCCGCGGCGGGCAGCGTGCGGCCGTGGCTCGACTGCTCGATCTCCTGCGGATCGCGATAGGGCGGATAAGCGGCCTGAAACTGGCCCATTCCGGCGCCGAGCGGCCCGTAGTCGACGATCATCGCGGGCAGCGAGCCCCACACGAACTTGCGCACCGCCACACCACCGACGTCGCCCGGCGCGAGCTCCGCCGGACGCGGAGAAGCGGGCTGCGGCTTGTGCGGAACGAAGCGCCCCGCGAGGAACAGCAGCGCGCACAGGCCGACCAGCACGAGGCCGAGCTTGCGCGTGTCCTTCATCGTGGCGACGAGCACGACGAGCAGCACCGCGAGGCAGGCCGCACCCGCAAGCACCGGCGCGACGCCGACGTAGAACGCGTACAGGCCCGTCGCGGTCGCGCCGAGCCACTTCCACAGGCCGTCACCGCTCAACGCGAGCCACGCTCCCGCGGCGGCGCCGAGCAGCGCGACCTCGGACGTCGAACCCGTGTTGCCGAGCGGTCCCGTGAAGTTGTTTTCGCCGTCGAACAGCGCCGGAAGCACCGCATAGGGCACGAGCAGCACTAGCGCCCGCACGAGCGCGCGCCAGCCGTGTTCCCCGAGACTCGCACCACCCGCGAAGGCCGCCAGCGAAGCGCCAGCGAGCATCAACGCGCGGCTCGCGGAGAACGTGTCGCTCGGTGCGACGCGCCAGTTCGCGAGCGCGCCGACCACGAGGAACCCGAGGTACGCGTACACCCAGCGCGAGGTCGGCCGCACGCGCCGCGTGATCAGGAACGCGATCGCGACCGTCGCGCACACCGCCGCGATGCCAGTCGCCGACGGAATCGGGAAGGGGTCGCCTTCGAGCGGCGAGCGCTCGCCCGGCCACAGGAGCAGCAGCGCGGGCAGCAGCAGGACGAGCGCGTGCGCCTGCTCGAGCAGGTTGCGCAGGAACGTACGAGGATCGAGCGAGGCCGTGGCGGGGGTCACGCGGGGCAGCGTACGACCGGGGCGGGCCGTTCTTCCACCGCTCGCCCGGCCACCGGTGCCCGGAGGGCGGAATTCTTGTAATTTCGCGGGCGTTCGCCGCGAGACACGGCGCCATGAACCTCCGAGACCTCGAAGCGAATTTCGAACGATTCCGGCGCGCGGGCGACGTGCGGGCGCTGGGCAAGGCCTTCGATGAAGCGGCGCCGCGGCTGCTCGCGGTCGCGCGGCACCTTGCGGCGAATCGCGACGAGGCCGAGGACCTGCTGCAGGCGACGTTCCTCGCCGCGATCGAGAAGCGCGAGAGCTGGTACGCGGCGCGGCCGCTGTTGCCGTGGCTGCTCGGGATCCTCGCGAACGAGGCGCGGCGCCAGCGCACGCGGCGGGTGGTGCGCGCCGAAGTCGAGGCGATCGAGGTGAGCGACGATCGTGGGCCCGAGCAGCCGGCGCGCGAGCGTGAACTGGCGGGCGCGGTCGAGCTCGCCCTCGAGCGCTTGCCGGAGAAGTACGCGGGCGTGGTGCGGCGGCATCTGGTCGACGGGCGCGGCGCGGAGGAGATCGCGAGCGAGTTCGGGCTCTCGCTCGGCAACGCGCGCGTGCGGCTGCACCGCGGCTTGAGGATGTTGCGCGGTGCGATGCCGCCGGGATTCGCCGGGATCGGCGCGATCCTGTGGAGCCGCTGGACGGGTCCGAAGGCCGTGCGCAAATCGGTGGTCGAGTTCGCGGCGCAGAAGCTCGGCGTGCTCGCGCCGACGGCGGGACTCTCGACGGCGGCGCTGGTCGCGCTGTTCGTCGCACCGGCGGCGCTCGCGGTGCCGTTGATGTTGCGCGGCGATGACATGGCCGTCGAAAGCAACTCGGAACTCGCCAGCGAAGCCGTGGCGAGTCTCGAGCCGGCGCCGGCGGTTGTCGCACAGCCCGAGACGGAGCCCGTCGAGCCGTTGCGCTCGAGCGCGGCCGTCGCGAGCGCGTTGCAAGGCCTCGAGCGCATTCAGGGACGTCTGCTCCTGCCCGATGGAACTCCCGCGAGCGGTGCGACGGTCGAGTTGAAGAAGTTCACGTCGAACTTCGAGCTCGCCGCGACACAACCGCCGCCCGCGAACTTCGAGGTGCCTCCGCCCGTGCAGGCCGACGCCGACGGCCGCTTCGAGTTCGCTTTCGACGCGCCGCCCGCGCTCAGTTTCTACCTGAACGCACGGAGCCCGGGCTGCGTGACCGCGTCGTGGCGCTGGGAGCAGCTCGCCCCCGACAGCTCACTCGATCTCGGCACGGTGCAGCTCGAGGCCGCGACCGACCTGCGCGTGCGCCTCGTCGATCCTGCGGGCGAGCCGCTCGGGCTCGACTGGAACCTGCACGCCTCGGCCGAGGTCACTCCCAAGCCGAACGGGCGGGTCGACGTGCGTGTCGGCGCCGCCCACGATGCCGCCGCGCCGTTCACCGTGCTGTCGGGCCTTCCCGCGCGCCAAGTGAAGCTCTCCGCGCAGCACACCAGTGGCCCGACGGCGACTTCGAAGACCGTCGCGTTGTCCCTCGGTGCCGTCGCGACGCACGACCTCGTCTACAGTGGTCCGGACCTGCGCCGTCGCGTGATCGTCAACGCCAACCCGACGCTGCACGTGCCGACCGCGGTCCGCGCCGAGCACGTCCGCGTGCAGCGCCCGAGCGGCGAGTGGCTCGCGACGACGGCCACGCCGGGGCGCTTCTCGGAGTTCTTCGTCGATGGCCTCGAGCCCGGTGAATACCTCGTGCGCATCGATGATCCGAACTACGAGCCGTTCGAGTTCGCGGGAGCCGTGCCCGGCAAGACGGTGCGGACGCGGCTCAAGGGCAGCGCTCGGATTCGAGTGTCGATCTTCGACCAGAACGGAGCGCTCCACGCCGGCTCATTCGAGCTGGCGATCACTCGCTACCAAGGCAGCCAGTTCGGCTCGACCCAGCCCGTGCTGTACCTCGGTGCGCCTCCGCCGGTGGGCGGGTTGTTCGAGGGCGTTCCTCCGGGCTCCTATCGCTTCAGCGTCCGCATCGAAGGGCGCGACGCGCGTGAGGTCGAGGTCGCAGGGCTGGCGCCTGGCGAAACGCGCGATGTCGTTGTGAGCTTCGCGCCCGCGACGGCGCTCGAAGGGCGCGTGCTCGACACCGATGGCGTCACGCCTCTCGCCGACATCGTCGTCCAGCTCACAGACGGGCCGCTCGCCGGACACGCGAAGGGGCGCGGCGCTTCGGTCTACACGCCCCATGGGAGGATGCCGTCGCTCCGTCGTGCGACTCGCACTGACGCCAGCGGAACGTTCCGCTTCGAGAGCGTCGAGCCCGGCACATGGACGGTGCGCGCGCGCTTTGGAGCCTGGCTCGTGGCCGACCTCACGCACTCGCTGCCCTCGAACGAGAGCTGGGAGCTGCGCCGGCCGCCGTCGGGTTCGTTGCGCGGCCGATTGCTCGCTCCCGCGAACGCCGATCTTTCCCGCGCGTCGCTCGAAGTGACGCCGCTCGACGGCCCCGCGATCGAGTGGTTCCCTTGGTTTCCACCGCAGCCCAGCACGCTGGGGGCAGACGGGACGTTCGACATCGGCGGGCTTCCGCTCGGACAGGTCCAGGTCGTTCTCTCCGTGGGCGTTCCCACGGGTTCCGACGGGCTTTGGCAGGCCTTTGGCACGCAACTTGGCGCGCTGCAGGTGAGCGAGGGCTTGGGCGCCGAGCACGTCCTCGACGCGCGCACCGTGTATCCGGGCGAGCTGATCGTGCGCGTGCGGATCGACGGAGTCGCGACGGATCTTGGGCACGTCAGTGCGGAGCCGTTGGGCGACGACGCGACCGCGCGCCTCGGCGGCATCCGGCCAGGCGAACCGCGCAGCATCGTGTACGGCGCGCCGCGCGGCTGGCGCTGGCAGCATCCCGAGCAGGAGGTTCTCGCTCCCGCCGAACGCCGGGAGTTCACGCTCGACATCACGACGCACGAACGCGAAGTCGTCGTGCTCGACGCCACGACGAATGCTCCCGTGCCCGATATTCGACTGTCGTGGCGCACGGGACCGGATTACGACGACACGGACGACGATCCCGAGGATTTGCAGCGCTCCTGCGCCGCGGCCGATGCACAGGGTCGTCTCCGCGTGCGCCTGCCCGAGGGCCCGGTGCGTTTCGTCTCGCTCTCGGGCGGCACGTTCACGCCTGCGACGCTCGTGTGGAGCTCCGGCAGCGCTCCGGTGGTGCTGCTGCGCACGGCGCCGTAGCGTGAGGATTCGCGCGCGGGCTCCGTGCGGCCTATCCTGCGGGCCCATGGAGTTCCGCATGCGCACCCTGCACGTCGTCGCGTTCCTTGTCCTGGCGAGCTTCCTCGGCTCGTGCCGTTCGATGTACTACTCGACGATGGAGCAGTTCGGCGTGCACAAGCGCGACATCCTCGTCGACCGGGTCGAGGAGGCGCGCGATGCGCAGACGGAGGCCAAGGAGGAGTTCAAGTCGGCGCTGGAGGCGTTCCAGGCGGTGACGGGGTTCCAGGGCAAGGAGCTGGGCAAGGCCTACGAGCGGCTCAACGACAAGTACGAGTCGAGCTCCGAGAAGGCCAAGGAAGTGAAGGACCGCATCGACTCGATCGAGAAGGTCGCGGGCGACCTGTTCGAGGAGTGGGGCGACGAGATCGAGCAGATGCAGAACGCGGACTACCGCTCGCGCTCGAAGAAGCTGCTCGCCGACACGCGCGACCGCTCGGAGGAGCTGGTGACGGCGATGCGCAAGGCCGAGGCGAAGATGAAGCCGGTGCTCGCGGCCTTCAAGGACCACGTGCTGTTCCTCAAGCACAACCTCAACGCGCAGGCGATCGCGTCGCTCAAGGGCGAGCTCGACACGATCGAGGATTCGGTCGCGGCGCTGGTGTTCGACATGGAGAAGTCGATCAAGGAAGCCAACGAGTTCATCGAGCAGATGGACAGCGCCAAGGAGTGAGCGCGTGAGGATCGTCTCGCTCTGCCCGAGCCTGACCGAGCTCGCCTTCGACCTCGGCGCCGGCGACGAGCTCGTCGGCATCACCGAGTGGTGCGTGCATCCCGCGGACCGCGTCGGCAAGGTCGAGAAGGTCGGCGGCACCAAGAATCCGCGCGTGGCGCGCATCGTCGAGCTCGCGCCCGACTGGGTGCTGATGAACGAGGAGGAGAACCGCATCGAGGACGCGCAGGCGCTCGAACGGGCCGGAATCCGCGTGCATTCGACGTTTCCCAAGGACACGGCGGGCACGGCGGAGATGGTGAGGTCGATCGGCGCGGCGCTCGAGCGCGGCGCGGAGGCCGAGCGTTTCGCGCGCGAGATCGAGGCGCGGGCCGAGCGCGTGCGGCAGGCGGCGCGCGGGTCGCGGCAAGTCACGTGGGCCTACCTGATCTGGCGCCAGCCGTGGATGAGCGTGAACCGCGACACGTTTGTCGACGCGTTGCTGGCGCTCGCCGGGGGCCGCAACGTGTTCGCGGCGCGCGAGCAGCGCTACCCCGAGATCACGCTCGCGGAACTGGCGCAGGCCGCGCCGCAGCGTGTTTTCCTGTGCACCGAGCCGTTTTCGTTCAAAGCGGAGCACGCCGACGAGCTCAGCTCCGCGACGGGCCTGCCGCGCGAGCGTTTCGTGATCGCCGACGGCGAGTACCTGTCGTGGCACGGCTCGCGCACGCCGGACGGGATCGACTACGCCGAGGGCCTGATCCGGGCAGCGCGCTGCTAACGTGGGTCGCACGCGCCGTTGGTGCGCCGAAATCCGGAGGAGTTGGCGATGGCGAAGTTCCTGAAGTGGTGTTGTGGCGGTTGTCTCGTGCTGGGCGTGCTCGCGGGGATCGCGGCGTTGCTGGTGCTGCGCTGGGCGAAGAACAAGCCGACGAACTGGACCGCCGAGGCCTCGATCGAGATCGCGGCGACCCCGGAGGAAGTGCTCCCTCTGCTCGAGGACCTGCGGCGCTGGGGCGAGTGGAGCAAGTTCGAGCGCGATGGATCCGAGCACGTGGACCGCGAGTTTGGCGGAGCGGAGCGTGGTGCCGGCGCGACGGTGCTCTGGATGGAGGAACGCAGCGGTTCGGACACTCCGCTGACGCTCGGCAAGCTGGAGATCGACGCGGCGAGCCCGCAGGGCCTCGAGTACACGTGCTGGCACTACGGGAGCCTGCGGCTTTCGATGTCCGACGGCGGTGACAGCGTGGGGCAGTCGACGAACCTGGAAATCGGCGGCTTCGACGAGGACTTTCGTGTGCCCGGCACGATCCGCCTCGAGCCCACGGAACAAGGCTGCCGCGTGACGTGGAGCGAATCGGTCGACCTGGGGGCGACACCGCTCGCGCGTTTCTACGCCATCACGCTCGTCGACGTGGCCCAGTTCGCGCACGAGACGCTGCTCGAGCAATCGCTCGAGGGCCTCAAGGACCTGAGCGAGCTGCGCTGAACGCGCCCGCCAAAAGGCTTTCGCGTTTCCTCGGCGGCTGGTATCCAAGGGGCCCCCTCGGCCCCCCAAGGAACGCCATGCACGCCAACCGCCGCGATTTCCTCGTCTCGACCGCCAGCCTCGCCGGACTCGCCGCTCTGGGATGCCAGTCCATGCCGACCAAGCGTGGGCAGCCGTTCCGGATCTCGCTCGCGGAGTGGTCGCTGCACCGCACGCTTGGGTCTGGTGCGATGACCAACCTCGACTTCCCGAAGGTCGCGCGTGGCTACGGCATCGAGGGCATCGAGTACGTCAACTCGTTCTTCAAGGACAAGGCGCGCGACAAGGCGTACCTCGACGACCTGCTCACGCGTTGTGACGGCGATGGCGTTCGCAGCCTGCTGATCATGGTCGACGGCGAGGGCGAGCTCGCGCACGAGAACGCGGCCGAGCGCCAGAAGGCGATCGAGAACCACTTCCGCTGGCTCGACTGCGCGGCGTACCTCGGCTGCCACTCGATCCGCGTCAACGCGGGCGGTGGCGGCGACGAGGCGGAGAAGCAGAAGCGCGCGGCGGATTCGCTCGTGCAGCTCGCGCGCCATGCCGACACGACCGGCCTCAACGTGATCGTCGAGAACCACGGCGGCAGCTCGTCGAAGGGCGACTGGCTCGCGGGCGTGATGAAGATCGCCAACCACCCGCGCGTGGGCACGCTGCCGGACTTCGGCAACTTCAACATCGGCAACGGCGAGACCTACGACCGCTACAAGGGCGTCGAGGAGCTCATGCCGTTCGCCAAGGCGGTCAGCGCGAAGAGCCACGAGTTCGACTCGCGCGGCGAAGAGGTGCACACCGACTACCACCGGATGATGCGCATCGTGAAGGCCGCCGGGTATTCGGGTTTCGTCGGCATCGAGTACGAAGGCTCGAAGCACGAGGAAGCCGAGGGCATCCGCCTGACGAAGGTGCTGCTCGAGCGCATCCAGCACGAGCTCGCGGAGTGATGGACACGCTCTTCGTCGCCGCGGCGCTGCTCGCGCAGCATGGGACGGCTCCGGCGGCGGCGAACCAGGGCGAGGAGTACCGCCCTTACGTCGCGCCGGCTTCCGGTGAGGCGGCGGACGCGATCGCGCGCATGAAGGCGCCCGAGGGCTTCCAGGTGAAGCTGTGGGCCGCGGAGCCGCACCTCGCGAACCCGGTCGCGATGTACGTGTCGAACAAGGGCGAGGTGTATGTCGCCGAGACGTACCGCATCAAGAGCGGCGTCGACGACATCCGCGACCACATGGACTGGCTCGACGACGACCTCGCGTGCCGCACGGTGGAGGATCGGGTCGCGTACCTCGCGAAGCATCTCGGCGAAAAGTTCGAGAGCGCATACACCAAGGACCGCGAGCGCGTGAAGTGGGTCGGCGACACCGACGGCGATGGCGTCGCGGACGCGAGCACGGTTTTTGCCGACAATTTCGGCACCACGGCGGACGGGATCATCGCGGGAGTGCTCGAGCACAAGGGCAAGGTCTACGCGGCCTGCATGCCGAGCCTGTGGGAGCTGTCGGAAGCCGATGGCGACCACATCGCCGAGGCGAAGCGCATCCTGAGCACCGGCTACGGCGTGCGTTTCGCGCTCATCGGCCACGACCTGCACGGACTGCGGATTGGGCCCGATGGGAAGCTGTACTTCTCGTGCGGCGACCGCGGGCTCAGCGTGCCGACGCAGGAAGGCGGCCGGCTGCAGAACGAGTTCAACGGAGCGGTCCTGCGCTGCAACCTCGACGGCTCGAACCTCGAGATTTTCGCGACGGGCCTGCGCAATCCGCAGGAGCTCGTGTTCGACGAACACGGCGAGCTGTGGACCGTCGACAACAACTCCGACGGCGGCGACAAGGCGCGGCTCGTGCACGTGGTCGAGGGCATGGATGCCGGATGGCGGCAGGCCTACCAGTGGATCACCGAGCCCAACCTGCGCGGACCGTGGAACGACGAAGGCCTGTGGAAGCCGCACTTCGATGGCCAGGCCGCGTACATCGTGCCGCCGCTCGCGAACATCTGCGACGGGCCGAGCGGGCTCACGTACAACCCCGGCACCGCGCTCGGCGGCGCGCACCCGAACACGTTCTTCATCTGCGACTTCCGCGGGGATGCGAGCTACTCCGGCATCCACACGTTCACGGTGAAGCCCAAAGGCGCGGGTTTCGAGCTCGACAAGTTCGAGAAGTTCCTGTGGGGCACGCTCGTCACCGACTGCGACTTCGGTCCCGACGGCGCGCTGTGGTTCTCGGACTGGGTCGAGGGCTGGAACAAGACCGGCAAGGGCCGCATGTACAGGCTCGAGCCGAACGTCGCGCACGAAAAGGCCGCGGAAACGCAGCGGATGCTCAATGAGGATTGGGCGCGCGTCGAGACGAACGAGCTCGTGGCGCGGCTCGGCCACGTCGACCAGCGCGTGCGCCAGTTCGCGCAGTTCGAACTCGTGACGCGCGACGACACGAAGGCCCTGTTGCGCGTGGCGCAGGACTCGAAGGCCAGCGAACTCGCGCGACTTCACGCCGTCTGGGGCGTCGAGCAGTGCGAGCTGGATCCGCGCGATCTGGATCCGGTGACGTGGGGGCAGCCGCTAGCCGGCGAGGACGCACCCATATCCGTGCAAGTTGCGGCGCTTCACTTCATCGCGACGGCCCGGATCCGTCATCGCGCCGAGTGGGAGAAATCGAGGGACGACGAAATCTACTACTGGGGAACCTACGCGGTGATGCGCGCGGCCGAGTCCGGGAATCGCAGGCTGCAACGCGCGGCCTTCGAGGCGGCCGCTCGACTCGACTACCCGGACAACATCGAGCCGATCACCCTTTGGAAGACGCAGGATCAGGCCTACTCGGTCCTCGCCCAGATCGGCGAGTCCGATCCGGTGCTCCGGAACGCCATCGTGAGGTTCTTGGTGTCACTCGGCGCGCGCGCACCGTGGAAACCGAGTTGGGACAAGGATTTCAGCGATCTCAGGTACGCGGCATCCACTGATCCCGACCTGGGACCGCAGCCCGGAGTCGAGGCGCGAGTCGCGGTCGTCGTGGCGTTGCGTCGCTTGCGGCACGCCGACATCGCCGAGTTTCTCGGGGACGCGGAGTCGCGCGTAGTGACCGAGGCGGCGCGCGGGATCTACGACGAGCAGATCCTGGAGGCGATGCCGGCGCTCGCGAGGCTCGTGGGGCGCGAGGACCTGTCGGGCACGCCGCTCGTGCGGCGCGTGCTGAACGCGAATTTCCGGCTCGGACAGCCCGAAAACGCCGCGGCGCTCGCGAATTTCGCCGCGCGCGGCGATGCGGACGAGCTGCACCGCTGGGAAGCGCTCGACTTGCTGTCGAAGTGGACTGCGCCGCAAGGGCGCGATGCCGTGACGGGCGAGTGGTGGCCAATCGGCGCGCGCGACGGGTCCGGGCTCGCGGCGCTCGCGAAACAACTGGCCGACAAGGACATCGCCAAGGCGCCGGTGCGTGTCGTGGACGCGTGGATCGAGCTCGTGGAGACGAGCGAGTGCCGCTCGGTCGGCGCGACGCTGCTCCAGCTCGCCAACGACGGCGCCGCCGACAAGAACGTGCGCGCCGCTGCGTTGCGCGCGGCGAAGAAAGTCGCGTCGGAGGAGCTCGAACCCGCGCTCGCGAAGCTCGTGAAGGATCCCGAGAGCGCCGTGCGCGCCGCCGCGCTGCGCGCCATCGCCGGTGTCGAGCCCGTCAAGGCCTTCCCGTTGCTCGAGGAGGCCGCGCTGCACGGCTCGGTCGACGAACGGCGCGTCGCCTACTCACTGTTCGCGAACCTCGCCGATTCGCGCGTCGACACGCTCGTCGCGAGCGAGCTGCGCCGCCATGCGGCCGGCCTCGTGCCGCGTGAAGTGGCGCTCGACCTCGTCGAGCTCGCCGAAGCGCGTCAGGATGCGGCCGTCGGACAGTCGCTCGCGTCGCTGCGCGCGCTGCGCGAGTTCGACGCGGCGCTCGCGTCGTTCGCGGACTCGCTGTACGGCGGTGACAAGGCGCGCGGCAAGGAAATCCTGCGTGCGAAGGCCGAAACCGAGTGCCTGCGCTGCCACAAGATCGAGTGGGGCGAAGGGGGACAGGTCGGTCCCGACCTCGTCGGCGTCGGCAAGCGCCTCGCGCGCGCGGACCTGCTCGCGTCGATCTGCGATCCCAACCGCCGCATCGCCGACGGTTATCAGGGCACGATCCTGTTCCTCGAGAACGGCACCAACGTCGCCGGCATCGTCGTGCGCGAGGACCGCGAGACGATCGTCGTGCGCACGCCCAAGGACGAGCTCGTCGAGGTCGCCGCCAGCGACGTCGAGAACCGCCGCCCCGACCTGTCGGCGATGCCGCAGGACGTGTCGAAGCACATTTCGCGCCGCGAGATGCGCGACCTGATCGAATACCTCGCCAACCTTTAGCCCGCCCTATTCATGAGCCTCTGCTGCGAACGCGAAACCGCTCGACGCTGCTGCGTTGCTGCGGTGGTTTTGGTCCTCAGCGACCTACAGGTCGCCTCCCGCCCGCGAGACGCCAAAGCGTCTCGCTCCGCGGGAACCCTTGGCCAAAACCATCCTCGCGCCTTGCATCGTCGGCGTTTTCGCGTTCTCGCGACGAGCCTCATGAATAGGCCGGGCAGACCGGAGTTTTCCCGATGATTTCGCTCGATCGCCGCTCGCTGCTCGCCGCTTCCGCCGCGTTGTGCGCCGCCCCGCGGCTGCGCGCGAGCCCGCAGGAGACCGCCGCCGGTGCGTCGGCCCTCGCCGAACGCGTGCGCAAGCTCAAGACGCGCTTCGCGGTCAACGGCGAGATCTGGTGGAGCGGAATGCCGTTCGAGAAGCGCGTCGAGACCGCGCTCGCGCACGGTTTCGACGGAATCGAGTTCTGGCCGTGGCGCAACAAGGACCTCGCGGCGCTCGAGAAGCTCGCGAAGGACAAGGGAGTGAAGTTCGCGCAGTTCACGGCCTGGGGCTTCGAGCCGGGGCTCTGCAATCCCGACAACCACGCGAAGGCCGTCGAGGAAGTGCGCGAGGCCTGCAAGGCCGCGAAGCGCATCGGCGCGCCGATGATGACCATCGTCGCGGGCAACAACCAGAAGGGCATGACGACCGAGCAGATGCACGCGCACGTGACGAGCGGCCTCAAGCTGCTCGCGCCGATCGCGGAAGAGCACGACGTCCTGCTCATCCTCGAGCCGATGAACGGTCGCGTCGATCATCCCGGCCACTGCCTGTATGGCTCGGAAGCGGCCGTGCGCATCTGCCGCGAGGTCAACTCGAAGCACGTCAAGATCAACTGGGACCTCTACCACATGCAGCTCGCCGAGGGCGACCTGTGCGGGCGCCTCAAGGACGGCATCGACCAGCTTGGCTACGTGCAGGTCGCCGACACGCCGGGCCGCAAGGAACCGGGCACGGGCGAGATCCACTGGCCGCGTGTGCTGCGTGCGGTGAGCGAGCTCGGCTACAAGGGCTACGTCGGCCTCGAGTGCTGGCCGAAGGACGGCGAGGAGAAGGCGATCGAGCGCCTGATCGCGGCCGACACCTGGTAGGCGTCAGTCGAGCGCGCGCGGGACGCGCAGCAGGACCTCGGCGTGCGCGCCGGAGTCGGCGATCGTCGCGCGTCCCTGCACGGGCGTCTCGCCGAAGCCGAAGGCCTCGAGCGCGAATTCGCCGGGCGAAAGGCCCGCGAGGAAAGTCAGGCCGGCGGGCGCGGGATGTTGCGTGCGCAGGCCGCTCGAGTCGGTCAGCGTGATCGCGCCGTCGACCGGCTGGCCCGCGTCGTCGACGAGGCGCACCACGAGGCAGCCGCCGGGCAGCTCGAGGTCGCGGTTGAGATCCTTGCCGTCGAGCGTGAGCTCGGCGAGCTCGACGAGGCCGTCGCGCCCCGGCACGCTCACGCTCCACTTGCCCGGCCGCAGCCGCAGCTCGAACTCGCCCTGCGCGCTCGTGCGCCCACCGGCGTACCAGCCGCGCTCGGCCTCGCGCCAGCGCACCGGCACGGCGAGCGAGAACGGTGCGCCGTTCGCGAGCAGGCGGCCGCGGCACAGGCTGCCACGTTCCGCGGGCCCGAGCTCGACTTGATGCACGTCGCCGCGGCCGAGCTCGACGCGCACGGAGCGACCCGGCGAGAGCCAGCTCGCGTCCGGATGGGCGTCGATTGCGAGCGCGGAACCCGCGGGCAGGTGCTCGAAGGCGAAGTGCCCGAGGTGGTCGGTGCGGGTCGTGAAGACGAGCTCGTGCTCGCCACCCACAGGCGACACCTGCAGGCGCACCGCGGATTCCTCGCGCGGCTCGCCCTCGTCGGACATCACGCGCCCGTGCACGGCGGCCGTGCCGAACCGCACGACCTTGCGGTCGAGGCCGAGGTTCTCAGGGATGTCGAGCGCGCACATCGTCTCGGTTCCGTCGGGATGCCGCACCACGAGGTCGTACTGGTCGGGCGCGAGCTCGCGCCACGTCACGAGGCCACTCGCGCTCGTCGTCGCGAGCAGCGGATGCGCGTTCTCCTCGATGAAACCCTGGTCGATGCCACCTTCGATGCGACCGACGGCCGTCAGGCGCGCGCCGGCGAGCGGCGTCTCTCCGTCGAGCACGAGCAATTCCAGCGTGCCCGGCGCGAGCAGCACCGGAGTCGGCGCTGACTTCGTTGAGGTGCTCTCGGTCTTCGTCGGCTTCGGCGTCGAGGACGAACGCGCGACGACTCGCTCGCTGCGCGTCGGCAGCAACGTCTCGCCCAGCGAGGCCTTCTCCAACCGCGGCTCGTACAGCACGGGCTCGGCGTCCGGCGAACGGAGCTCGAGGAAGCGCACGAGGGCGACGAGGCAAGTGACGGCGGCCGCGGCGGCCGTCATCGCGAGAGCTCGGGTCCGAGGGTGCATGGTCCGCAGCACCTTTCGGCCAACGCGGGCCTCCGTTTGCAGGGAATCTGCGCGTCGGCGAACACCGAGCCAGCGCAATTTTTTCTGCAAACCGCGGCCTGCGTCGACGGCCAAGCCGTCGACGCA